>JBDGPU010000041.1:11362-19545 GCA_042219525.1 Halopenitus sp.
CGTTTCCACTCTTATCTTCAGTCGTTGGAAAAGGTCCAGGGGCGAGAATCGAACCGGAGGGAGAGGTTCCTGCTCACTCCGTTGCGCGGGCTGCCTCTCCCAGGGTTCGATTCTCGCTTGCCGACGTTTCCACTCTTATCTTCAGTCGTTGGAAAAGGTCCAGGGGCGAGAATCGAACCCGCGTCTCAGCCTCCACAAGGCTGAAGGATAGTCCACTACCCTACCCCGGACACGCGTTTTAGCGTAGCCGGGTGCGACTGATATACGTTACGAATCGATCGGTGCGTGGGACGCTCCGACACTTCGTCCGGCGATCGTCGCCATCGCGATCGGTGTCGCGGTCGCTGTCACCGTCGGCGTCGGCAGTGCCCGCCGTCGCTGTTGCCGTCGCCGTGACCAGCAGCTGATCCACCGCATCAGGAGCCTTTTAACCGATCGTGCCGTACGATAGGTCGACAGTGGCCATCACGGACAAGATCTACGTGAAGAACCATCGGCAGATCGCCTCGCAGCTCGAGACGTCGATCCCGAAAGGGGCGTTCTCGGGGGCGACGCTCGATCTGCTGTTCACGGGCGAGGGGATCACGAAACTGGACTCGGCGACGCGCGACCGCGTCCTCGACTTCGCCGAGGACTTCCTCGATTGCGACTGCGACAACAACCCCTACTGCGGCCACCCGGAGGAGAAGTTCGTCACGTACATCCTGGAACTCCGCGCGCAGGGGTTCAGCCCCGACGCCATCGTCGACGTGATGACCGACGACTACATGGTGTACGCCTACACCGGCGACATCCGGTCGTTCCTCGACGACGCGGTCCGCCAGCTCGACGCGGTCGAGGCGCTCGCTGACGTCGACGGCGAGACGGAGATGGCACGCGAGGCCGCCGACGCGCGAAAGGAACTCACGCGCTGACGGGCGTCTCAGGTTTCGCTACTCGCCGATAAAGAGAACAGTTGCTTCTCGCTAGCGACAGCACCGCTCGCTATCCACGACGGACTGCGGGGTAGGGGTTCCGGTGCGTTAGCCGAGGCGGAACGAGGGGTCGTCGGGATCGCCGTCCATCCCTTCGACCTCCCCGTCGAGCTCCTCGAGCTGGATCACGTCGTCGCCTTCCGCTTCGAGCTGCTCGCGGAGGTGGTTGACGTAGCGCTTGTGCTCCTCCAGCTGCTCGCGGAGGTGGTCCGCTTCGAGCTCCAGCCGCTCGTGTTCCCGGATGAAGCTCTTCGGCACCTCCACTTTGGGGGGGAACGACTCCGCGTCCTCGCCCATCTCCTCGAGCTCGCCCTCGGGCACGACCTGCACCTGTCCGTCGTGGGCAACGAGCTTGTCGACGTAGTCGCGGAAGACGGCCGACAGCGAAAGGTCTCGCTCCTCCGCGATCTCGCGTAGCGTCTCGAACGCGTCCTCGTTGACGCGGAACGAGATGGTTTTGTTCTTGTTGCCCATTGCCGAGTATTCGCGGAGCCTCGTACTTAAGGATTTGTCAGACGGATGTGATCGGATCCGGTTTCTTGTCGAGTTCAGGCGGCTGACTCGGTCTCTACTGTGGTTGCAGCGTCGGCCCCTGAAACCACTCGGTCACTTGCTGTGTGTTGGTTTCCAGGGATAATACGGGCTTGGCCCTTGACAGCACCGCAAGCGTCGAGAAAGCCATCAGCCGTTCTTTATAAGCAGGTTTGTTCAGGTGATACGGTCTTGCTCTTGACAGCACCGCAAACATCTCGAAAGCCCTCGGCCGCTCGCGGTCGCTGAGCGACATATCCGCGCCTCTCAGCCTCGAAAGACGGTCCGGGCTTCCGTTGCGTCTTCGACGGACGGGTCCGGGCTGCGACTTTCTGGCCTTCGTTCTCTCCGCTCACGAAGGCACCGCCCGGCGCGGATAGGGGTCGACTCAGCGACTCCGTTACACCGCGACCGGCCGTCGCCCTTTCAGTCCACCAGGGCAACAACCGCGACGGCAACGGCGACCGCACCGCGACGGCAACGGCGACCGCACGGCGACCGCACAGCAACCGCAATACCTCAATCCTCCCCAACCTCGGCCGGGGCGCGCCGGTCCGCACAGCATCGGCGCGCCACCGGCCTCCCTCGCACGCGTTGCTCGCGCGCGCCAACCGCCCCGCTCCGCACGCCGGCCAGCCGGCGAGCGACGACCGCCGAAGAACCGCCGCAAGCGACGCCCGGCTACCACTCCTGGGCGGGACTGAAAGGGGCAGCCGCTGAGCGGGATGCCCTGCGACGTAAGCACCGAGCCAGCGAACGAGCGAAGCGAGTGAGCTGGCGAGGCGCGCAGCGAGCAGCGCGAGCGCTCAGCGGCTGGGGCTTTCTGGGCGTGCTGAGTGGTCTCTGTTGCAGCGATAGCCGATCCTATATATAAGGGAAAGTGGACGCTCGCAGAGATTTTCGACGCGTACCGAGTGGTGTCACCTGCGACGAACCTCGATTTCGCTTATAAACGCGAGCGCTCCACGAATACAGCTTTCACGAGAATCTGATCGATGTCGCAAGCAATGCTATCCAGGCTCTGAAAGAAAACGAACGCTGTGAATGGAGGCAGTTACGCTTCGGGTGGCGCTTCCGTGTCGAGTTCGTCGGTCTCGTCGAGACCCTCCAGGGCCGACAGCGCGGCGGCGCGGTAGGTCTCGGGGTCGAGATCGTACTCCTCGTCGGCCATCCGAGCGTATTCGTTGCCCTCGTCGTCGTAGGCGGCGACGCGTTCGATGGTGCGCTCGGCCGCTTCCACGACCCAGCGGTCACGCACGTCGGCGTCGACGACGCTGATGGATTCGGGACGGACGGAGACGTTGATCGAGCCGTCGTCCGTCTCGTACGTCCGGGGCTTGCCCACGACCGCAACGTAGGCCGGCGGTTCGAGATCGCGCAGTGTGGAGGCGGCTTCGGGCTGGTACTGGCCGGCGTACACGAAGAACGTGCCCGTCGGGTCGACGATGCGACCGCGCCAGTACTCGTCGTCCTCGCCGACGTCCTCCTTCTCGGTGAGGGTGCCGACGAAGAACACGCGGTTCGCGGACTCCCCGGAGGGGAGCAGCGTGTAGACGGGCGCGCGCTCGTCGTCGGACTCCTTGAACGTGTAGCCGGCGTCGTTGAACTCGGTGGCGAACACGCGCCGGGCGACTTCTCGGGTAGGGGAACTCTGGCTCATCTCAGATCGACCTCGCTTTGATCAGCGCACTTTCGGCATCGACTTCGCCGGGCACCTCGAGGTCGTCGACCAGCACGTATCGGCCGAGCGTCGGCCCCGAGACGCGGTAGTAGCGCCCGAGGACGCCCTCGGCCATCTCCTCGGCGACGACGCTCGTGTCGAGCGCGTCCATCGCCATGTCCTTGGCCTCCTCGAGGCCCATCCCGGTGAGGTCCTCGGTGGCCTCGCGGTCGAAGATGACCTCGTGGACCTCCTCGCCGTCGTCGATGACGCCCTTGATCCGGAGGTCGAACTCGCCCTCGACCTGGCCGTGCTCGGAGCAGCGGCCGTTCTGGAGGACGCGCGTGCAGTCCTCCTCGGGACAGCGCTTGATCAGGCCGGAGCCGGACTGGATGTCGACAAGCGCGCCCTCGACGGTGTCGGCGTTGTCGCCGATCTCGATGTCCTCGTCGATCTCCGTGATCGTCGTGGTCCGGTTGAGCTTCACCGAGTAGGAGCCCTCGTACTCGTCGGTGACGACGTTCGAGAGCTCGTAGGTCTGGCCCTCCTCGAGCAGCTCGAGGTCGGACGTCTCGAAGGCGACGAACTTGATCGTGCCGGACTCGTCGCCGAGCAGGCCCACCTGGGCGATGGAGTCGCTGCGGGGCTCCCAGGCGTCGACGAACTCGACGCGCAGGTCGACCCACTGCTCGTCCTCGTCGATGTCGTTGACCTGCACCTGCTCGGAGCCGCCGCGCCCGAGCTCGTCGCGTTCGAGGTCGGCTTCGTCGAGGTAGCTGTTCGTGACGCTCCGCTTCGCCTCCTCGAGGGGAACCCGGTACTCGTTCACCAGGTTCTCGAGTTTCTCCTCGACCTCGTCGACCTCGACGTCGAGATGGTCCGAGAACTGTTCCGCGATCTCTTCCGCATGGGTACGCAAATCGGTCATGGTGTACTGCCTCCGGTCATTGTTCAGTGGGAGGCACAGGGTGGTTGGTGCCTAGTAGTATAAAAAGTTCCGTAGGCGTGGCGAAAGTAAAATCGGCCGAGAATTCGCCCAGCCCCCGACATTCCGGTCGGTGGCTGACGAGCGTCTGACGCACGCGGGCGGTGTTTCACCTGGAAACACCGTGTGGTGGACTACCATGCGGAGCCGTCCATCGATTGGGAGATCAGGGGACGTCCACTTGCAATCGACCCCAACGGTCCCGGACGAGCGCGTCTGGGGCTGGAAGCTGCCGTCGCTCTGGACGCCGGCGAAGCGAGCGACCGCCCGTCGACGGCGACGAACCTATGTCGCCCGCGCTGTAATCGGAGGTATGGAGGACCGCCTCGGACGCGTCATTCGCCAACAGCTCCGGAAGGCCGGCCGCCAGTACGAGGAGGCGAAGCAGGCGTACAGCGAGGCCCAGGACGGCGCCGCCGAGTCCGACGCCGGCAGCGTCGGGGACGGTGGAGCGGACTCGTTCGACCTCCCGACCGACGAGGACGGCAACGCGCGAATCGTCTGCCGTCGCTACGCGGAGAAACGCGCCGTCGCCGTCGAAGAGGACGGCCGCCCGGCGTGTTACGACCCGACGCATCCCGACTGTGAGGGGTGCGTCGAGGATATCCAGCAGGGCGTCGTGGAGACGTGGCACGAGTAACCGGACTGTTCCATCACCGGACATTGTCCGTTTGCGTTGGTGACCCGACACACTAAGGGACTCCACGCCGACGTTCCGACGAGATGCGGGTAACCCTCCTGGGGACGGGCGATACGACGGGGACGCCGACGGTCGGCTGCGACTGTGACACCTGCACTGAGGCACGGGAGCGGGGCATTTCCCGCTCGCGCTTTTCCGTCCACGTCGAGAACGAGCGCACCGGCGAGTCCCTCCTCGTCGACTTCAGCCCCGACTTCAGACAGCAGTTCCTCGACAACGACGTCCCGCTGCCGGACGTCGGCCTCGTCACGCACATCCACTTCGACCACCTCGACGGCCTCGGCAACGCCTACCGCCTGTTCGACGCGCTGCCCGTCAACGCGCCGAACGAGGTCGACCCCGCGACCGACGAGCGCGTCGCCGAAACGATCCGCCGAAAGTACGACTACCTCGAGGACCGGATCGGCGTGCAGGCTCGGACGCCCATGGAGCCCTTCGAAACGTGCGGGCTCGAGGTCCAGTTCGTGCCGGTGGACCATCCCCCACTGCTTTGCTACGGCGTCGTCGTCGAGGACCCGGAAACGGGGGCGAAGCTCTCGCTAACAGGCGACTCCAGCTACGACATCCCCGAGGAGTCACGCGACGCGCTCCGAAATCCGGACCTGCTCCTCGCGGACGGGATCGTCCCCGCGGCCGCCTGTGAGCACCATCCGCTCGGTGGGCGCCACCACGCCCCCGACGGCGTCCCGCGCACCTTCGGCACCAAGCACATGACCCGCGAGGGCGCGGTCGCGCTCGCCGCCGACCTCGACGCGGACCGAACCCGACTCGTCCACGTCGCGCACTTCTACCCCGTCGACGAGGCCTTCCAGGAGCCGCTCGCGGTCGACGGCGAGCAGTACGACCTGTAGGCCTACTACTCCTCTTCGCCGAGGTGTTCGGCCGGCCAGTACCGGCCTTCGTCCTTCACGACTTTTCCGCGTTCCACGAGGTCCGCCAGGACGTCGCGGATGCGCGACTTCTCGTGGCCCTGGTCGGAGGCGATCGAGGCGATCCCCGAGGCGGGATAGCCCTGGTTGTGCTCGACGATGCTGAGGACGTCCTCGCGCAGCTCCGGTTCGTGGCCCGGGAGTTCGTCGCTACTCCGCAGGTCATCTGCCCCGTCGGACATGGCGTCCATTTCGCCCGGCGAACGGAAATGCGTGATTGCCGTCGCTGTTGATCTCCCGGCTGATCGGCCGCCCGCCCGACCACCACCCGCCTCATTCAGCGTCGACGAACCGCCCGAGGCCGGCCTGCCGTCGAGGGGTCACGTCGGCGTCGGCGACCCAGGCTGACCGCTCGGCTCGGAGCGTCTCGCGATCGGTCTCGGGCGGGTCGGCTGCGGCGTAGGCGGGACAGTCGGTCCCGCAGTCGGCGCCGGGGTCGACGACGCGGTCGTATTCGGTGCAGTACGGTCGACCGTCGGCCGTCGTCGTCGCCGCGGCACAGGCTGGCGGCGTCGGGCGCCAGCCGTGCCCGTACGCCCGCTCCGCGATCCGCCGTCGCTTCTCCGCCTTCGCCGCGGCGGAGACCACGGAGATGTCCGTCCGGAGCCCGTGTTCGTTCCGGATCTCGATCCCGGGCTCGTCGACCGCGGTCGATTCCGCAACGGTCTCGGCCTCGCTGACCACCTCTCGTTCGCCCGTGCCCGGATCGAACCGCCAGACGCCGACCGCGTCGGGGATGCGGTTCAGATGCGCGCGCGTGACGTACGATTCCGTCGCGAGGTACACCTCCTCGAACAGCCCGAGCGCGACGTCGAACCGGAGCTGGTGCTCCAGGTCGCCGGGCGTCCCGAGGTCCGGTTTGTTCTCGATGGCGACCACCGAGTCGAACCAGTCGGCCGGATACCTGGTCGTCGCGCGCACGCACTCCTCGCCGTCGCGGCGCTCCCGCTCGAAGTAGCCGACGTCGACGGCGCGCTCGGCGACTCGGCGGGCGGCCTCCGGCGACCGGTCGATCGCCTCCGTGACGGGGACCGCCGTGCCGGGGCCGACGTCGCTCTCGACGGCAGCCGGGGGGATCACGTCCGGCGTGATCGCCGAGCGGTCCGCGAAGTCGGGGCCCGGCTCCAGCAGGCAGGTGTCGACGATCCGGCTCCCCGGCACGTCGACGGCGGCGCCGAGCTGGCGAGCCACGATCCGGTCCGGTCGCTCGAGGGCCGCACACAGCGCCAGCTCGAACCGGTACTCCATGGGCAACCGTGGTGCTGTGGCGGCTAAAACCCCTCGTCAGGGTCCACTGCGGAGTGGCCGATGCTTCAGCCTCGCGATATGTTTTTCAGTGGGGAGCGCAGATGATACCCACATGGATCGACGGACGTTCATCGGGGCAGCGGCAGGAGTCGGGCTCGCGGGCATTTCGGGCTGCGTGGCGAGCGCGCAAGCGCGTCCGCCGGAGGTCCCGGAGAGCCGGCTCGAGAAGGGCGGCTGGAAGCTCGCCCGGGAGCAACAGCGAAAGGTGTTCGAACGTGAGTACGCCGGGCAGAAGCTTACGGCGACGGCGACGACCGAGATCTACGGGGACGCGGCGTTCCGGAAGCAGCTGGCCGAGAAGACGCTCGGGCAGATCACCGAGGCGCCGGCGTCCTTCTTCGCCAGCCGGGTCACGTTCGACCCGGACATCACGAGCCTTCCGGCGGGTATCGGTCGCGAGTCGATCATCGACGAGATCGAGTCCCAGTCACGCCAGCAGCTGAAAGACCAGATGAAAAACGCCGGCGTCGAGCAGATCAGCCAGTCAGATGCGGGCTCGTTCCAGGTCCAGACGGGCGAGGATGCCCGGCAGACGAACTTCGAGGGCGTCCTCAAGTTCGGCCCCATCGAGTTCCCGGTCGACGACGACCGGACGGTGAAGATCAAAGCCGACGAGATCACGATCAAGGGCCACCTCGGCGTCTGGCACCACGGGGATAGCGTCCTCGTCGCCGGCGGTGCGTATCCGGGCGAGAACTACGCCCGGAAAGTCTCGCGAGATGTCTCCTCGGCCGTCGAGGTGACCGTCGACATCGACCTCGGATTGACCCCCAAGAAGTACCGCGACGAGCTGTTCGGGCTCATGACCCGCGTCGAATAACGGCGCTTGGTGAGGTCTTTGGCTGTTCTCATTGAAGCGACCGATTTGGTATTCCGATTTTCCGGGCTTCTTTTGGCGGTTTCTGAGTTGCCGGCTGATCACCCTGCATCGTTTGACTGATTGTCGTTGCTGGCGACACCACCTGGTAGACGCAGAAAGCCACGGCCGCTGGGGCGTTCGCATTCTGGAGTGTTTGTTTGATACCTGTCGCCAGCGACACCACTCAGCATGCCCAGAAAGCCCCAGCCGCTGAGGCGGTCGCGCTGCTCGCTGCGC
>JBDGPU010000010.1:0-19456 GCA_042219525.1 Halopenitus sp.
GAGGAGCGCAGCGAGCAGCGCGACCGCCTCAGCGGCTGGGGCTTTCTGGGGGTGCCGAGTGGTGTCGACGGCGACGAAAACCAACCAAACCACGCAGAAAGCGACCGCTCAGCGGCTGGGGCTTTTTAGGGTACCGAGTGGTGTCGGCGGCGACGACAACCAACCAAACCACGCAGTAAGCGACCGGTCAGCGGCTGGGGCTTTCTGGGGGTGCCGAGTGGTGTCGCCATCGATGACGACCGATTAACCGGATAGCGCGACCGCCTCAGCGGCTGGGGCTTTCTGGGTGTGCCGAGTGGTGGCGCTCGCGACGATAACCATCCAAACCACGCGAAAAGCGACCGGCTCAGCGGCTGGGGCTTTCTGGAAGTGTCGTGCGGTATCGTAAGCGACGACAGCCACGTTTGTTGATAAGCGTGAGCGCTCAGCGGCTGGGGCTATCCCCGCAAACGGAGTGGCGCCGCTGGCAACGACAGTCACTCTCGTATATAATCAAGAGCGCTCGACGGCACTGATACTCAAAAAGAACGGAGTGGTCGCAGGCAACGCTCCGGGAAACTCTCTCCCGAAGTCACGAAGGTGCGTATTACCGCTGCCGCGGCCTGTTACCGAATTCGGCGAGCGTTCTGGAAAGGTACCAGGTCAACGGCAGCGAGACGAGGAACCCGGCGCCGAGCGCCGCGGCGGTCTCCGCTGGCGTCGCGTCCGCCTGGAGCGTAATCAGGCCGGCCGAGGCCGTTACGAGCACGACGAAGATGACCTTCAGTTTCCGGTTCCCCTCGTCACGCTCCTCGTCGCTCATCGGTGTGACCACGGTTACGCCCGCCCCCGTCCGGAGTTCGTCGCCAGCGACGTCGTCAGGTCCGTTTGCATACGACAGGAGAGGTACTCGCGGGGCTTGAACCCCGTGAAGACGCGCGAGACGTGGCTCGCGGGGACGCTGCACTATCGCGTTGGGAGGCCAATTTCGAAAATATTGGGTTGAGCGGTTTTAATCTCGCGACGTTTCACCGCTTCTGTCCTCGGTACCCCCGTGAAACGTCTCGACTGTTTATCCGTGTCAACGGCTGACGTTTGGATGCCCCTACCCTGGCAGTCCGGGGGAACGACCGATCCGGCCGGGCCCGTCGGACTGCCATTGCCCCTTCCGTTCCGCGGCGCTTTTTAAGAGACCGGTGTGACGGATACAGTATGGACGAGGAACTTCGCGAGCGCGTCGAGGACGCCGCCGAGGAGGCGGCGCTGTACAACGCGCTCAAACACGGCAGCGACCCCGACGTGGGCGCAATCATGGGCCCGCTGATGGGCGAGAACCCCGAGTTCCGCCCCCACGGCGACGAGATTCCGGGGGTCATCGGACCGATCGTCTCGAAGGTCGGGTCGATGGACGAGGACGAGCGCCGCGAGCGACTGCAGGAACTGGCCCCCGAGAAGGTCGGGGAGCTGGAGGCGGAAGCCGAGGAGGACGAACACGTCCTCCCGGACCTCCCGAACGGCGAGGCGGGCGAGGTCGTCATGCGCGCGGCGCCGAACCCCAACGGCCCGTGGCACATCGGCCACGCGCGGATGCCGTCGGTCATCGGGACCTACGCCGAGCGCTACGACGGGGAGTTCATCTGCCGGTTCGACGACACCGACCCCGAGACGAAGCGCCCGGATCTGGACGCCTACGACATGATCCTCGACGACATCGAGTACCTTGGCTTCGAGCCCGACGTCGTCCTCAAGGCTTCCGACCGGCTGGAGACCTACTACGAGCACGCCCGCGAGCTCGTCGAGATGGGCGGCGCGTACACCTGCTCGTGTCCCGCCGAGGATTTCCGCGAACTGAAGGCGAACGCGGAACCGTGCCCCCACCGCGACAAGGACACCGACGTCATCCGCGAGGAGTTCGAGGCCATGATCGCCGGCGAGTACGACGCCGGCGAGATGGTGCTCCGCGTCGCCACCGACATCGAGCACAAGAACCCGGCCCTCCGCGACTGGGTCGCCTTCCGGATGGTCGACGCCGCCCACCCGCGTGAGGAGGCCGCCCACTACGACTGCTGGCCCATGCTCGACTTCCAGTCCGGCGTCGACGACCACCTGACGGGCGTCACGCACATCATCCGCGGCATCGACCTGCAGGACTCCGCCAAGCGCCAGCGCTTCGTCTACGACTACTTCGACTGGGAGTACCCCGAGGTGCTCCACTGGGGCCACGTCCAGGTCGACGCCTACGACGTGAAAATGTCGACCTCGACGATCAAAGCGAAGATCGAGGAGGGCGAACTTACGGGCTGGGACGACCCCCGTGCGCCGACCCTGAAGTCGATCCAGCGCCGCGGCATCCGCGGGCAGGCCGTCGTCGACGCGATGACGGAACTGGGCCTCTCCTCGTCCGACGTCGACCTCGCGATGTCCTCCGTCTACTCGAACAACCGCCAGCTCGTCGACGACGAAGCCAACCGCTACTTCCTCGTCCGCGACACCGAGGAGACCCCGGCTGTCGAGCGCCAGATCACCGGCGGCCCCGACGAAGGCCACCCGCCGCTGCACCCCGACCACGAGGACCGCGGCACGCGGGACATCTCCGTCGACGGCGGCGTCCTCATCGAGGAACAGGACCTCCCGGCCCACGGCGACCGCGTCTGGCTGAAGGGGTACGGTTGCGTGCGCCACACCCGCGACGCCTTCGAGTACGTCGGCGACGACATCGACCTCGTGCGCGAGGAGGACGTACCGGTCGTCCACTGGGTCCCAGCCGCCGACAACCTCGACACGATGATGCGGACGATCGAGGGTGACGTGACGGGCTACGCCGAGCCCACCGTCGCCGACCTTGACGCCGACGAGATCATCCAGTTCGAGCGCGTCGGCTTCGTGCGCGTCGACGAGTTCGAACCCGCCCCGGCACCTGTCGACTACGGCCCGACCGGCGAGGAGGACCTCGTCGTCTACTACACCCACCCCTGAGGGAGGGGAAATAGTCGAGACTGATACCGACTCCAGGCCGCTATTCCCCGGACTATTTAAATATAGAGAGGCGAATTTGTGCATACCAATGGCTATCGACCCGAACTTCGAGGAAAACCGGGAGCAGGTTGGTGAGGAACACGACGTGGCCGTGTGGGGTCCCGTCGATCCGCCGGAGAAGCAGGGGATCCGCGGCACGCACGTCGCCGTCGACTTCGACATCTGTCTGGCCGACGGCGCCTGTCTCGAGGACTGTCCGGTCGACGTCTTCGAGTGGGTCGACACGCCCGGCCATCCCGAATCCGAGATCAAGGCGAACCCGACCAACGAGGACCAGTGCATCGACTGTATGCTCTGCGTCGACGTCTGTCCGGTCGACGCGATCGACGTCGACCCCGGCCGCGCAGGTCGGATCTGATTCGAGCGAGCACTCGACTGCGCCTCGCGGTTTCGAACGACACCGCACCGCACTCCTCGAAGCCGAGCCGTCGGTAGCGCCGCTTTCTCTCACGGGTTCTGAGACCGGTCACAGCAATCGCGAATCGTCGCTAGCGACGACGACTCGATTCGCGCCAACCGGTACCTAATAAAAGACTATTAGGGTCGACTACTGTTCCCCTGACGAGGGTTGATATTGATGCACATGGTCGCACTGACGAAAGGCGTCCCCGACTTTCGCGAGGGGCAAGTCTCCTTCGACGAGGACGGTCATCTCGAGCGTGGGAAGACGCCGACAGTAATGAATCCGAACGACAAATTCGCCCTCCAGGCCGCGCTCCAGACGCGAGTTCGCCATGGCGGGCGCGTGAGCGTGATGAGCATGGGCCCACCGGGCTACAAGGACGTGCTCGGCGAGGCGATGGAGTCGGTCTACGCCGACGACCTCACGCTCGTCTCCGACCGCGAGTTCGCGGCCGCCGACACGTGGGCGACGGCCATCACGCTGGCGACGGCGATCGAGCACGTCGGCGAGCCTGACCTCGTCTTCGCGGGCTTCAAGACCGCCGACGGTGAGACCGGCCACACTGGGCCGCAGACATGCTGGTGTCTCGACTGGCCCATCGTCACCCACGTCGTCGCAATGGACGTCGACCCCGAGGAGCGCACGCTCCGCGCGAAGCGGCTCGTCGAGGGCGACGTCTCGGAGGTCGAGACCGTCGAGACCGACCTCCCTGCGGTCGTCGTCGCCGATCCCGAGTTCGAACCGAGCTACCGGACCGCGAGCCAGCGGCTCGAACACAAGCGCCTCCGGGCGGAGACCCAGGAGCGCGCCGAGGAATACGAGGACCACCTGACGATGGTCGACCACGAGGAGCTGAACCTCGACCCCGACTTCGTCGGCCTCGACGGCTCCCCGACCATCGTTTCCTCGGTCGATCCGATCCCCAAGGCGCCCTCGGACCGGGAGGCCATCGACGTCGACCCCGACGATCCGGAGCAGCTCGGGCGCGTCGTCGACGAGATCACTGCCCACGCGGGGGGTGACTGACCGTGACCGATTTCGACCCAGGCGAGCACACCATCGCGGAACTCGGCCCCGAAATATCCGACATCGAGGACCCGGACGAGCTCCGGGAAATTCTCGAAGCCGAGAAGGCGGGAGAGGACCGCGCCGGCGCCAAGACGCTGATCGAGAGCCGCATCGAGCAGTTCAGCGAGGACGAGGACGCCGACGAGGAAGGCGACGAGCGCGACCTCGCCGAGATGAGCATCGCCGACGTCGGCAACGCAGTCCGCGACATCGACGAGCCCGAGGAGCTCGAGGAACTCCTCGAGGAGGAGCGGGCCGGCGAGGACCGCGACAGCGTCATCGACCTCATCGAGAGCCGCATCGAGTCCGTGACGGAAGACGAGGCTGGCGAAGGCGGTCCCGGCGGGGGAGGCGAAGATGAGGGCGCCGAACCCGACCTGCCGCCCGAGGAGAAACACCCCGACCTCGACCACCCGACCGCGGACAAGCAGTACGTCAGTGACCTCGAGGACGGCGTCTACCGCGACATGTGGGTCTACTGCGAGACCCAGGCAGGCGAGCTCGTCAACGTCTCGCTGGAGATGCTCGGGAAGGCCCGCGAGCTGATGGACGAGTACAACGAGGAGTTCGATGCCGACGAGCGCGTCGTCGCGGTGCTCATCGGCGACGACGCGACCGCCCACGCCGACACCTGCATCGAGTACGGCGCCGACCACGTTGTAACCTACGAGGACGACCGCCTCGACCGCTTCCGCCACAAGCCGTTTACCGAGCTGTTCTGCGAGATGGCGCGTGCGGACGCCGACTGGAAGACCGATTCAACCGGGGAGATCTACGACGAGCCGCGCTACGTCCTCTTCCCGGCGACGAACAACGGCCGCGACCTCTCGGCGACGGTCCAGGGCGAACTCGACTCCGGGCTCGCCTCCGACTGCTCGGGCCTCTACATCGACTCCGTCGAGATCTCCAATCCAGTGAAGACGGGCGAACCGGGCACCAGCCGGACGTTCCGGCGCGTCCTTCACATGAAGCGCCCGGACTTCTCCGGCTTCGAGTACTCGACGATCCTCTGTCTCGACAACCCGAACCGCGAGTTCCACCCGCAAGGTGGCTCGGTCATCCCGGGCAGCTTCGAGATCCCGGAGCCCGACCCCGTGCGCGAAGGGGAGGTCGTCGCCTTCGAAACCGACCTCGACGAGGACTGGCTCCGCGTCGACGTCGAGGAATTCGACCGCCTCGAGGAAGGCATCGACCTCACCGGCCACGACGTCATCGTCGCCGTCGGCCGGGGGATCGGCAAGGACCCGACCCACGGCATCGAGCTGGCGGTCAACCTCGCGGACGCCTTCGAGGACGCCGAGGTCGGCGTCTCGCGCGGGCTCGTCACGGGCTCGTACAACGTCGACGCCCACGTCGAGGAGTACATCGAGGAGGTGCGCCAGATCGGCGAGACGGGGCAGGAGGTCGAGCCCGACCTCTACATCGCCGCGGGCATCTCCGGCGCGGTCCAGCACAAGGTCGGCTGCGACGAGTCGGACACCATCGTCGCAGTCAACACCGACCCGGACGCTCGCATCCACGACTGGTGTGACTACTTCGTCGAGGGCGACCTCTTCGAGGTGCTCCCGCGATTCATCGAGGCAGCCGAAACCGGCGACGTCGACCTCGCGGCCGCGACCGACGGGGGTGAGTCGCAGTGAGCGCACTCGACGACGTGGACGCCGAAGCCGGCGACGCCGAGGGCGACGATTCCGCCGACGCCGAGGCCGCCGAACACTACGAGGCCGTCGTCGTCGGCTGCGGGCCTGGCGGCGCCGCAGCAGCCGCGACGCTCGCGGAGAACGACGTGGAGACGCTCGTCCTCGAGCGCGGCGTCGACGCCGGCGCGAAGAACGTCTCCGGCGGGCTCCTCTACGCCGAGGAGTCCTCGCCGTACACCATCGACGACCTCTTCCCCGATTTCCGTGAGGAAGCCACCGAGCGCCCGGTGACCGACTACCACATCCACAACGTCTCCGGACGCCAGGTGAAGACGTTCGACATCACGGACCTCCACGAGCACGACACCGCCTGGTCGGACGCCGTCCTGCGCCGCCGGATGGACTCGTGGCTCGCGGAGCGCGTTCACGAGAAGACCAGCGAGACCGGTGGCGGGCTCCTGACGGAGGTCCGCGTGAACGGGTTGCTCTGGGAGGATGGCGAGATCGTCGGCGTCACCTGCGACGAGCTCGACCCCATCCGCGCGGACCTCGTCGTCGCCGCCGACGGCGTCAACTCCGAGCTCGCTCGGGAGGCCGGACTCATGGACTGGGACGAGCCCGAGGAGTGGTTCCAGGGCGTCAAGGCCGTCGTCGACGTCCCACCCGAGGAGGTGAACGAGAGCTTCGACGTCGGCCCGGACGAGGGCGCGGCGCACCTCTTCTCCGGGGACCTGTTCGAGGGCGTCCGCGGCGGCGGATTCGTCTACACGAACGAGGACTCGCTGTCCATCGGGACCGTGTTCCACCTCGACAGCCTCACCGCGGAGCAGGCTGAGCCACACGAGCTGCTGGACGCGCTGCTCACGCATCCCGCGCTCGGCGACTGGCTCCCGGAGACGTACCACGAGCGCGAGTACTCGGCGAAGCTCGTGCCCGACTCGAAGAAGGTGGCCCACGAGTCGCCGCACCGAGACCGGCTCGTGCTCGTCGGCGACGCCGCCGGTCAGATGCAGGCGCAGGGGCCGATCATCAAGGGAATGAACCACGCCGTCACTGCGGGCGCGCTCGCCGCGGAGGCGTTCGTCGAGTCTCGTGCGCGGGGCGCGGCGGACGGCACCGGCCAGCTCTACGCCCGGAAGCTGGAGAGCGAGGGCGTGATGGACAAGCTCCGGCCGCGCTCGTACGACGTCGCCAGCGCGCTCGGCGAGAACGGCTTCGTGGAGAGCATCACCGACACGGTCCTCGACTCTCCCGTCGGCCGGTTCGGCGTGCGCGCGCTCGGCGACCGGCTCGAGGACCTCTACAGCTCGCCGTCGCTGGCGGCGATGATCCCGGACACCCGGACGCCGTACGTCACCCTCCCGACCGTCATCGCGGAGGAGCTGGGCAGCGAGGTCGATTCCGAGAACGCGACGATCCCGCCGAGCCTGGAGGAGCGCATCGGCGAGCTCACGTACGACACCGACGTCGGCAACCCACACATCGAGGTGCGCGACGACTCCTGGGACGCCAGCGGCGTCGCCGTCACGGCTTGTCCGGTCAGCGCCACCGACTTCGGCGGCGGCTGTTACCGCGAGGAGACGGTGCAGGTGAACGGCCACGAGGAGCGCGTCGTCAGCCTCGACACCCAGCCCTGCGTCGAGTGCGGCACGTGCGCGGTCGTCGCCGACACCGACTGGGAGCACCCACGCGGCGGCAAGGGCGTCGCGTTCGAGGAAGGATGACCCGAGCATCGCGCGACGCTGGACGATGAGCTCCCAGCTCGAGCCGCGGATCCGCCAGCTCGCGACGGAGGCGCGGGAGATCCGCGAGTCGACGGCGGCGAACGGGAGCGACGGCAGTGACGATGACGCTGACGTCGACCTCGACCTGTCGCCGTTGGCCGCCGCTCGCGACGGCCTCGGGCCGGTGCTCGCGGTGTACGTCGAGGCGCGCGCAGGCGACGAGGCAGTCAGGTTCGATCAGGCGGAGCTCGACCTGCTCCACCGCGCGACGAACGACTGGCTCGTCGTCTACGCTCGCCAGCGCGGGGTCGACGCCGACCCGGACGCGACGGTGCGGGAGGCGGCCGAGCTGCTGCTCGACACCCACGACGTCGTCGACGTCGCCGCCACGCTCGTCGGCCTCCCCGCCGAGTGATTCGGCCTTCGGCGACCGATTTTTCCGATCTGACTCCTCGAGAGGGCGATATCTCCCGATCGTGACCAACACTTAACTATTGCGGCGTGATACCGTTACCCATGGAAATGGAAACACGGCTGGAGTTCGACGACCGGGACCGGAAGGACATCTACGAGTACGTCGAGCGACGCGGCGCCGTGGAGCCGAAGGACATTCAGACCGCCCTCGGCTTCGACCGGACCGCCTTCGGGCACCACCTCGCCGTGTTGCGACGCGACGGCTACCTCCGGAAGACGGACGGGAAGATCGAGATCGCGTTCGACTTCGAGCCCGGCGAGGAGCACGAGGCGGGCGACCTGCGGTACACGATCCGCTCCGCACGCCAGGACGACCTCTCCGGGCTGGTCGGCGTCATCCGGCAAGTGGCGAAGGACGGGGCGTACATCGAGGCGGAGAGCGTCGCCGACCTCATCGATTACGAGGAGATCCTCCTCCGGCACAACGAGGTCAGCTCCCGGATGTTCTTCGTTGCGACCGTCGAGGACGAGGTCGTCGGCTGGGTCCACCTCGACCTGCCGGAGACCGACAAGCTGAGCCACACAGCCGTGCTCACCGTCGGCGTCCTCGACGAGTACCGGGACAACGGCATCGGCGACGCGCTGCTGGAACGCGGCGTCGACTGGGCCAGCGAGAACGGCTTCGAGAAGCTCTACAACAGCGTCCCGTCGACGAACGACACGGCGATCGAGTTCCTCGAATCCCGCGGCTGGGAGACCGAGAGCCGCCGTGAGGACCACTACAAGATCGACGGCGACTACGTCGACGAGGTGATGCTGGCGACGTCGATCTGAGCCGCATCCGTGCCCGTTTCCGGGGCGTGTCTCCCCGACCGCTCAGGGCCAGGCATCCTCCTTTTCCGATAGGGGCTCGGCGACGACGCCGTCTTGCTGCACGAGACCGCGAGCGCACGCTGGGCAGACCGCGCGGTTCTCGCTCCAGGGGACGTGGAGTCGCACGGCCGCCTCGTTCGTACAGCCTTCCTCCGAGCAGTCCATGTACTCACCCGTTACCGTCAACCCACTTCGCGTTTCCGGCGAGCAGCCGCTCGACCCGGGACTGAATCTTAGGCGTACACGAGCCAGAGGAATCCGCCGAGCATCGCGAGCGTCAGGACGAGCTGTGCGGCGGCCGCGACGAGCACCCCGAGGACCGTATAGCCGGCGCGTCTGGCAGCCAGCTCCGGCGGCGAGCCTCCCGCGTATTCGGTGTAGAAGACGACGAGAACCATCCCGAGAACGATCCCGACCGGCCCGGTGACGAAGAAGAGCAGGAACCCGACGCCTGCGGCCGCGAGCATCGTCCGCGTGGACGCACCCGACCCGCGCGCCGCGAGCGGGCCGCCGAGCAGTTCGAGCGCCGCGGCGACGACGCCGACGACGGTGAACGCGACGAGCGCCCCGACGCTAAGGGGCTCGGTGCCCAAGGCCGCGTAGAGGAATATCCCGGCCAGCGATGGGAGCCCCGCCGGCACCAGGGGGACGATGCTCCCGACGACGCCGGCGACGATGAGCGCGATGGCGACGGCGAGGACGACCTCCACCGGTCAGTCCTCCCGAAATCGTTCGCGTTCGGCGCGAGCGACCTCGTTGCCGTACTCGTCGACGAGGGGTTTGGCCGCCTCCCCGAGGCCTCGCATGCACTGGCCCGTCGACTGGTAGCCGAGTTCGTCGGCGACCTGGTCCCAGGGGTGACCCTGGAGCACCTTCCGGACCAGCAGTCGCTCCTCGCGCTCCGAGAGGTCGACGCGCTGGTCGATCAGGTGCGCCATCGCGAGGTCGCGGAACGCGCCCGGCGCGGCGTGGTACATCCCGGGGCCGTAGGAGGCGCCGACGACGGATCGCCAGCCGTACGGCGTCAGGTCGACCTCGCGCTCGGCTGGGCACGCACCAAGGGCTGCCCTGGCGACGTCGCTGTCGAGGTCCCGCTGGGCGTCCGAGAGCCCGTCGCGCATGCGGTCGCGGAGCGCCCGCGCGTGGCGGTCGAGCAGGGCCGCGCCGGCGTCGCTGGCGGGCGCGAGCATCACGGCCGAGTACTCGCCGGAGACCTCGTTCCGGGTCGTCGAGACGTGGACCGTCCGGTAGCCGGCCCTGTCCCAGAAGCGGAGGAGCTCCGGGGTTGCGCCGTAGCCGACGCTGAAGTAGTCGACCTCGTCGCCGAACTCCTCGTGGACCGACTCCAGCAGATGCGTGCCGAGTCCCCTGTCGCGCACGGCGTGGTGGGTCGCGATACGCATCGTGCGGAGCCCGAGGGGCTCGCCGGCGTCCTCGTCGCGGAGCTGGCTCGTCAGCACGTCGGGCACCATGTTCCCGCGGACGCGGGAGCCTTCGTACATCGACACGCGGAGGTCGGCCGGTAGGTCACCCTCGCGGGCCAGGAGGTCGACGGCGACGACGTGGCCGTCGTGCAGCAGGGCGCGCGTCGAGAGGTTCGGCGCGTCCAGCAGCCGGGCCAGGTCGTTCGGCTCCGTCCGGTAGTGGGCGAGCACGAGCAGGCCGAACGCCTCCGAGAGCAGGTGCTCGTCCGCCAGCAGGTCCGCGGTCGACAGCTCACGGTACTCGACGGACTCCGGCTCCGCGTCCTCAACGGCGACGTCGACGGCAGGGCGGGCGTCGAGCAGGAGCGCGCGGAACGCCCAGCCCTCGACCGGGTCCGTGCGCGCGTAGCGGATCGGCTCCTCGAGCCGCTGCTCCTGCACGTCGAAGTCGCTCTCGTCGAGCCGGGCCCGGAACCTGACGGAGAAGCCCCGACCGGTCCCCTCGTAGCCGTGGACCGTCGTACAGAACGCGACCGACTCGGCCGCGAGGAACGCTTCGAGTAACGTCACCGGAATCGCCGCCGCTTCGTCGACGACGACGACGTCGGGATCGCCAGGGAGCTCCGCGGCGGCCGCGGGCGACTCGAAGCGGATGACGCCGCCAGTTCCCGTCTCGAACCGGCGGCCGTCCTCCCTGACCGTCCGGATCTCGTTGCGGGCGGAGAGCAGCTCGCGAGCCCGGTCGAACAGCTCCGTCGCGTTCCGGAAGTTCGGCGCGGTGACGAGCACGTCTTTCCCGTCCGCCGCGAGCGACGCGGCAGCGAGCCCGGCAGCACTGGATTTCCCGCGCCCCCGATCCGCCTCCACGACGACCGCGTTGCCGGGGTCAGCGAGACGTTCGAACGATCGAAGCGTCCGGGCCTGATCCCGCGTGAGACACGCCTCGTACGCCAGCGACGGGAACGCCGTCGACTCCGGCGGCGACTGTGGGGCGTGACCGGTGCGTTCGGGCGGGTCAGTGAGGCCGTCGCGTTCGACGGAGATGGCTTCCCCGTCGCGCTCGCCGTCCTGCTCGGCGTCCGCGTCCCCGTCGACCGCGACGTCGACGACGGCGATGCCCGGATGCTCCCGGAGCGTATCGACGAAGCGCGACCGGAAGTGGCCGGTCACGTCGTCGATGTCGAACGGCGGGACGGCGAGCGACTCGTCGAACTCGGTGCGGCGGTCCGGCCACGCGTCGAGGTCGGGGGTGACGAGGATCAGGAGCCCGCCGCCGTCGACGGCGCCGACGACCTGTCCGAGCGTGTTGGGCGCGAAGTAGTCGTAGCAGTCGACGATCACCGCGTCGCGAGTGCGACCTAGCACCTCCGTCGCGGAGCGTGGGGACACGCGCTCGAAGCGGAACCCCTCACGCGTCGAGACGATGGTCGCGTCCGCGTCGTCGATCTCGGCGGCCTCGACCGCGGTGTAGGCAGCGTCGATCCCAGCGTCGCGGTCGCCCTCGAGGACGAGAACGCGTCGCTCGTTGCTCCGCTGGGCCTCCGATCGCAGCTGGGCGACGAGATCGCCGATCATTCGCTCGCAGTTCGGCGGCTCGTCGTATGTGTCTTCGGGGATCGGATCGGTCCCCCGTCGGACTCCTGCGGATGCCCCTGGGCACAGGCCGGGAGCCTTACGGCCACCCAGCCCCTTGCTCCGCGTATGTCGACCATTACGCTCGTCGGAACCCGGCTCGCGGAGGAGGGCCGGGAGTTCGTCTACCGCGGCGAGTCCGACGCCTGCGAGGGCTGTCCCTACCGTGGACAGTGCCTCAACCTCTCCGTGGGGACTCGCTACCGGATCACGGGCCTCCGGGAGAACGCACAGACGCTGGACTGTGCCGTCCACGACGGCGGCGTCCGCGCCGTCGAAGTCGAACCGGCGTCGGTGCCGGCGAACATCTCCTCACGGCAGGCCTATGCCGGCAGCAAGGCGTCGCTCGCGGGCCCGTGCCCGCACACGGAGTGTCCGAGCCACCAGTACTGCGTCCCGGACGGTGCCGACTTCGACGAGGAGCGCAAGGTTCAGCAGGTCCTCGGCGAGCCGCCACACGACCACTGCCAGCTCGACCGCGACCTGACGCTCGTCGAGTTCGCACCCGAGGGCGAGTGATTCCGGCGTCCGCGGAGGAACCCACGACCACGTCGCTCGCGAATCGGCCGTCGACGTCGCGTTCCGGGACGGCTACGCCCCGGAAGCGCAATGTCAATCCGTGCTCGTCCGCTCCTGCTCCGGATGGTCGGCGATGTAGACCCTGGTGTGGTCCTCGACGTCTTCGGTGATCCAGGAGTTCGCCCCGATACTCACGTGGTCCCCGACCCTGATCGGGCCGAGGATTTTGGTTCCGGCGCCGACGACGACGTGGTCGCCGACGTCGGGGTGGCGTTTGTAGTTCTTCTTCAGCCTATGTTGCTCGTCTTCCTCCTTCTCGAAGTGGAGCGCCCCCAGCGTCACGTCCTGGTAAATGCGGGCCCAGTCGCCGATAGTCGCCGTCTCGCCGATGACGACCCCCGTGCCGTGGTCGATGAAGAAGTAATCGCCGATCTCCGCGCCCGGGTGGATGTCGATGCCGGTTTCGGTTTTGGCGTACTCCGTCAGCTCCCGCGCGTACGCCGAGATTCCCTCCTCGTAGAGCGCGTGGGCCACGCGCTGGACCATGATCGCCTGGAAGCCGGGATACGACCGGACGATCTCGATGTAGCTCTTCGCCGCCGGATCGCCCTTGTAGGCGGCTTCCACGTCCTTCTTGAGCCGGTTCCGGATCGCGGGAAGCTGATCGAGGACCGCAGTAACGTGCTCGGCACAGTCCGAGTCCGTGTACGGCTGTACCCCGAGGCAGAACAGCGACCCGAGTTCGGAGAGGGCCTCACGGACGACCTCGGCGTCCGTCGTCATCGACCCGGCGTTCCAGCACCGGGGGGAGAACAGCTGTTTCAGCAGCATGACCTCCTCGCGGCCCTCCTCGCGTTCCGGGAAGTCGAACGACGTGCCGACCGGAAATGGCTCCTCGTCCCGCTCGTAGGAGTCGCGCAGTCGATGGTGCGCGTCGCCGGTGTAGACGTAGTTCATACGTCGGTACAAACGCCCCGGATTGCTAACGGTATCGCTTGGCGAAACGGCACCCCCGAGAAGGAAAGCCTCGGCGGCGTCGGCCGGGAGGGACCCGTCGTCGCCCGTCAGGAACGGCCCCGAGGGTGCCCAAGCCCGCCTCCGGCGCACCCCATGGGTCCTCGAGCGGCATAACCCACTTACGCCCGGGTTTCCTGTGTGTGAATACGACCGATTCGCCCGGCATCGCCGGGATGAACGGAGTTCGTGATGCGCGAATACCCACACTGAACCCACTCCATGCCAGCCGACGAAGCCGCCCGCGACCTCCTCCGCGACGTTGCCGAGAGCGACGGCCTCGGGTACGACCCGGAGACCGTCGCCATCGAGGACGCGGACGTCCTCGATCACCTCGACCCAGCGGTCCGGGAGTGGTGGGCCCACGAGTTCGGTGAGTACGTCCCCGGCAACGGCGGCTTCTTCACGCCGCCCCAGCGCGAGGCGATCCCGCTCATCGACGCGGGCGAGAACTGCCTCGTCGCCTCCCCGACCGGGAGCGGGAAGACGCAGTCGGCCTTCTGTGCCATCCTCAACGACCTGTTCCGGCGCGAGCGCACGCAGCCGGATGGCCTCGACAACGCCGTCCACTGCCTGTACGTCTCCCCGCTGAAGTCGCTCGCGAACGACATCCACCGGAACCTCGCGGAGCCGCTCGACGGTATCGGCGAGATCCTCGCCGAGCGCGGCCACGGGACGGACGTCCGACACGCCATCCGCCACGGCGACACCTCCGACGCGGACCGGCAGGCGATGCTCGATGAGACGCCGCACATCCTCAACACGACGCCGGAAACGCTCGCCATTCTCCTCAACTCGCCGAAGTTCAAGGAGAAGTTGCGGTCCGTCGAGTACGTCGTCGTCGACGAGATCCACTCGCTGGCGGGGAACAAACGTGGAACCCACCTCTCGGTGTCGCTGGAGCGGCTGGAGGCGCTGGCCAAAACGAGTCCGACGCGCATCGGCTGTTCGGCCACAGTGGAACCGCTCGAGGAGGTCGCGGAGTTCCTGGTGGGTCGCGAGCGCGTCGCGGGCGAGGTCGGCGACCCGGACGGCTTGGCGCCCCGCGACTACGAGATCGTCGACACACGGTTCGTCCGCGACTTCGACATCCAGCTGGAGGCGCCCGCGGACGACCTCATCAACACGCCCGGCGAGGTCGTCACGGAGCGCTTCTACGACCGCCTGCACGAGCTGGTCGCTGCCCACGAGAACACGCTGGTGTTCACAAACACACGCTCCGGGGCGGAGCGCGTCCTCCACAACCTCCGCGAGCGATTCGCCGCCTACGACGAGGCGAACTCCGGCTGTCACCACGGGAGCCTCTCGAAGGAGCGACGCGGCGATATCGAATCCGGCCTGAAGGCCGGCGAGCTCGACGTCGTCACGACCTCGACGAGCCTCGAGCTCGGCATCGACATGCCCCATCTCGACCTCGTCGTGCAGGTCGGCTCCCCGAAGTCCGTCGCCTCGCTGCTGCAGCGGATCGGTCGCGCTGGCCACCAGCTCGGCGAGACCGTGGAGGGCCGCGTCATCGCGCTCGACCGCGACGAGCTGATCGAGTGCGCAGTGATGCTCCGGAAGGCCGAGGCGGGGTTCGTCGACCGCGTGTTCCTCCCGGAGAACGCCGCCGACGTCGCCGCCCAGCACGTCTACGGGATGGCGATCAACCGGATCCGACCGGACCGCGAGGTCCGCGAGGTACTCCGGCGAGCGTATCCGTACCGCAACCACGACCCCGACGACTACGAGCGCCTCATGCGGTACCTCACGGCCGACTACCCGGGGATGGATGAGAAACACGTCTACGCGAAAGTGTGGCGCGACGCGAACGACGCGCCGGACGGCGAGCATCACCACGAGGAGTTCCCGGTCGGCGAGCGGCTCGTCGGCAAGCGGGGGCGCCTGGCTCGCGTCATCTACATGACGAACATCGGGACCATCCCGGACTCGTTCACCTGCGACGTGTACACGCGTTCTGGCGACGACTGGGTCGGCCAGCTCGACGAGGAGTACCTCGACACCCTCGAGTCGGGCGACGTGTTCGTTCTCGGCGGCGACCGCTTCGCGTTCCGGTACCGCCGCGGCGCGAAGGTGTACGTCGACCGGACGTCCCAGCGCCCGACCGTTCCCTCCTGGTTCTCCGAGCGCCTGCCGCTTTCGTACGACCTTGCCCGCGAGATGCTCTCCTTCCAGCGCGAACTCCTCGATCGTCTCGAGGCGGACGGACCGCCCGCCGTCCGACGCTGGCTTCGCGAGTTCCCCCTCGACGAGAACGCGGTGCGGGCCATTACGCGCATCTTCGACGAGCAGGTGCGCTACGCGGGCCCGGAGAGCGTCTCGACGGACGGGCGGATCGCGGTCGAACAGGAACTCGACCGCGACGAGTACCGGCGGCGCTTCTACGTCCACTCGAACTATGGGCGCCGCTTCAACGACGGCCTCTCGCGACTCGTCGCCTATCGCTGTGCCCAGCGCGCGGACGCGAACGTGAAGGTCGCCGTCGCCGACAACGGGTTCACCGTCTCACTTCCGCTCAACCGGAAGATCGACGTCGTCGACGTCCTCGAGTCGATCCGGCCCGAGGACGTCGAGCGCGACCTCCGGAGCGCGCTGGACGGCACCGACCTCCTCCAGCGCTACTTTCGGATCAACGCGACGCGGGCGCTGATGATCCTCAAACGCTACAAGGGCCACGAGAAGAGCGCGGCCCAGCAGCAGGTCTCCTCCGAGATGCTGCTCTCCTTTGCCGACGACCTGCCGGAGTTCACCGTGATGGAGGAGACCTACCGTGAGATCCTCGAAGACCGGCTCAACGTCGACGGGGTTCGGGAAGTGCTCGCCGCGGTCCAGGACGGCGACGTGGACGTGCGGGGGTACACCGTCGACTCGCCGACGCCGCGCGCGTTCGGGCTCGCGACGCTGATGGCCTCGGACACGGTGCTGGCGGAGGATGAGTCGGCCGTGCTCCAGCAGTTCCACGACCACGTGCTGGAGACGATCGACGGCGAAGGCGGCGGCGCCATGGCCAACACCGATTGATCGTCGCGGACGAGTGGTCGACAATTGGTGTGATCCCGATGGGGATGGGGAGATTCATGCGGGTCGCCGGTGTGTTTTTATAGATCGTGGACAATCGACAGTCGATGGCCACGTCGGAACCGGACGACCTCACCGAACTCTCGCCGATGGCCTGGCGGCTGCTTCGCGTAGCCGCCGGGTACGAGCAGCGAGCCGTCGAGCGCGAAGTCGACGGCGTGGTGCAGGCGCACATTTCCATGCTGGAATCCGGGAGCCGTGGTCTCTCCCTTGAGCGCCGTCGCGAGCTGTTCGACCTCTACACGGCCGAGCTGACGGACGAGCAGGTCGAGGTGCTCAGCGACTACTTCTGACACTCCGGAGACCGGGCCTCCTTTCCGACTGAAGCCCCCAGCGACAGCTACACAGTCGGCCGAGTCGCGAGCGACGGCCGCGGAGCTGCCCTCCCCACCGGAGTGACCGACTTGCTGGCCCGGCTATCCCTCTCTGGTAACGGCCGTGCAATCCCGTCTCCGTTCGAAAGTATTAATCGTGTACTACCGAAGAAGGGAGTGTATCAATGATACGGCCTAACATGTCGGCCGCTCGGAAGCGTGTCCTGGTGTTCGCCATCGCGCTTCTGGGCGTTGCGGCCATCTCGGCAGCCCCCACCCCGGAAGGACTGCCTCTGAAAGGAAAGTACGCGCTCGCAACGATGTTCTTCGCCGGACTGCTCTGGGTTTCCGGCTCGTTCCCGCTCCCAGTGACGGCGCTCTCGATCCCCGTCGTCCTCACTGCACTAGGGGTCTACAAGGACATCGACCCAGCACTGAGTGGGTTCGCTGACCACCTGATCTTCCTGTTCATCGCTGGCTTCATGCTGGCGAACGCGCTGCAGAAGTACGACATCGACCGTCGTATCGCGCTGCAGATGATGTCCAGGATGGGCACCTCACCGCGGAAGCTCGTTCTTTCCGTCATGCTGTCGACGGCGTTCCTCTCGATGTGGGTCTCGAACACGGCCACGACCGCGATGATGCTGCCTATCGCGCTGGGCGTGCTCGCACAGGTCATCGGTCGCGACGAGATCGAGGCCGTCGCGGAAACGGAAACTGCCGACATCGATTCGGAGGTCTCCGCGGACGGCGGCATCGCGGACGCGGCCGACGCGGCTGCTGCGGACCTCGACGGCTACACCAACATCCAGATCTCGATGCTGCTCGGGACGGCCTACGCGGCCAGCGTCGGCGGCGTCGGCACGCTCATCGGGACGCCGCCGAACGCGATCCTCGCTGGGCAGCTGAATGCCATCCTCGGCTACGAGATCGGCTTCGCGCAGTGGCTGCTCATCGGGCTCCCGATCGTTGTGGTGACGCTCCCGATCGTCTGGTACCTGCTCGTCTACCAGCTGTACCCGCCCCAGGTCACCGACGTCGGCGACGCCCGGGCGCAGGCGGAGCAGTACCTCGAAGAGGAAGGCGACCTCAGTCCGAAGGGTCGCCGCGTCGCGTACATCTTCACCGCGACGGCCGGGCTGTGGGTGCTCGGCGGCCTCGGTAGCTTCATCGGCCCCATGCTCCCCGACGCGTGGGCCACGACCATCTTCGGCGGCTCCGGCATGACCGTCTTCGGCACGAAGGGTCATCAGGGGCTGCTCTACTACGTGATGGTCGGAATGATGTCCATTCCCGCCCTGGTGCTCTCGGACACGATGGAGTGGGAGGACCTCGTCGACATCGACTGGGGCACCATCCTGCTGTTCGGCGGTGGCATCGCCCTCGCCGACGCGCTCGCCGCCACCGGTGCGACGAAGTGGATCGCGAACTCGGTGTTCAACTCGCTGACGGGCGCCCCGATCATCCTCGTCGTCGCCGCCGTCGTCCTGCTGGTCATCTTCCTCACGGAGATGACGTCGAACACGGCCACCGCGACGATCGTCGTGCCCATCCTCATCGGTATCGGGAGCGTCTTCGCGGCGACGCTCGGGCTCACCGACATCGCGGCCGCCGTGTTCCTCGCCGTCTCCGGTACCATCGCTGCCAGTTTCGCCTTCGCGCTGCCCGTCGCAACCCCGCCGAACGCCATCGTCTTCGGCTCGGGCTACATCGAGCAGAAGCACATGATGAGGGCCGGCCTCATTCTCAACGTCATCATGACGGTCGTGCTGACCGGCTTCATCTGGCTACTGTTCAAGTTCGTCTGGCCGGTCGTCCTCTGGTAACGCGACGGCGTTTTCGAATAGCGAATTCGGTTTTTTCTCGGATTTGTCGTTCTTGATGGAGTCGATTCGGTGGATGACTGTCCGAGCCTAATCAGCGGAGGTCTGGGTCTTTTTATAGTATTTAAGTGAATGATGTGGGCTCGACGGCACCGCAGACTCCTCGACAGCCCCGGCCGCTCTTTATAAGCAGGTTTGAACAGGTGATACGGTGTTGCTCTTGACAGCAACGCAAACACCCAGAAAGCCCTCGGCCGCTCGCGGTCGCTGTCCCGAAAATCGGAGATTTTCGGGCTCCGAGAAATCTTCGATTTCTCGCGAAGCGACATATCTGGACCTCTCCGCACCGCCCGGTCCAGATAGAGGTCGGCTCAGCGACTCCCCTCCGGCGCGACCGGCCGTCGCCCTTTCAGTCCGCCAGGGCAGTGACCGCAACAGCAACCGCGACAGCGACAGCACCGCGACCGCTCAGCAACCGCATACCTCAGCCCTCCCCAGCCTCGGCCGGCGCCGGA
>JBDGPU010000194.1:0-18922 GCA_042219525.1 Halopenitus sp.
GAGACGGTGCTCCGGCAGGCGCTCCGCGAGGGTGTCAAGCCGACGCTGTTCATCAACAAGGTCGACCGCCTCATCTCCGAGCTGCAAGAGGGTCCCGAAGAGATGCAGGAGCGCCTGCTCGCAGTCATCCAGGACGTCAACGACCTCATCCGCGGCATGACCGAGGAGATGGACGACATCGAGGACTGGACGGTCTCCGTCGAGGAAGGGACCGTCGGCTTCGGCTCCGCGCTGTACAAGTGGGGCGTCTCGATGCCGTCGATGCAGCGGACCGGCATGGACTTCGGCGAAATCATGGAGCTCGAGCGCAACGACAACCGGCAGGAACTCCACGAGCGCACGCCGCTGTCCGACGTGGTGCTCGACATGGTGTGTGAGCACTTCCCGAACCCTGTCGACGCCCAGCCGATGCGCGTGCCGCGTATCTGGCGTGGCGACGCCGAATCCCAGCTCGCCGAGGACATGGCGATGGTCAACGAGGACGGCGAAGTCGTCCTGATGGTCACCGACATCGGTGTCGACCCCCACGCTGGCGAAATCGCCGCCGGTCGTGTCTTCTCCGGTACGCTGGAGAAGGGGCAGGAGCTGTACGTCTCCGGGACTGCGGGCAAGAACCGCATCCAGAGCGTCGGTATCTACATGGGTGGCGAGCGCGAGGAAGTCGAGCACGTTCCCGCCGGGAACATCGCCGCCGTCACGGGCCTGAAGGACGCCATCGCTGGCTCCACCGTCTCCAGCGAGGAGATGACGCCGTTCGAGTCCATCGAGCACATCTCGGAGCCGGTCATCACGAAGTCCGTCGAGGCACAGAACATGGACGACCTGCCGAAGCTCATCGAGACGCTCCAGCAGGTCGCCAAGGAAGACCCGACGATCCAGATCGAGATCAACGAGGACACGGGCGAGCACCTGATCAGCGGGCAGGGTGAACTCCACCTGGAGGTCATCACCCAGCGTATCCGTGACAATCAGGGCATCCCGGTCATCACCGGCGAACCGATCGTCGTGTTCCGCGAGGCGCCCCAGCAGGAGTCCCGCGAGGTCGAGGGCGTCTCCCCGAACAACCACAACAAGTTCTACATCACCGTCCACCCGCTCTCGGACGAGATCGTCGAGGCCATCCAGCTCGGTGAGGTTTCGATGGACATGCCCGAACTGGAGCGCCGCGAGGCGCTGCAGGAGGCCGGCATGGACAAGGACACCTCCCAGAACGTCGAGGACATCCACCGGACGAACATCCTCATCGACGACACGAAGGGTATCCAGCACCTGAACGAGACGATGGAGCTCGTCCTCGAGGGGCTGCAGGACGCCCTCGACGACGGCCCGCTCGCCGCCGAGCCGGTCCAGGGCGCGCTGTTCCGCCTCCACGACGCCCGGCTGCACGAGGACACCATCCACCGCGGGCCGTCCCAGGTCATCCCGGCCACGCGCAACGCGGTCCACCGCGCCCTCATCGACGCGGAGGTCCGCCTCCTCGAACCGATTCAGGACGTTCGCATCGACGTGCCCTCGGAGCACATGGGCGCCGCCTCCGGCGAGATTCAGGGTCGCCGTGGCCGCGTCGACGACATGTACCAGGAGGGCGACCTGATGGTCGTCGAGGGCATCGCGCCCGTCGAGGAGATGATCGGCTTCTCGAGCGACATCCGCTCCGCGACCGAGGGGCGTGCCTCCTGGAACACGGAGAACGCCGGCTTCCGCGTCATGGCGGACAACCTCCAGCGCGAGCAGATCATGGACATCCGCGAGCGCAAAGGCATGAAGCTCGAGCTGCCGCAGTCGATCGACTACTTCTAAGTCGGTCGCACGTCGCGGTTCGCGGTCGGAATCGACGTTGCAGCCGCGGTTCACAGTCGCACCAAGCGGCTTCCCGTTCTTTCTTCACTCTTGGCGATTCCACGGCCAGCGAGGCTGCAGCCCGAGAGATCGTCGGTAGCTACCGGATACGTGCTTCGTTCTCATGGAGAGGGAACGGCAAGCCCTGCCCCCGCCGAAGGCTTATACCGGCTGCCGGCGCTCGATTCGAGTATGCACACGGGCACGACTCCCGTTCGGCGCATCGGTACGGAGCCAGCGAGCGGTTGCTCCGCACCGACAATTAGCGTCGGCGATACTGCGTGCCCGACGCGCTCGCCCGGGTCGTCCACCGCCGCGCGGACGCCGGAGGTGGCCGCGTGAGCGACGTCGAGGCCGGTGAGAGCGACGGCGTATCGACCGACGAGCACTCCTCGTCCACTGACGAGTGCGCGACGGACGGCGGCCACTCGACGGCGCCGTCCTCGCACACGATCCGACTCGAACTCGTCGACGAGCCCGGCCAGCTGCTCGCCGCGCTCCAGCCCATCGCGGACAACGGCGGGAACCTGCTGTCCATCTACCACGAGCGCGGGAACCTGACGCCGCGCGGGCACATCCCCGTCGAGGTCGACGTCGAGGCCACCGAGGAGCGGTTCGACGCCATCGTCGAGGCGCTCCGGGAGGAGGGGATCAACGTGATGCAGGCGGGCACGGACCGCTACGTCGAGGAGTTGACGCTGCTGCTCGTCGGCCACATCATCGACACGGACTTCTCCGACACGCTCCAGCGCATCGAGGAGTGCGCGTCCGCGTCCGTCGACGACGTGTCGCTGACCGCGCCACGGGGAACCGAGGAGGTCTCCAGCGCCCGGCTCCGGCTCGCGATCCGGGAGGGCGAGTCGGCCGCGGCGTGCGCCGCCGTTCGCTCCGTTGCCGAGGAGAAGGGAATCGACGTCATCGAGCCGCTCACGGGGGTGGAAGCATGAAGCTCGCCATCCTCGGCTGCGGCGCTGTCGGGCGGTCCGTCGCGGACCTGGCCGCCGATTACGGCCACGAGGTCGCTGCGCTCGTCGACTCCGAGGGTGCAGTCATCGACGAGGGCGGCGTCGACGTCGACGCCGCGCTGGCCACGAAGGCGGAGACGGGCGTCGTCGGTGATGCGGACCCAGCAGACGCGCTCGCGGCCGACTACGACGCGCTCGTGGAGGCGACGCCGACGACCCTCGGCGACGCGGAACCCGGCTTCTCGCACGCGCGAACGGCCCTGGAGCGCGACCGGCACGTCGTCCTCGCGAACAAGGGGCCGGTCGCGGAGCGGTTCGGCGACCTGACGGCGCTCGAATACGACAGCGAGGGCTCGGTTCGCTTCGAGGCGACGGTCGGCGGCGCCATCCCGGCGGTGTCAACGGTGGAGGACTTCGGCCCGAGCAAGGTCACCGGCGCGCGCGGCGTCCTCAACGGGACGGCGAACTTCATCCTCACGCGGATGGCCGCCGAGGGGCTCGACTTCGAGCACGTGCTCGCGGAGGCGCAGGACCTCGGCGTCGCCGAGGCGGACCCGACCTTCGACGTGGACGGGACCGACGCGGCGCTGAAGTGCGTCATCCTCGCGAACGTCCTGACGCACGGCGCGGCCGACGACCCGGCCGAGGCCCGCGAGTTCTCGCTCTCGGACGCGGAGGTCGAGGGGATCCGCAACGTCCCCGGCAGCGCGCTGGAGCTGGCCGCGGAAAGCGGGCGGACGGTTCGACTCATCGGCGAGGCCAGCCGGGACGGCGTTCGCGTCGGTCCCCGGCTCGTCCCCGACAACGGCACGCTCTCCGTCACGGGTACGCAGAACCTCGTCCAGATCGAGACGACCCACGCTGGCCGGCTGAACCTCTCCGGACGCGGGGCGGGCGGTCCCGAAACCGCCAGCGCCGTCCTCGCGGACGTCGGTCGGCTCGACTAGCTGCCAGCCCGGCAGCCGTTCACCAACAGAAGCATCGTTGCCGTCGCGGCGCGTTGCGGTCGTGGATCGTTGCCGTTGTCGCACGTTGCGTTGCCACCGTCGCCAGCGACGACCCGGTCGGCTGCTTGCGTCTTCGCTATCTCGCCACGCCGTCTTTGCCTGCCAGGGATGCTCACCGGCGCACTGCCATGGTCTTCCTCGTTCGGCCGTCGAACGAGCCTCGGCAGTTGATCACCTGATCGGCTGCCCTTACCATCTTTCTTCGAGGAGGGAATCCCGCCGTTTACGGCGGGAGGGAATCCGACAACGCCCATACTAACACGTTCTGCTGCTCGACCCGAATGCCGACCGTCTCCTTTAACTTACGTAGAAACGTACGTTAGTGTGGATGAGAGCCGACTTCAATATGGAGCGAGGCGGGCCACTTCACGAAGCTGTGAAGCAATACGCCCGCGACAACGGGATACGCCACTCCCGCGCGTACCCCGAACTCCTGCGCAAAGGACTCGAATCCGAAGGCTACGATGTCAACGACTCAGACAGCGAATAAGACACTGGAAGCCACGCTCGCACCACCAACGCGGTGCAAAGAGCAACGCCTCCAGCAAACGCTGTCCGAATACCGAGACGCACTCCACGACGCCTTCGAGCAAGACTGTACGACGATGAGCGCCACGAACGACGTGGTGACACCGTACAACCTGCCGTACCAAGCAAAAGATGCCCTCAAATCCTACGTCCCAAAACTCCACAACACGTACAACGCACAGGAGTTAGATGACAAACACCCGATTCGATTTGTGAATCGAGCCGGGAAGTTCGACCGTGACTCCTCGCGCGAGTGCGAAATCTGTTGGAACGTTCCGCAACCCGGTCGTGGAACTAACTTCTGGATTCCGCTCCGACTGAATCCCGAACAAGAAGAACTGTGGGACAACCTCCTCAATGACGAATCGAGTACGGAAGTGGGCGAACTTCGCTTGCAGAAACATCGGAAGACGTGGACGCTCCACGTCACTGTCGAATATGAGGTTGAAGATATGACCGAGATACCCGAGAATCCGACTCGGGTCGGCTTCGATATTGGCGAGTCGATGCTGGTCACGGGCTGTGCCCTCCAGCATGACACACCCACCAAGCCGATTCTCATCAACGGGAAAGAGGCTAAACGACTCCGCAAGGAGATGCACACAACACTCAAACGCCTCCAAGAGCGAGATGCCTCTGAGTGGCGTATCGAGGAACGTTTCTCGTACTACCAGAACCGCCTCACGGACATCATCGAGAAGGCATCTCACGAGTCTGTGGAGTACGCCCATCGGTTCAAGAACCCCGTCATCGTGATGGAGGACTTGGCGTACATCCGCGAGTCACTGGACTACGGGAAGTACATGAATCGACGCCTGCACTCGTGGGCGTTCGCCCGCTTGCAGGGCCGTATCGAGGACAAAGCACGCGATGCGGCGATCCCGGTGCGGTACGTGAATCCGGCGTACACCTCGCAGACGTGCCACTCGTGCAAGCACATTGGGCATCGGCCTCGGCAAGCCGAGTTCGAGTGCAAGAACCCGGACTGCCACGTATCGACGTTTCAGGCGGACATCAACGCGAGTGCGAACATCGCACGTCGCGTAGACCCGTGGGGAGAGAGCCTGCTGTGGAAACAGGCAGGCGATGACTCGCCACAGGACGGGAGCCGTAGTGACACGGCCACGTCTCACCGTGAGGAGAGCGAGACACCCTCGCAGATGACTCTCACGGCTTACAAAGAGTCGGAACCCACTGCCAGCGACGACTAACTGGCATTCCTACCGTGTGGGAAGCCCCGCCGTTTACGGCGGGGAGGATGTCACGGGTACACGTCTCGTGTGGGGATGTGACACAAAACGCCAGAAGGCGTCACGATCAACTGGAATCAGTATCGAAACCGTTTTAGTTGAATCAACCGAAACAATCCTCACAGAGCGCCTTAGCGCGTGAATATCATGAGCGACAAACCACACCAGAACCTGGCCATCATTGGCCACGTCGACCACGGCAAGAGTACGCTCGTGGGCCGACTCCTGTACGAGACAGGGAGCGTCCCCGAGCACGTCATCGAGCAGCACCGCGAAGAAGCCGAAGAGAAGGGCAAGGGCGGCTTCGAGTTCGCCTACGTCATGGACAACCTCGCCGAGGAGCGAGAGCGTGGTGTCACCATCGACATCGCCCACCAGGAGTTCGACACCGACGAGTACTACTTCACCATCGTCGACTGTCCGGGCCACCGCGACTTCGTGAAGAACATGATCACGGGCGCGTCCCAGGCAGACAACGCCGTCCTCGTCGTCGCCGCTGACGACGGTGTGGCGCCCCAGACCCGCGAGCACGTCTTCCTGGCCCGTACGCTGGGTATCGACGAGCTCGTCATCGGCGTCAACAAGATGGACCTCGTCGACTACAGCGAGTCCGACTACAAGCAGGTCGTCTCCGAAGTCGAGGACCTCCTCAACCAGGTCCGCTTCGCGACCGACGACACCACGTTCGTGCCGATCTCGGCCTTCGAGGGCGACAACGTCGCCGAGGAGTCCGAGGCAACGGACTGGTTCGACGGCCCGACCCTGCTCGAGGCCCTGAACGACCTGCCGGAGGCCGAGCCGCCGACGGATGCGCCGCTCCGCCTGCCGATCCAGGACGTCTACACCATCTCCGGCATCGGTACGGTGCCGGTCGGCCGCGTCGAGACGGGTGTCCTCAACACCGGGGACAACGTCTCCTTCCAGCCGTCCGACGTGGGCGGCGAGGTGAAGACGGTCGAAATGCACCACGAGGAAGTCCCCAAGGCCGAGCCCGGTGACAACGTCGGGTTCAACGTCCGCGGCATCGGCAAGGACGACATCCGCCGTGGCGACGTCTGTGGTCCGGCCGACGACCCGCCATCGGTCGCCGAGACCTTCCAGGCACAGGTCGTCGTCATGCAGCACCCGAGCGTCATCACCGCTGGCTACACGCCGGTCTTCCACGCCCACACGGCGCAGGTCGCGTGTACCATCGAGTCGATCGACCAGAAGATCGACCCGTCCTCCGGTGAGGTCGCCGAGGAGAACCCGGACTTCATCAAGTCCGGCGACGCTGCAGTCGTGACCGTGCGCCCGCAGAAGCCCCTTAGCATCGAGCCGTCCGGCGAGATTCCGGAACTCGGCTCCTTCGCCATCCGTGACATGGGTCAGACCATCGCGGCGGGCAAGGTGCTCGAAGTGAACGAGCGATAATCGATGCAGCAGGCACGCGTCCGTCTCGCCGGCACTTCGCCGGAAGACCTCGACGGTATCTGCGACGACGTCCGCGAGATCGCGGACTCGACGGGGGTTTCCCTGTCGGGCCCGATCCCGCTGCCGACGAAGACGCTGGAGATCCCGTCCCGCAAGTCGCCCGACGGTGAGGGCACGGCGACGTGGGAACATTGGGAGATGCGCGTCCACAAGCGTCTGATCGACATCGACGCGGACGAGCGGGCGCTTCGCCAGCTCATGCGCATTCAGGTTCCGAACGACGTCAGCATCGAGATCGTTCTCGAAGACTAAGCGCTAGGGCGCAGTCACGTCGTCTCACCCTTTTGTATTTTCAGTTGGTGAGTGACGACACCTGATCGCGTTATTTCGGACTGCCCCAGCGCGGAGCTGGCAAGCGGTACGTGCAGTTCTCGCATGCGACGGTTCGAAAGGTAAGGTACAAATACGGCCACCGACTTCGTATGAATGTAGCGAGGGCTCTTAGATCAGCGGTAGATCGCTTCCTTCGCAAGGAAGAGGCCCGGGGTTCAAATCCCCGAGAGTCCATTCGTAATATTTCGTTCAGCCTTTCTAATATGATTTAGCGCCTGTTTCGATACTTGTGAATTCTCCAGATTCTCGTTGACAATATTCTCTTCAAAAAGATATTATTATCTCATCTGACTTCTTGCCATATGTGCTGTGTTCGTTCCTGGCATTTTGACAATTAGAATTCACCTCTCGCATCTTTGCTAATTGCAGGAGTAATTTGAAATATTATTCCTACTAAGACCGATCATAGTATGGATATAGAGGAAGTGAAACAATCCGCAGTAGAATATGTAGAGTTAGAAGCTGATACTGAGGTGGAATCAATTGACTTGGCTGACTCTTTCTCCCATTTTGGAGACACTTCGTATGTATTCACGACGGAAACAACGGATGATGAGCAATCAGAATGGTGGGTAGTTGCGGGAGAAACCCCGACTAATCTTCATCCTAAATCCCAGTTTGAGAATCCCGATTACGTCTTTTCCTTCCATAGAGGTCTGATGTCTCGGATGGGTGAACGACAATTAAAAGAGATGGATGAACCTCCGGAGGGCGAAAAATACGACGTATTTATTTCACACTCAAGCGATGATAAGAGTGAATTTGTTGAGCCGCTAGTTAGGGAATTAAACAGAAAGGGGCATCTCGTTTGGTATGACGATGATGAGTTAGAGATAGGTGATAGTATTCGTGAGTCTATTGATGAAGGCCTCTCACGTGCACACTGTGGAATCGTAGTACTTTCAGACTCTTTCTTTGATAAGAGCTGGACAGAATACGAACTGAATGGACTCACATCGCGTGATGTTAGTTCTGAAGCACCAGTGATTCTACCAATATGGTATCAAATTGGAAAGGAGGAAGTAATGGAATACAGCCTCTCTCGCAGATAAGAAGGCTGTCCAAACTGACGGTGAGAATATTGAGCAGGTCGCATCCACTCTGTCTAGTGCTATAATGTCGAGCATTCGGGCGCAGAGTGACGGTTTTGATTAGCAACGGTATCTGAGTGGTTTCTTCTCAGAGCTTGATGCCCCTCGTCGACTTACCCTTGAGTCGATCGATAAGTAGTATTATTCTATCAACGGTCCAGCACTTAAAAAGATTTCATACCTGCCCACAAAATCAGATTCACTCTGCAACCCCAAATTTTTCTTATTACTGGTAAAAAAGGCATGCAATGTCAGGAAAGGCATTCATTTCTCATTCACGCCATGATGAGCAGTTAGTTGACCGCATAGACCGTGCTCTGGACCTTGTGGGGTATGACACCCTCATTTATGAGTGGGAGGACATCCCGGACGAAGAACCAGACAGGGAAGTGATAAAACGGAAGATGAGTGAATGCGACGCTTGTTTCGTCTTCCCAACGTCAACAGTTCGGGACCAGCAGGTCACACCTGCATGGTTGATTGCGGAATCTTCTATTGCGGGAGATCAGAATATCCCGACAGCCATCTTTAAAGAAGAAGGAGATAGCTATGAGATTAATTTCCCCTATTTTGATGTGTTGGTTGTCTACGATAGCGCCGATCTGCCGCTACAACTTCAGGAGGGGATAGAGGAACTGATGGAAGCACAGGGAGATGAGGCAGCTGGTGCCATAGGTGGCGGTATACTCGGTGCAGCTACGATTGGTACTGGAGGGGCCGCCTTGGTTGGAGCTCTTCTTGGAGCTGCGCTATCTTCTGGGGGTGATAAGGCACCACAAGTACAATGTCCAGCCTGCGAATGGGCTTTCACATATTGGGGGGATACAGATGAATTCAATTGTCCCCATTGTCACACACCGATGGATTCGAACTCCCACTCAATCGGGGAAGACTAGGTCTAAGTTCACCGGTGCTGAGGCCGTGTTTTATACATATACTCTGGACTCCGGCCACCAGATACAGTTACCACCCCTCCGACTCCCTGCACATGTCGACCATGGACACGTTCCACCATCGAGTTAGCAACGACACCGAGGCCGACTCCGAGGAGGAGGTCCGGGAGACGATCGAGGCGGTGCTGTCGACGCTCGGCCAGCGCATCTCCCAGGAGGAGGGCCGGAAGCTCGCCGCGTTCCTCCCGGAGGAGTTCGAGACGTCGATCATCGACTGGGAGTCGCACTCGGAGAAGGCGTTCGGCGTCAACGAGTTCGCCGAGCACGTTGCCGACGAGCTCGACATCTCGAAGCAGGAGGCCCACCATCGCTCGCAGGTCGTCGTGCATACGTTCGCGACGGAGCTGACCGGCGGCGAGGAGTCGAAACTGCGGAACCAGCTGCCCGAGGAGTACGACACGCTATTCTGAGGTAGCGTCTTAGTGTTGGTTGAGACTTTTCGTGATCTAGGCCTCGGACGATCTTACTTATAAACCGGATTCGTAGGTGCAGACGCTGCTACTCTCGACAGCACCGCAGACTCCTTGAAAGCCCTCGGCCGCTCGCGGTCGCTGAGCAGGATATCTGCGCCTCTCAGCACCGCCCGGCGCAGATAGTGCCTGTCTCAGCGACTCCCCTGCGGCGCGACCGGCCATCGCCCTTTCAGTCCGCCAGGACAGCACTGCAACCGCTACCGCGACAGCACCGCCCAGCTACCGCGACAGCACCGCCCAGCTACCGCAAGCCTCGGCCCTCCCCAGCCTCGGCCGGGGCGCGCCGGGACCGCACCGCTCCGGCGCGCCCCGGCCTCCCTCGCACGCGTTGCTCGCGCGCGCCGACCGCCTCCGCACCGCGACTGCCTGCTAACCGCCGAGAGCGACACCCGGCAACCACTCGGTGGGTGGGACTGAAAGGGGCAGCCGGCGAGTGGGACGCCCTGCGACGTAAGCACCGGAACCCGGCGAACGAGCGACCGGAGGGAGCGAGAGAGCCGGGTGAGGAGCGCAGCGAGCAGCGCGACCGCTCGCCGGCTGGGGCTTTCTGGGCATGCTGAGTGGTGTCTCCAGTAGCGAAGACCAACTTCGTTTATAAAGCGACCGCTCGCCAGTTGCGGATTTCTGGGCATGCTGAGTGGTATCAGCAGCGGCGATACCCGATCTTGTTTATAAGTAAGACCGCTCGACGGCTGTGGCTTTTAAACCGTACTGAGTGGTGTCGCGATCAACGATTGCCCGACCAAACCCTGTCTCGAAAGAAGAGAACTATACTCGGAATTAGACCGTGTGTTTCGCTTCGTCCGCCTCAACGACTTCCATCCCACGATTGTTCACGGCGTGGGGGTCGATCCCGTTCTCCTCCATGAACTGCTTGTAGAGTCGCTCGACTGTCTCGCCGTCCTTCTGCTTGTCGCTGGCGCGGTCGCAGAGCTCGACGAGGTTCTCGGGGACGTCGTTCTCGTGGACGATCCAGTGGTTGATCAGGTCCGAGAGCCGGCGGATGGGTGAGGTGAAGTGGCCGTAGATGTCGAAGTTGAGCGCGTGGTGGCCGCCGAAGGGGTCGTTCATGTACTTCGCGCGGGGCATCACCTTCAACACGGCGCGCTGGATCTTGTTGAGCTGGCGGTCCGGGGCCTCCTCGAGGGCGGCGTTGACCGCGAGCCGCGGGTCGTCACCCCAGGCCTCCCCGGGGATGGAGACGCCGCTGAGCTCCTGGATCTCTTTGAGCGCGTCGTTCCACTGGTCCGGCGTCGGCTGCGGGTGGACGCGGTACATCGCCTCGACGCCGCGGTCCCACATCAGCGTGTGCGTCACGGCCTTGTTCGCCTTCAGCATCGACTCCTCGATGATGGTGTGCGCGCGGTCCCGCCGCGGATTCAGGACGAGCGAGCCGTCCTCCTTCCGCTGCTCGTGCATCCGGTCCGCGAGCTCGAAGGCGAGCTGGTTCTCCTCGTGGAGCGGCAGGTCCTCGTTCTCCAGGCGCTCCTCACACTCGTTGTAGGTGAGCCGCTCGTCGGAGTTGATGACCGACTTGTAGATCTCCACGTCCTCGAAGGAGAGCGTCTCCTCGTCGATCTCCATCTCGACGGTGTGCGCGAGCCGGTCCTCCTGCGGGACCAGCGAGCAGACCGTCTCGGCGAGGATCGGCGGCAGCATGTGGATGGTGTAGCCCGGCAGGTACACCGTGTTCGCGCGCTGGACCGCCTCCTCCCACATCGACGTTTCGGGGTTCACGTAGTGAGTCACGTCGGCGATGTGGACCCACAGCCGGTAGGCGCCGTCCTCGCGTGTGATCGAGATGGCGTCGTCGAAGTCCTGCGCGTCCGCGGGGTCAGTCGTCCACGTCGTCAGGTCGCGGAGGTCCTCCCGCTCGTCGAGTTCGTCCTGGATCTCCTGGGTGACCCTCTCCGTGCGCGTCTCGGCCTCGCGAATGACCTCGGGCGGGAACCCGTCGTTGATCCCGAACTCCTCGAACAGCTCCTCGCGCTTGTCGGCCAGCGCCTCGGCCAACTCCTCGGTAATCGTCACAGGCCCCTGCGCTTCCGCGCTTCCGGGGTCCGGCTCGTCAGTCATACATGCAGTAAGGGGTGTGGGATAGAAAGACGTGTCGGGCTGGGTCCCGGCCGTTTCCAGCGGTCGACGGCGGCGACGTCGCCAGCGACGCTCGCCGATGCGTCAGGACCGGTCGCCGGCGTCTGCGCGGTCCTCGGCCACGGCATCGGCGTAGCGTTCGAGGAACTCCGCCCGCGAGAGCCCGTCGGCCTCGATCGAGGTAACCAGCGACTCCAGCCCGTTTCGCGGCTGGTGACAGCGCTCGTCGTCACAGTCCGGGCAGAGGTACTCGAACTCCTTGTCCGCGCGATTCCACCGGTCACCCTCCTTGTCGTACTCCCGGGCCGCCTCGCGGAGCAGCGACTCCCCGCACGCGATGCAGACGACCATTCGCCGGTCCCGGTTTCGACCGGAACGCCACATACTGGGGCCCAGGGAGGGGGCGTACTTAGCGTTTTACTCCGCGACCGACGGGCGTCGGACGAGAGGCGTCGGACGCGGCCGCGGCGAATCCCGCGCCAGCAACGCCTCAGTGTCGCAGCCCGGGGCTCTCCGGCGGCGACCGTTTGTGCTCGGAGTCGCGGTGCAGTTCGACCACGCGCTCGACGTCCTCGCGGTCGTAGCCCGTCTTCGTCACCGTCTCGTCGATGGAGTGCCCGCGGTCGACGACGTGACGCAGGACGTCGTCGACGACGGCGTAGCGGACGCCGATCTCCCCCTCGTCGGTCTGGCCCTCCCAGAGCCCCGCCGTCGGCGTCTTCTCGATGAAGCGGCTGGAGAGGTCGATGTACTGGGCGAGCGACGCGACTTCGGTCTTGTAGAGGTCGCCGAGCGCGCTCACGTCGACGCCGTTGTCGCCGTGTTTCGTGAAGTAGCCGAGCAGGACCTCCGCGCGGTTGTCGGCGCCGAGCACCAGCCGATCCTCCGCGTTGGCGTCGGCGTACCAGAGGACCATCCGCGTGCGCGCCCGCACGTTCCCGAGCGCGACCGTGTCGAGGTCGTGAGGGATCGCGTCCGAGAAGTCCTCGACCAGCGGCGCGATGTCGATCTCGTAGTGGTCGATGTCGAGGGCGGCACACAGCTTCCGCGCGTCGGCCATGTTCTCGGGGTCGCTCGGTTCGCCCGGCATCACGATGCCCGTCACGCGGCTCGGCCCGACAGCCTCGACCGCCAGCGTCGCCGCGACCGCGGAGTCGAGGCCGCCCGAGATACCCAGCACGTAGCCGTCGGCGCCCGACTTGGAGAGATAGGTGCGCAGAAACTCCACGACGGCGTCGCGGGCGACGCCTGCTTCGATGACGGTTCCCTCCGGCGCCTGTTCCGTCGACGTCGGCACCTCGGGGGTGACCTCACGCTCCTCAGTGGTCGCATCAGCGCCAGCGTCCACACTGTCACCATCGTCCGATACCGTCGGCGCGTCCGCCGGTGGATCGCTCATGGGGGCGATTCCGGTCGGCTACCCCCTAAGGCTGCGGGCCGGGCGGGTACTGCGGAGTTGTCGCGAGTCGATGCTTCCGAACTTGCACCTGTTCTCTCCTCCAGTGAAACAAGATGGGTCTTGCGACAAGTATGCTTCTGCACGCGGTATGTCCCACCAGAGTGCCGAAGTTCGACGTCGCTGCTGCGCCTTAGAGCACGACGGTTACTCATAAATGGAGTATATCTCGACCTGCGTGGTTGATTTAACGTCGATCCGCACCCCTTGCCATCCGGACCCATCGGATAGATCCGCGGAAATTTCCGACCTGTAGCTTTCTCCGTTCATGATAAAATAGATGTCATACGTACCAGAGGAAGTGATGACGTCGGTGTATACGGTTTCGCTATCCGGCTGAACAGCGTCTCCTTGCGAGAATACCATATTCTCGCCCTTGCTAACCTCCAGTTGATAAGAGATTTCGTCGGTATGATAGTTAGAAACCTGTATCCAGCCGGGTCGGTCAGATTCTGGAGATTCTCCCGATGTTTCTTCTGGGGTCATCGTACTGGAACTGGTCCTGTCCCTTCCCTCGCCATCACGATTATTCAGGGAGGAGCAACCCGATACGAGGGGAATGAGGGCGGAAACAAATCCTCTACGCTTCATACTCTCTTGTAAAAAAACCTGATATAAAGTGTCTTCTGCCAGTATAAACCGAACCGGAGATTCCCGTGACCAAGGTTGTTGAGTGAGGAGCCATCGCTGGAAAGCGAAGTGAGCGAGGGCGACACGAACCAGACTCGACAAATCTTCTCCTGACGTGACCATCTCTCGTTCAGGATTACCTGTCACGTCAGGTGTCGCCGCCCGCGTCCGACCCGGTTCGCCGGATCACGTCGGTCAGCTCCGCGAGTTCGTCTTCACAGCAGTCGGGGACGAGCTCGCGCCAGGGCTCTCCCGCCCGGATCCGGCGGCGGACCGCCGTGCCCGAGAATCGTTCCGGGTCGAACTCCGGCTGCTCCTCGATGCGCGCGGTCGTGTGCTCCCGGACGAGCCGCTGCACGAGGTCGTTCCGGGAGAGGACCACGTCGGCGTCGGTCCGGTCGACGAGCCGCTCGGCCCAGACGGGGTATCCCTCCTCGCCGCGGCTCTCGTCGGGCACGCGCACGAGCTCGAGATCCGGCTCGCACGCGCGGATGAGCGTCTCGCGTTCGGTCGCCGTCAGGGGGTTCTCCGCGGTCCGGTCCTGCTGGGGGCTCCCGAGCCCGAGCACGAAGTCGTACTCCGCGCGCGCCCACTCGACGACGCGGTGGTGCCCCTCGTGGTAGGGCTGGAACCGGCCGATGAACGTCGCGCGGGTCGCGCTCGTCGCGTTCGTCGCACTCGAATCGCGGGTCACGCCGGCGATTCGACGGCCAGCGGGAAGTGTCCCCCGGCCGTTCGTCGGCGTCGAACTCTCGGTGTCGACTGCGGAGAAGGGGGCGATTTATCCGCTCGCCGGTCGGACTGGCTCGTATGCAGGTGAAATCCCGCCACCACCTTCGCAGCGACGACATCGACGAGATCGAGGAGGCGCTCCGGGACGGCCTCGGCATCGAGATCGAGGGCGAGACCTTCGAGCTGGTCGAGTTCGAGGACAGCGACGTCGACGTCGTCCTCGTCGACGGCGAGCCGGAGGTCTTCTACGTGGACGAGGAGCCGTTCGTGACGGTCCACGGCGCCAACGCCTACGAGCCGGAGAAGGGCGTCGTAACCGTCGACGCGGGCGCCATCTCGTTCGTCTCCGACGGCGCCGACGTGATGCGCCCCGGCATCGAGAGCGCCGACGAGGACATCGAGGAGGGCGACCTCGTCGCTATCGCGGAGGAGACGCACGGCAAAGTGCTCGCCATCGGCCGGGCCCAGACCGACGGCGACGACATGGTCGGCGAGAGCGGCAAGGTCGTCAAGTCGATCCACCACGTCGGCGACGACCTCTACGAATTCTCGGCGTAGGGCCTCGCCGCGGAGTTAACTCGTCTCCTGATCTTCTGGATAGTAGTCATCTGTTTCTACTGCTGATTTTCGTGATTTGTGGTTCGGTATTTAACTGATCGATCCAGCCAATGCATTGGTTAGGTATATAAACATACAGAATAACCAATGTAGCATGGCGTTGTTGGAGAAGCCGGATCGGGAACGCGGGTTCAATAAGGGGAGGATCATCCGCGTCCTGTTGAATCACATGAGAGATGATTTGACAAAGTACCGTCTAGCACAGCTTTCAGGGGCGTCCGAATCGTGGACTCGACAATATACCGACAAGCTCGAAGAACAGGGCTTGATAAAGGGGACAGAGGTCGTGTCCGCTGACGAGCTGTATCGGGTGTGGCTGGAAAATCGGATTGAGCCAAACCAGCTGGAGGTGTCGATACAGCAGCCTATGGGCCTGCTATCGGATACAGATCTTCAGTACGCGTTAACGACCTATCAAGCGGAAAATTTGCATCAGGGCTTCCTTTTCACCTCGACTACTGACTTCTATATCTCCCCAGGAGAGATCAGTAACTGGCTTGAGATAGTCGAAGAAACGGGGTTGCTCGGCGGTGGGAATACCCGGCTCAGAGTTCTCGACGACCATGTCTTCTACAATCAGCAATCTGTGGATGAGTTCTCGACGGTTTCTGTCCCGCAGCTGATTCTCGATCTGCTTGCGGAAGGTGGACCGTGTGAAGAGGCTGCAGAGAAACTCATCGACTCGTACCACGGTGATCGATAGTGGTGAGACAATACTACGTCCCACAGATAACGGAGCTTTCCGAGCAGGAACTTCAATCGGTATTCGAGTCGGTAGAACCCCCGGTCTGCTTGCTCGGTGGCTGGGCCGTCCACCTCCACGTCAACCCGGGGTTCCGATCGGAGCATGGCCGCGAGTATATCGGTTCGCGAGACATCGACATTGGCGTCCACGTCAACGATAATTGGACTAACGAGGAACTCCCCGGGAGGCCGGTTGGAGAATCCATCACCGCAATCGAAGCCCTGGGATACACGAAGAGCCGGTTCGGGTTCGTTCAGAACTTTCACCGTGACACTCAGGAACGGATCGACGAAGACGAAGCCAGCGAATATGGAATGCATGAAGTGTTCCAAGTTTACGTCGACGTCATCCCGGATACCACAGAGTTAGACGCGTTCCGAGAGGTGTTCGGGTTCAAGCCGCCGGCTGAGCCACTTCTTGCGCCGGTATTCGAAGAAAACATGGGAGAGCGGTTGTCAGAGTATCTTTCGTGGTCTCCATCTGCCGAGAAATTGATCGTCCCGCCAGAGTTGCTGGCCGCGATGAAGATTCGGTCTCTACCCGATCGAGACAAGAGCCACAAACGGGTGAAGGACGTCGCCGATCTTCACGCACTCCTTTGGTATGTCAAAGAATACACGGAGATGAAAACGGATGCACTGGAATACGTATCCGACTCAAACTTGGAGCAGCTTGAGGAAGCGGTAGGCGGTGCAGTATTCGAGGACGCAGCCAATCTGGTCCAGATCGAACCGCAACTCATCAGCAACTCCATCAACCGGTTACTCCGGTGACCCGGTAGCGGAAGATTCTTGGTTTGTATCGAACGTCTGTTTCTCTTGACGTGCTGAATAACGAACTGTGTCTCAAACTACGGTAAAGAGCGGTTGCAACGGTCGCAACGAGTGATTTCCTGTGGGGTATTGATCACCTCCTTCGCCCTCAATGTAGCCGCGGTCGCCGGCCACTCTTCGTCGCCGTCAATGTCGTCGTCTTTGCCGCCTATTCCTCGTCGCCGTCGGCGTCGCTGTCGGCATCCGGGTCGTTCTCTTCCATCTCCTCAGCGTAGAGCTCCATCGCGTCCTTCCAGCCGCGCTTAGCGGTTTCGTACGTTTCGCGCAGGTCGTCGATAGGCGTCTCCGTCGCGTCGACGCGGAGGTCGTTATAGTAGGGGTCGCCCGTTTCAGTGTCCTCCGTGGTCTCGACGATGAGCGCGGCGGACTGGACCGGCAGCTCCTCGCGCTTGTCGCCGCCGGCTTCGTGGCCAGCTTCGAGCGCGTCGATGAGCCGTGTGGCGAGCGGGTCGTCGCCGTGAGCGTTCGACTCGTAGGCCGCGGCGGTGTCGGCGACGACGTCCTCGCCGGTCAGGAGGTTGCCGGCGACGGTGTAGTTCTCGCCCGACGTGTGGCCGTACCAGTCCTTGCACTCGTCGCCGGAGAAGGTGAACGTCCCGTCGGCGTCGACGCCGTGGAGCTGGCGTTGTGCGCTGCCATCGTCGGCATTCAGGAGCGCCTGGAGCGCGTCGTCGACGGCGAGCCCGTCGTCGATGTACTCGATGCCCTTCCGGCCGAGCTCGACGTTGACGAGCGATTGTGTCGCCACGGCCCCGTTCTCGGAGGCGAACGGGCAGAGGGTGCCGACGCCCGGCAGTCGCGTGGTGACGGCGACGCCGAAGCGGGTCTGGCGGTCGCCCTCCTCGTCGGTGTACTCCTCGCGGACGCAGATACTGAACGTCATGGTCGCCCGTGGGCGTCGCCGGCGCAAAAAGCAACGGTTCTCGGAGAGCCCGGCCTGGATCGATGGCGATCCGGGGTGGTCGTCGGGTGCCTGCCCCGCGTCTGACGTAAGAACTAATGCGGAAACCCGGACAGTAGGGCGTATGGGCATCATGAGCAAGATCCTCGGCGGTCAGGGGAATCGGTCGGTCGACGACTACGTCGAACTCGACCTCGACGACTTCGCCGAGGCAAGCGGTGACGCCGGCGTTCAGGTTCACATCGCCGAGATCGCGGACAAGGGTGACGTCATTCCGATCAAGGACGCTGTCTACGACGGCGATTTCGTCATCGCGGACATCACGCGCCACTCCACGTCGGACCGGACCGTCGAACACATCATCGACGAACTGCGCCAGGTCGCCGACGAGGTCGACGGCGACATCGTCCAGAAGGGCGACGACCAGCTGATCCTCACGCCGACCGGGATGAAGATCTCGCGCGAGAAGCTCGAGCGATAGACGGGCTGCTATCGCCGATTCTTCGTTTGATCGAGGCTCCGGTTAGCTACGGGAGCGCTTGCTTTGCTGTCGAACGGCTGTTCCGTCCCGGTAGTTGGTTACGTGAATGTAGACGCTGCTATCTTCGGCGCCAACAGCCGGAAAGCTCCCGGCCGCTCTTGCTTATAAACTGTATTTAAAGACATAGACGCTGTTACGCTTGACAGCAACGCAGACTCCTCGAAAGCCCTCGGCCGCTCTTGCTTATAAACTGTATTTAAATGAGCAGGTGCAGACGCTGCTGCGCTTGTCAGCACCACAAACACCCAGAAAGCCCTCGGCCGCTCGCGGTCGCTGAGCGACATATCTGAACCTCTCCGCACCGCCCGGTTCAGATAGGGGTCGACTCAGCGACTCCCCTTCGGCGCGACCGGCCGTCGCCCTTTCAGTCCGCCAGGACAGCACCGCAACCGCCGCAGCACCACGACCGCACAGCAACCGCAAGCCTCAGTCCTCCCCAGCCTCGGCCGGGGCGCGCCGG
>JBDGPU010000135.1:0-18915 GCA_042219525.1 Halopenitus sp.
CGACGGCCGGTCGCGCCAACGGGGAGTCGCTGAGCCGACCCCTATCCACGCCGGGCGGTGCGGAGAGGCGTGGATATGTCGCTTCGCGAGAAATCGAAGATTTCTCGGAGCCCGAAAATCTCCGATTTTCGTGGACAGCGACCGCGAGCGGCCGAGGGCTTTCGAGGAGTCTGCGGTGCTGTCAAGTGCAGCAGCGTCTGCATCTTTAAACTCAGTTTAAAAGTGGGACCAGCCGAGGGCTTTCTGGGTGTTTGCGTTGCTGTCGAGAGCAAGACCGTATCACCTGTTTAAATACGCTTATAAAGAGCGGTCGATGACTTTCCGGATGCCTACGTCACCGACTGCCCCAGCGAGCGTTCAAATATATAAAAGGCGATTCGTCGACCGACCATCCACCAGCCAGTACAATGGCGACGAGGGGGTCGATCTTCCATAGAATATTTATGATGTGGACGAGTAACGTGGAATGGAGACGCAGTAATGGCTACTGGCACTGTAGACTTCTTCAACGACACTGGCGGCTACGGCTTCATAGAAACCGACGAGTCCGACGAGGACGTGTTCTTCCACATGGAAGACATCGGCGGCCCCGACCTCGAGGAGGGGCAGGAAGTCGAGTTCCAGATCGAACAGGCAGACAAGGGTCCGCGCGCGAAGAATCTCGAGCGCCTGTAAGAGACCCCCCTGACGAGGCGACGCTGACCTCGTGGGGATCGCTGCCGGTGTCGTTGTTCCGGTGACGATCCGCTCGCGGACGGCTCGCGTCCGGGCGACCGCACCCGCGCGGCGCCCGTTTGCATTTTTCGACGACGCTACCCGATAGCCCCGCAGCTCCCGATGGGCCTCTGCTCGCTCCAGTCGGGACCGTAACTATTTATCCTGAAGGTCGCAACCGGTCGGGCATGCCGTACAGCTACGAGCCGCACCACTTCGAGGATTTCACAGTTGGACAGGAGTTCGAGAGCGTCGGGCGAACCGTCACGGAGTCGGACGTCACGTTCCACTCGATGTTCACGGGTGACTGGACGGAGCTCCACTCGAACAGCGAGTACGCTAAGGACAGCGAGTTCGGCGAGCGCGTCGTCCACGGGCCAATGACGTTCACGCTCGCGACGGGGTTCGTCTACCGGTGTGGGTTCCTCGAACGGACAGTCCGTGCCTTCCTCGGGATGAACTACATGGAGATTCCAGCCCCGGTGAACATCGGCGACACCATCTCGCTCGACATGGAAGTCACCGAGAAGAAGGAGCTCTCCTCCGATCCGACCGCGGGCATCGTCGTCATCGACACCGAGATGCGAAACCAGGCGGACGAGACCGTCTTCGAGGGCGACATGAAGTTCATGATCGAACGCGAGTCCTGACCGGTTGCGGCACTCGCTCCGCCGAAAATCGCGGTCTCACCGAACCCGAGTTATAAACGGTGGGGCATGATACCACTGGTCATGGAAACCGAGCATCGCGTCGTTGTCGACGACGCGCGCTCGCTCGACGACCTGGCCGACGACAGTGTCGAGCTGGTCGTCACCTCGCCGCCGTACCCGATGATTGAGATGTGGGACGACCTGTTCGCCGACCTCGACTCCGATATCGGTGAGTTCCTCGATGCCGCGGAGGGGCAAGCCGCGTTCGACGCGATGCACGAGCAGCTCGACCGCGTCTGGGCGGAGGTCGAGCGCGTCCTCGTCGACGGCGGCATCGCCTGCGTCAACGTCGGCGACGCGACGCGCAAGGTCGACGGGAGCTTCCGCGTCTACCAGAACCACTCCCGAGTCGTCGACAGCTTCGAGGCGCTCGGCTTCGAGCCACTTCCCGAAATCCTCTGGCGAAAACCGGCGAACGCCGGCGCGAAGTTCATGGGCAGCGGCATGCTGCCGCCGAACGCCTACGTCACGCTCGAGCACGAGTACGTCCTCGTGTTCCGGAACGGCCAGCAGCGCCGGTCGTTCGAATCCGGCAGCGAGCGGCGATACAACTCGGCGTTCCTCTGGGAGGAGCGCAATCGCTGGTTCAGCGACCTCTGGACCGACGTCCGCGGCGACCTCCAGACGCTCGAGGAGGAGGCCCCGCGTGAACGGTCGGCCGCGTTCCCGTTCGCCATCCCGTATCGGCTGATCAACATGTTCAGCGTCTACGGCGACACCGTGCTCGACCCGTTCTGGGGGACGGGCACGACGTCGCTGGCGGCGATGGTGGCCGGGCGTTCCTCCGTCGGCTACGAACTCGAGGCGTCGTTCACCGAGGTGTTCGCGGACCGCGTGGCCGACGTGGGCGCCCTCTCCCGTCGCGTGGTCGACCGCCGGCTGGCGGACCATCGCGAGTTCGTCGCGGAACGACAGGCGGCCGGTGACGCGCCTGCCTACGACGCCGAGTACTACGACTTCCCAGTTACGACGAAACAGGAGCGCCCGATCCTGTTGTACACCGTTTCCGACGTGGAGCGGACGGACGCCGGCTACGACGTCGTCCACGAGCCGGCCATCGGGAGGAGAACAGGGTCATCGAAGGGGTGAAGGGGCCTTCGACGGCCCCGATAGCGTATCGCGATAGCAACGATCGACGGCTGCAACGACGCGAAACCGGGACGACAACTCAGTCACCGACCCCAGGGCTGGCGGTGGCTCGTTACTTCGACTCCCCGGTCCCGAACTCCCGTCCGAACAGTCGGTTCTGCCCGCGCCGGAGCCGCTCGAGGAACGCGGATTTCGAAATGTCGAGGTCGTCCGCAACTTCGCTGGCCGTTGCCTCCCGGGGAACCTCGAAGTACCCGGCCTCGACGGCGGCCCTGAGCGCGGCCTCCTGTGGCGGGGTGATGTCCCAGCGGGCAGCGACCGGGTCGCTGTCGTCGGGGCCGAGCGGGTAGAGCCGCCGGACGGAGACGCCGACGGTCTCGCCCGCGGCTTCGAGCACGTCCCCGAGCACATCGCGACCGACGACCGCCCCCGTGTATCGCTCCTCGCCGTCGGCGTAGCGGAGCGACTCCGCGAGAAAGCCGCGGTCGACGAGCCGATGCACGACGCAGGGGTCGAGCGAGACGCAGCGGAAGTCCGTGCGTTGCTCGCCGTCGGCGGTGTGGAGGTACCGAATTCGGTCATCGTCGTCGAGCGCGGCCGCGAGCGACCCGTCCGGGTCGGCGGCGGAGAAGCGGAGCAGCGTCGTCCCGTCAGCCCGGCGCTGGGGCGGGCGGGCGTCTAGGGCGACGCTGCTCGCCCGCGACGCCGCCGCCAGCGGACAGCCGTCGCCCTCGACGTGGAACTCGACGACGAGACACTCCTCGATCATGGGAATACCTACCGCGCGGTTACATATAAACCCCGTCTATAGACGGGTTAACTGATATGGAGTCGACGTGTGAAGATCTAATCAACGATCATGAACATCGAGGAAGTCAAGGAACGCGCCGGGCCGCGCGCGTTCAGTCCGGCCGACGATATGCCGGACGAGTACCGCGAGGCGGCGACCCGGATGATCCAGTTCCACGCGAACAGCGAGGTGATGGGTGGGTACCTCGACAAAGCGTTCACCCGCCACGCGCCGAGCCTGGACCGGAAGCTGGCGTGCACGGCGAAGACGCAGGACGAAATCGGGCACGCGCAACTGCTCTACCGGGCCGCGGAGACACTCGGCGTCAAGACGCGCGACGAGATGCTAGACGAACTCGCCGCCGGCGAGGGGAAGTTCCTCAACTGCTTCCATTACCCGGTCGACTCCTGGTACGAGGCGCCGATGATCGACTTCTTCGTCGACGGCGGTGCCATGCGTCGGCAGGCGACACTGAAGACGACCTCCTGGGAGCCGTACGCGCACGCAATGGACAAGGTCTGTTTCGAGGAGGGGTTCCACGTCAAACACGGCGAGTCGATCCTCAAGGAGCTGATGACGAGCTCGAAAGCCATCCAGGAGCGCGTCCAGGAAACGTTCGAGGAGTGGTGGCCACGGATTATCCAGTTCTTCGGCCCGCCGGACGAGGACAGCAAACACGACGACTTCGCGCAGGCGGTCGGCCTCAAAACCGCCTCGAACGACTACCTCCGCCAGTCGTTCCTCGACATGTACATCCCGAAAGCGGAGAAGTACGGCCTGGAGATCCCGGACCACCCCCGAATCGAGTACGACGAGGAGACCGGCCGGTACGAACTCGAGTACGACGACCTCGACTGGGACGAGTTCTGGACCATCGCCCAGAACGATTACGAGGGCTCGGAGATCCAGATCGGCTCCCGTCGAGAGCGACAGAAAGCGGTCTCCTGGGTCCGGAGCGCGCTCGACGACCACGAAACCCGGGCCAGCCTCGCCGCGGAGGCGGCCGACTGACCATGATCTACGAAGTGTTCCGCCAGGAGAAGGCGGGTGACAGCCACGAGCACTGCGGCAACGTCCACGCGCCGGACCGGGAAATGGCGTTGCTGTTCGCCCAGATCCAGCACGGGCGACGCATGAGCACCAACAGCCTCTGGGTCGCGCCCAAAGAGGAAATCGGCGAAGTGTCGGCCGACGACACCGAGTTCGGCGGCACCACGGACAAATCCTACCGGTGGGCAATGACGTACAACGACATCGACGCCAGCTTCGCCGAGGAGGTTGCGGAGAGCGAGGAAGAGCAGCGCGAAGCCGCCGAGAAGCGCGAGGAGGTAGAGCCATGACGCCGCCGCCCCGCTACGCCGGCCCCGACGAGCTCGACGACGACGCAACCGAGGCACTGGCGACGCTGCTGTTCAGACTGGGTGACGACGAGTTCGTCCACGCCGAGCGGCTCACGGAGTGGCAGATCTACGCGCCGACCCTCGAATCCGACCTTGCGCTGGCGAACATCGCGCAGGACGAGTTCGGCCACGCCCGCCTCTGGTACGACCTCCTCGAGGACTTCGGCTACAGCGAGGCCGACTGCATCTGGGAGAAACCGCCCGGAAAGTGGCGCCACACGACGCTCGTCGAGCGGCCCTTCGCCGACGACGGCTGGGCCGACGCCGTCGTGCGGGGCTACCTCTACGACGTCGCCGAGCGGCTTCGCCTGGAAGCCCTGGTCGACAGCAGCTACGAGCCCCTCGCCGATCGGGTCGAGAAGGTGCTCTCGGAGGAGCAGTACCACCGCGAGCACGCCGAGAACTGGCTGGACCGCCTCGCCGACAGCGACGAGCGCAACCGGATCCAGCACGCCATCGACGACCTGTTCCCCCACGCGCTCACCATCTTCGAGGACGGGTCTCACGAACCGACGATCCGCGCGAACGGCTTCCGGACTGAGTCCCTCGAAGCGCTCCGCGAGGAGTGGCTCGACGTTGTGGTCCCCCACCTCGAGTCACTGGAGTTCGACGTGCCCGACCCCGACGCAGTCCGTCCGAACGGCATCCGCGGCCGCGACGGGACCCACACTGATGCCTGGCCCGAGCTCTACGAGGCGTTCACCGCAACGTACGACGAGCTCCAGCCGGAAGAGCCGGTCACGCTCCGAGGTGAAGAGGCGTGACGGTGCGGGACCGCGGGGGGGACGGTGACGACGTCGTTGGCGGCGACAAAGCCGTCGGCGGCAGCGACGCCGTTGGCGGCGGCGACGCCGTTGGCGGCAGCGACGACGAGGGCAGCGAGTCGCCAACGCCGTCGGACATCCAGTCGATCCGCGAGGAACACGGCGCGGTCGACCCCCGGGACCCGCGCGAGGACCGCGCACCCCCCGGGTCGGACGCGTGCGCGTACACGAGCTACGAGGACGGCGAGGCCCCCGAGGAGTATCCAAAGACCGGTGCCGGGAGCGAGGGCGTCGCTCGCGAGGTCTGGAACGCGCTCTACGAAGTGCAGGATCCGGAGATGCCGGTTTCCGTCGTCGATCTCGGGCTCATCTACGACGTCGCGGTCGACGAAGCGGACGGCGCCAGCGGGGGCGACGGGGACGAGGTCCAGGTGACGGTCGAGATGACGCTGACGTACACCGGCTGCCCGGCTCGCGACGTCCTGACGAACGACGTCCGCTGTGCGGCGGAGACGGTCCCGGAGGTCGCGACCGCCGAGGTCGACCTCCGGTACTCGCCGGAGTGGAACGTGAACATGGTGACCGACCAGGGACGGGCCGACCTCCGCGAGTTCGGCCTGAGCGTCTGACCATGCGCTTCGATCCATCGACGGCCACGGACGAGGCGGACGGCCCGGTCGAGTGCCCGTTCTGCGGGTCGACCGACACGGAACGCGACCACCCGAAAGGGTCGGGGCTCTGCCGCTCGATGCACTACTGTACCGCCTGCGAACAGCCGTTCGAGCGCTTCGCGTAGCGGGGGCACTCCCGGGGCGGGAATCCGGCCACCGCGTTTTTGCCGTACCCTGCCACATCTTCACGGGGAGGTTCGACTGTGGACAACCTCGACGACGTGGCCGAAACCGTACTCGAAGCGCGCTACCTACGACAGGACGAGGAGGGGACTGTCGTCGAAACCCCCGCGGAGCTGTTCGACCGCGTCGCCCACGACCTCGCGAAAGCCGAGAAGCGGTGGGACGGCGACCCGGACGCGGTCGAGGAGCGGTTCCACGACGTGCTCTCGTCGCTGGCGTTCCTCCCGAACTCGCCGACGCTGATGAACGCCGGCACGGAGCTCCAGCAGCTGGCGGCGTGTTTCGTCCTGCCGGTCCCCGACTCCATCGACGGCATCTTCTCCGCGCTGAAATCGACTGCGCTCATCCACCAGAGTGGTGGCGGCACGGGATTCACGTTCGGCGACGTCCGGCCCTCGGGCGACGTGGTGATGAAGACCGGCGGCGTCGCCAGCGGGCCAGTGAGCTTCATGCGCATCTTCGACGCCGCGACCGAGCAGATCAAGCAGGGCGGGCGTCGCCGCGGCGCGAACATGGGGATCCTCCCGTCGCATCACCCGGACATCGACGAGTTCGTCACGGCGAAGGAGGAGGAAGGCGCGCTCCGCAACTTCAACGTCTCCGTCGCCACCGACGAGGCCTTCTGGGACGCCTACGAGGCGGGCGAGCAGTACCCCCTCGTCAACCCCCGAACCGGCGAGGCGGTCGACGCCGTCGACCCCGAGGCCGTCCTCGACTCGTGTGCGCGGATGGCCTGGGGCGTCGGCGACCCCGGCGTGCTCTTTCTCGACCGGATCAACGAGGAGAACCCGACCCCCGAGGTCGGGCGGATCCGCGCGACGAACCCTTGCGGCGAGACCCCCCTGCTCCCCTACGAGGCCTGCGTCCTCGGCTCGGTCAACCTCTCGAAGATGACCGACGGCGACGAGGTCGACTGGGAGAAACTTGACCAAACGGTCCGAACCGGGATCCGGCTTCTCGACAACGCCATCACACGCTCGGATTTCCCACTGGAAGCGATCGAAGTGCGGATGGCCGCGAACCGGAAGGTTGGGCTCGGGGTGATGGGCTTTCACGACGCGCTCGTCGACCTCGAGATTCCCTACGACTCCGACGAAGCGGTCGAGTTCGCCGACGAGCTGATGGACTTCATCGCCGAGAGCGCCTGGGACGCGTCCGCGGAGCTGGCCGAAGAGCGCGAGCCGTTCCCGAACTGGGAGGAGTCGGTGTTCGACGAGCCCGTCAGAAACGCGACGCGAACGTCGATCGCGCCGACGGGAACCATCTCGCTTATCGCCGGTTGCTCGGCCAGCATCGAACCGGTGTACGGCGTCGCCTACGAGAAGCACGTGCTCGGCGGGCTCGACCAGGTGAACGACCGCTTCGTCAAAATCGCGAAGGAGCGCGGCTTCTACTCCGAGGACCTGCTGGACCGCGTCTGGGGCGAGGACTCGATCCAGGACGTCGAGGAGATCCCCGACGACGTCACGGAGCTGTTCCACACGGCCCACGACGTGCCGCCGGAGCGCCACGTCGAGATTCAGGCCGCCTTCCAGGACCACGTCGACAACGCCGTGAGCAAGACCGTCAATATGTCCCACGACGCCGACGTCGAGGACGTGCGCGACGTCTTTGACCTCGCGCGCGACCTCGGCGTCAAGGGGATCACGGTGTTCCGCAGCGGCTCGCGACGGGAGCAGATCCTCGGCGAGGACCCCCTCAAGGAGGAGTGCGCGAGCGAGTGCGACTGGGTGCCCCTCGACGCCGAAACGAACGCCGAAACCGCCGGTTCGAAATCTGAAACCGCCGAGTCGGACTCCGAAACCGCCGAGTCCGACTGACTTTTTCAGTCGTCCGGGGACCAGCGTGCGTCCGAGAGCGTGCGCTGGACAGCCTCCTCGCCGACTGCCTGCGCGAGGTGCTCGAAGCCCTGCCTGACTGTGTGGTCGTTCGCATCGGCGACGAGCCGGGAGACGATAAACTCCGGCGTCGACTTGCCGACCGTCCCGAACCGGGGCTGGTAATCGACCTGGAGCTCCAGCTCCTGCGTGAGCCCCTCCGCGAAAATGCCGTCGATGCGGGCGCTGTCTGGCAGTGGGCTGAGGTCGTCCGCGAGGTGTGTGACGTAGACACCGAGCGCTTCGCGGTCGACGGTGAGGTCGACGAGCCCGTTCAGGAGGTCGGCCGCGCGCCCGGGCTCGGTGATCGCCTCGAACTCGTCGACGAGCATGAGCGTCCGGCCCTCCTCGACGAGCGGCGGCACGACGGAGTTGAGCGTGGACTCGAGGACGCCAGCGTTGAACGAGGCGTGCCGGCGATGGAAGACGACACGGTCGAAGCGCCCGACCTCGGCGGCCCCCGCGGGCACCGGGAGCCCCATCGCGGCGAGCAGCGCGACGCCGCAAAGCGTCTCTAACAGCGTCGTCTTCCCGCCGGAGTTCGCACCCGTGAGAACGGAGACGCGGTCGCCGGCGGGTGGGCGTTCGCTGACCGCCATCCCTTCGTCCGGGAGGCCGTGGCTACCGACGGCGTAGGAGATCGGCTGGACCTCGCCGCCGATGAAGAGGTTGCGCGCGTTCCTGACCGCGATTCCATCCTCAACAAGTTCGGGCCGGTTCAGGTCGTGTTCGGCCGCGAAGCGTCCGAGAGAGAGGTAGAACGCGACGTCGGAAACGGCGTCGATGGCGGCGTCGACGTCGGCCTCGGCGCCGCCGATGCTCTCCCGGAGGTCGGCCGCGACGGTCGCTTCGCGCTCGTCCACCTCGGCTTCGAGGTCGGCGACGAGGTTCCGCAGCGTGCCGGAAACGAAGTCCGCGGCGTCGACGGCCTCGCTCGGGGCCGCGTCGCGCACGCGACCCGGATCGATGTCGGATCGGCCGGCGACGTGGTCGACGACGCCGCTCTTGAACGCCTCGAAATCCGGGACGGAGCCGTCGCGGACGCTATCGATGACGTCGAAGGCAGCGTTCTCGAGTTCGCGGGCGTCGGCCAGCTGGTCGCGGAGGCGGTCGAGTTCGTCGTCCGCGCCCGCGAGGACCTCGACCCCCTCCTCGGTCTCGCGGACGTAGCCGAGCGCGCCCGCGGCCTCGCGGAGCGCGTCCGGGTCGACCTCGGCGAGCGCGTCGAACGTCTTGCCCTCCAGGCCGGCCTCCCGGAGCGCGAGTGTGGTCTCGACGGCGACGCGGTCGGAGCCGCCGGCTACGTCGTACTCGTCGAAGGCGTCGACGACGTTCGCGCGCTGCTTCGCGCCGAGGCCCTCCCACGCGTCGCGGGCGTCGAGGACCTCGGCGAGTCGTGCGTCGATCTCGTCGCGGTCGGTGAGCGGCGTCAGGACGCGGATCCGGTCGCCGGCGTGCTCGGTCAGCGCGTACTCGGCGGCCAGCGAGAGCAGGTCGTCGTAGACGGACCGGGTGTCGCCCGTCGCGAGCACGTCCATCCCGGCCTCGCCGCTGGCACGGCGGAGGATCCGCGTCGCGCGCCCCCAGGAGATGCCGGCGTCGACGAGCGCGCGCACGTTGGCCGACTCGATGGCCCCGACGGCCTGTTCGACGCCGAGTTCGGCCGTCAGCTGCTCGCTCGTCTTCGGCCCCACGCCCCAGTAATCCTCGAGTCGCATACCGGAGGACTCTCAGCCGGTCTCTTGGGGTTTTCGTCCGGGGCAGCGAACGTGCTTCCCGACGTGGGCACACCGAGAGATGGGCGAACCGCCGGAGATAGCGAGCGCTATCCGCATTTAAAAACAACGTCGAAAATCCGGAACCGTCGCGTCCGGAATCCTCGCGTCCGGAACGCCCGTGGTCGAAACCCTCGCGTCCGGAACGCCCGTGGTCGAAACCCTCGCGCTCTTAGGCGGCGAGCGCGGCGGGTTCGTCGGCCGCGGTCTCAGCTTCCTCGGGGGTCGCCGTTTCGGTCGCGGCGTCCGTAGCCATATCTTCCTCGAGCGCGCTGGCGAGGGCGTCGGCCAGCGCCAGCGCGGCTTCCTCGTGTTCCACGCGGGAGCCCTGCATCGTCATCGGCGACGTGCCGAGTTCCCGGTAATCGGCGAGGTCGGCTTCGTCGACGTAGCCACCCTCGTAGAGGTGCTTCGAGACTTCGCCGAGGAGACTGTGGAAGTGGATGAGTTGTCGCTTCTTCATACCTGAAAGAGGGGCGGAGTACGGATAAACCCGTTGCCGAACGAAACACTGAAAGCTCTGTGAACACCCCATACGGCGGCCGTTCACCCATTTTACAGCCACCTGAGAGCCGTTTTTAAGTATCCGGCTGCGTCGACCGGGACCGGTGCGTTGAGGTAGTCGCCCGCGCGTAGTCGACCGCGTGCGCGACCTGCTGGCTCCCCTCCGTGGCTTTCGGCGGCCCGTCTACGTCGTCGGCCTCGGACAGCTAATCAACCTCTTCGGTTCCGGGCTGGTCTACCCGTTCGCGACGGTCCACTTCCACCTCGTCGTTGGTATTCCCCTCTCGCTCGTCGGGATCGGCCTCCTCGCGAACAACGTGGCGACGGCGTTCGGGACCGCGCTCGGGGGCTACGCGGCCGACCGCTACGGCCGGAAACCGGTGATGGGGACGAGCATGTCGCTGTCGGCCGTGACGCTCGCCGCCTACGCGTTCGTTTCGGACCTCGCGGCGGCGACGCCGCTGTCGCCCGCGCTCGCGTTCATCGGCGTCGCGGGGGCCGCGGGGCTGACGCTGGGTCTCTACGCCCCGGCCTCGCAGGCCCTCATCGCGGATTACACCGAGGGCGACGACCGCGACCGCGGGTACGCACTCTTAAAAGTCGCCAACAACGCCGGGTTCGGACTCGGCTTCGTCGTCGGCGGCGTCCTCTATGCCTACGCCGACCTCCTGATCTTCATCGGCAACGGGCTTACGTCCGGGCTCTTCGCCGTCGTGCTCGTCGCGCTGGTGCCGAGAGCTCATTCGGGGACCACGGACGTCGCGCTCCGCGACTCCATCGGCGACTGGGGGCGAGCTATCGGCGAGCGGCGTATCCTCGCGCTGGCCGCGATCAACGTCGGTTTCGCGGTGATGTACGCGCAGATGCAGGCGACGGTGCCGGTCGTCGCCACCGAGTCACTCGGGCTCACCTCCGAGCAGCTTGGGACGCTGTACACGCTCAACCCGCTCGTCATCGTGCTGTTCCAGCTCCCGCTCGTCGCCGCCGTCACGGAGTGGCGTCGCACGCGCGGGCTCGCCGTCTCCGCCGGCTTCTGGGCCGCGGCGATGCTCGCCGTCTGGGCCGTGCCTGGCGTCCCGAACTGGGCGGGCATCGCTCTCGTCGGCGGCTTCCTCGTCTTGCGGACGTTCGGCGAGATACTGCACGCGCCGCTCATCACGTCGCTGACGTCGGATCTGGGCGAGGTCGACGACCGGGGCTCCCAACTGTCACTGCTGGAGGTCGCCAAGCGGCTCGGCTTCGGCGTCGGCTCGGCCGTCGGCGGCGCGTTCTTCGACTACGGGCTCGCCTGGGCGCTCTGGCCGACGCTCGCGGGCGTCTGCGGCCTGCTCGCGGTCGGTGTCGTCGCCATGGAGCGACACGTCACGCCGGCCGAAAACGGCGCCCGTGCGGCCGGCTGAGCGAGTCTCACAGCGCTCGGGGATCGGCCTCGACCCGTCGAGGGGACACCTGAGAGGGAGTACACTTATCATTGTGACCCACGAATTAGGACACATGGGAGACAAACTTGGAACGGTACTGAGTCGTGCTCGCTACGCAGCTATCGGTGCCGCCATCGGCGGCGGCCTCGGCGGACTCCTCGGTCGGAGTACCGCGAGTAGCGGTGCCGCGCTCGGCGGCCTCGTCGGCGCCGTCGTCGGCGAGAAACGCGTGTCGGCCCGCTCGATGATCGAGAAGGTGCGAAGCCGCGAAGCAAGCGAGGAGTAGGTCAGCCTCGCCCTATTCTCTGATCGCGTCGACGTCGGACGGTCCCTCCTCGAGGTCGCCGTCCCATTCGCGATAGCCGCCCGCCATGCTGGCGACGTGCGCGTCCTCGTCGACCCCCTCGTAGCTCTGGATGAGCTTCGCGGCCTGGATGGACGACTTGCCGATCGGACAGGCACAGACGATCTGGTCGCCCCAGTCGACCTCGTCGACCTGGCGCGGGAGTTCGCCCATCGGGATGTTGATCGCGCCCGGGATGTGGCCGCGTTCGAACTGGGACGGGGGACGGATGTCGACGACCTGCACGTCGTCCCCTTCGAGTTTCGCTTCGACGTCATCGGGTGAGAGTTCATCGACCATTGTGGATCAGTGGGTCCGGCTCGGCGACGACGCCGCCGAGCACTCGGTACGTAGCTCATTACGGGGGTCGCTACTTAACTGATTTCGGGTCGACCAGCTGCATCTGCTTACGAGGACGAACTCGGATCGGCGGCACCAGCGCCCTCCTCGCCATGCGTCCGGAGATACCGCCTCGCCAGTTGTCGCTCGGCCCGGGCTAGCGTCTCGCTGACCGTCGAGGTCGCGAGGTCGAGGTCGGCGGCGACGGCCTCGACGGTCGTCTCCTGTGGGATGTCGTAGTAGCCAGCCTCGACCGCCGCGCGCAACACGCGCTCCTGGCGGTCTGACAGGAGCCGCGGCGACTCGACGCTCGCGTGAACCGACCGCACGTCGAACGCGACGGCGCTCGATTCGAGCGTCCGCCGCAACGCCGAGAGCCCGTCGTCGGTCGTCCGGACCGTCAGCTCGACCCGGGTGCCCCTGACGACGAGCGGCGGCTGAAAGGCCACGCCCGCGTCGGCGACGGCGGCCAGCGACGGCGACGGTGCCCGACAGTGCACGAGCGCTTCGTCCGCCGAATCCCGCAACGTCGTGGCTGTCTCGGTGGCCTCGTGCTCGCAGAGGCGCTCCGCTGCGTCGCTCGCGCTGCTCCCCCGAAACGAGACGAGCAGCGCTGGTGGCTCCGGGCCCAACGATGCACCGACGACGTGCAGCGTCGCGTCTGCCCGGCTGCCAACGTCGCGCAACGGCGTGCCATCCGGCGGCGACAGCGACAGCGTCGCTTGCGGCATCGAACCGGGCTACAGCCGGCGGCCTGTTAAGCGTCCTCGCCGTTTGGCGCGTCGCCCGGAGACGACCCGTTCGAGGACGAGTCGTTCGAGGAGGAGTCGTTCGTGGATGGTTCTGCCGGGTCGCCGACGTCGTTCCCATCGTTCTCGCGGCCGTTGCCGTCATCGTTGCCGTCGTTGGCAACGTTGCAATCGTCGCTGACCTCCGCGTCGTCGCTGTCGTCGTCGATGTCGTCGCTGACCTCCGCGCCGGTGTCGTCGCCCACTGCGTCGGCGTCGTCGCCCTCAGCGCCGGGGTCGTCGTGACTCCGGTCTCCAGAGCCGTCGTCCGAAGGGCTATCGTCGCTCGACTCCTCCGGCTCGGTCGGCTCCGGGGTTGCGGGTTCGAAGCCGGCGGCATCGAAGTCCTCCGACGGTCGCTCCGGCTCGAAGCCGACGTTCTGCAGCCGCGCCCGGACCTCGTCGCGGTCGACGGTGCCGGAGAGGGTCCGGGGGAGTTCCTCGACGTAGCCGAGCGTGCGTGGCAGCTTGAACCCGGCGAGGCGGTCGTCGGCGAACGCGAGCAACTGCTGATCCTCGACGTCGCCGTTGGTCGGGACGACGAGCGCGGCGACGCGCTCGCCCCACTCCTCGTCCTCGAGGCCGACGACGGCGGCGTCCTCGACGGCCGGGTGCTCCCGGAGGACGGTCGCGACCTCGCCCGGCTGGACGTTCTCGCCGCCGGTGATGATCCGGTCGTCGCGGCGGTTGAGGACGTAGACGTACCGGTTCTCGTCGACGTAGCCGACGTCGCCCGTGTGGAGCCCGTACTCGCTGAAGGCCTCGCTGGTGGCTTCAGGGGTCCCGTAGTAGCCCGGCGTCACCGTCGGTCCGTCGACGACGAGTTCGCCGGTCTCGCCGGGGCCGACGGGGGTTCCGCCCTCGTCGACGACCGTCAGGTCCGTCCAGAAGATGGGGCGGCCGACGGTGCCGACGCGGTCGAACGCCTCCTGCGGCCGGGCCGTGGCGACCTGTGAGGCGGTTTCCGTCATGCCGTACGTGGGGAAGACCGGGATCGAGTAGTTCTGGCAGCGTTCGATCAGCTCGTCGGTCGCGGGGGCGCCGCCGAGGAGGACGACGCGCAGCGAATCGGCGAGCGTCCCGCGGCTGTCGAGCATGCGTTCGAGCATCGTCGGGACGAGCGAGACGCCGGTGACGTCGTAGCGGTCGATGTCGTCAGCGGCCGCGCCGGGGTCGAACTCCTCGCGCAGGACGATGTCGGTCCCGTACAGCGTGGACCGGTAGACCGGAGCGAGCCCGCCCATGTGGTGCAGGGAGAGCGTCACGAGCCAGCTGTCCTCGGGGTCGATGCCGAGCCGGAACGCGGAAGCGACGGCCGAAGAGAAGACGTTGCCGGCGGTGAGTTCGACCGGCTTCGGGTCGCCGGTCGTGCCGGAGGTGAAGAGGATGCAGAGCCGGTCGTCGGTCGCCCACTCCGGCTCGTCGAGGGCCACCGGCTCGCTGTCGTGAACGGCCTCGACGGCGTCGCTGTCGGGAGCGTCGACCGAGAGCAAAACGGGACGGTCGGCCGGCTCGGCGGCGTCGTCGGCGTCGTCGGCATCGTCGGCGTCGTCGCTGGTCGTCGTGTCCAGTCGGTCCAGCGTTTCGACCGCGTTGGCTTCCGTCTCCTCGCCGCAGACGAGGGCGTCGAGGTCGGCTTGGTCGACCCGCGCGGCGAGTTCCCGCGGGGTCAGGTCGTCGCCGAACGGGACCAGGGTGGCGCCGAGTCGCATCGCGGCGTGTGCGAGGCCGACGTAGCCGACGCACGGCGGAAGCAGCACACCGAGGTGGTCGTTCGCGTCGACGCCAACGGCAGCAAGTCGACCGGCGGTTTCCGCGACGAGCCGGTCGAGGTCCGCGTACGACCACGCCTCGCCGTCGCTCGCGCGCACGAGCGCCGTGGCGTCCGGCGAGGCGGCGACGCGGTGAGAGAGCCAGTCGCGCATTGCCGGGCTATTAGGGGGCCCGTACTACTGGCTTGCGGTCGCTGGCAGCGACCGACTGGTCACGGCTGCCAGACCGACGCGACTGGGCGGCCATCCGGTTACGCTTCTTCCTCCTCGGATTCCTGTCGGACCGTCATGACCGGCACCTCGGACGTCCGGACCACGCGCTCGGTCACGGAGCCGAGCAGGTAGCGGTCCAGCCCCTGCCGGCCGTGGGTGCCCATCACGATCAGGTCGATGTCGTTGTCGCCCACGTAGTCCTGGATCGTCCGGTAGGCCGTACCGGTGGTGACGGTCGTTGTGGCCTCGACGCCGGCGTCGTCGGCCGCCTCCGCGACGCGCTCGGTCGCTTCCTCACCCTCGGCTTCCAGCGCCTCGATAACGATCTCCGACCCGGCTTCCAGCGTGGAGTATGCCGCGCCGTCGACGACGTAGAGCGCGTGGACTCGCGCATCGTACTTGTCGGCGAGGTCGACGGCCTGCTCGATCGCCGCGTCCGCTGCCGGACTGCCGTCGGTCGGAACGAGAATCTCGTCGTACATGCCATGGAATGCTACGGCGGCATATGCTTAAAAAATATTGCCCGAACGGAGTCCGGGTCGGCTCTCGCCGTCAGTTACTCGCCGTCGTCTGTGTCTTCGACGCCCTCGTCGTCCGATTCCACAGCGGATTCCGCGTCCGATTCAGCATCGGCCGCACCCAGGAACGCTCGAACCGCGTTCTCGCACTGCTGGAGCCCTTCGTATCGCTCGGCGTCGTCGAGCGTCACGGTGTCGACGACGGTCCAGTCACCCTCGAACCCGTCCGCCCAGGAGCCGTCGAACGCGAGGCCCTTCACCCAGTCGTCGGCGGCGACGACGAGGCCGGCCGTCGGGCCGTTCGTCTCGGTAGCGACCGCGAGTTCGAGCTCCTCGGACCGGTTCAGTGAGACCACTTCGGACTCCTGGAGCGGTCGATCCGGCAGCGACGAGAGTACGGACATGGTCTCCCTCGGCGACCGAGCGATTTGAGGGCTGCGAACCGATGGCTCCGCCCGGCCGTCGCTGCCGGGCTGCCGCTGTCGACGGCGACGGCCATCGTCGGCTGCGCCAGTCCGTCGGCGGCGGCGCTAGTCCGTCAGCGTCAACGGCGCCGGTCCGTCGTCGACGGCGCCGACCCGTCAGCATCGACGGCGGCGAAGTCCCACGGCGACGTGTGACCGCGTCGCCGGGCAGGTCGAACCGCTCGGCCGGGAACCGAAAACATACTACTCCGGGGGCAAAACGCGTGGCCATGTCTCGCAGTCGGGACCGCGTCACGGCCGCCGTCGGGGTCGTCGTCACGCTCGCCCTCCTGGTGCGGCTCGTCAATCTCGGGAGCCGCCCGTTTCACTGGGACGAGGCCCGCGTCGGCTACTGGACCCTCCGGTTCGCCGAGACGGGGGTCTACGAGTACCGCCCCGTTGCCGGCGGCCCGTTCCTCTACGTCGTCGGGCGCTGGCTCCTGACCGTCCTGCCCGTGACGGATTTCGTCGCTCGGATACCGGTCGCGCTCGTCGGCGGCGTCCTGCCAGCCGCGGCAATGCTGTTCCGGGGGCGGCTCCGCGACGACGAAACCGTCGCCGTCGCCGTCGTCCTCGCGTTTACACCGGTACTGCTCTACTACAGCCGCTTCCTTCGCGGTGACGTCCCGCTCGCGGCGGCGGCTCTCGTGGCCGTCGGCTGCGTCGTTCGCTGGGTCGATACGGACGAGAGGCGGTTCCTCTACGCCGCGGCCGCGGCGGCCGCCCTCGGCGCCGGCTCGTCCGGCTTCGCGCTCGCGACGCTGGCGCTGGTCGTCGCCGCGGGGATCATCACCGTCGACCACCGGCGCGTCGCCGGGGAAGGGGAGACGGTACGCGTCGCGTACGCCGAGGGCGGTCGCTGGGTCGTCGACCGCGCGACGCCTATCGCCCGCGCGCTGTTCGTGTTCCTGGGCACCTGGGCGCTGCTGTTCACGCCGCGGGGCTGGGGGCTACTGTTGAACCCCCTGACCTTCCTCCAGCGAACGTACTGGGCCCCCCTCGACGCCTTCTACGGCGTGTTCATCGCCGGTCGCGAGGGGACCCAGTTCCTGACGTTCGTGACTGACGCCCTGTCGACCACGGCGAGCACCGGCGGGCTCCTCTTCGCCGTGGCCCTCGTCGGCTTCCTCGCGGACCGGTACGGGGCGCTGCCGGCCAAGCGTGACCGCGACGGCCCACGCGCGATCGTCCACTTCACGTCCATCTGGGCGGGCCTGGGGCTGATCGGCTACCCGGTCGTCGCCATCGCCATCGCCCCCTGGACGCTCGTGCACGTGTTCGTCCCGCTTGCGATTCCGGCAGGAGTTGGACTGGCAGCACTGGCGAGATACGGCCGGCGGTCGGTGGCCACCGGCGACGCGGCCCGGGCGACGGCCGCGTTGCTCGTGTTGTTCGCGGTCGGGGTCCACGCCGGCGTCGTCGTCACGGAGGACGCGTACGGCCCGCAGACGGAGGGCAACTCGCTCGCCCAGTTCGCCCAGCCGAGCGACGACCTCGAACCGCTCGTCGACGACATGGAGCAGGCGCTCGCTGAGAGCGACGATCCCCGCGTCGTCTACGTCGGCGACCGCTTCTACCTCCCGGACGAATCGGTCGCGGACCAGCCGCCGATATCACCCGAGGGCGCCCGCAAGGCGTGGGGCGAGCGGCTCCCGCTCCCCTGGTACGTCGAGCGGACCGGCGCCGAGACGGCGAGCGTGGTGAAACCGTCCCAGATGGAAGGGTCGCCCGCGGTCGTGATCACCGATCCCGGGCACGCGGTCGCCGTCGACTCGCAGCTTTCGGGCTACGAGCGTCGCGAGCTACGGCTCGGGCTCTGGAACCGGAAGGTCATCGTGTTCCTCGAGAACTGAGACTGGAACCGACGACGACTGGGACGGCCGATTTTACGAGCGCAGTTGCTACCGAGCGTGATTTCAAAACAAACGTCCGTGAACGCGCCAGCGAACCGACACGTGATGGGAGCTTACGGCCGACATCAGCGGAAGCCCATCGCCTCGATCTGCTCTTGATACCGGTTCCGGATGGTGACCTCCGTCACCTGCGCGACCTCTGCGACCTCGCGCTGGGTCTTCTTCTCGTTACAGAGCAGGGAGGCCGCGTAGATGGCCGCGGCAGCGAACCCGGTGGGTGACTTCCCCGAGAGAAGGCCCTCTTCCGCCGAGACGTCGATGATCTCCGTCGCCTTCGCCTGGACTTCCTCGCTGAGGTTCAGCGAGGAGCCGAACCGCGGGACGAACTGCTTCGGGTCGACCGGCTTCAGTTCGAGGCCGAGTTCCTGGGAGATGTACCGATAGGTCCGGCCGATCTCTTTCTGCTCGACGCGTGAGACGTCCGCGACCTCGTCGAGGCTGCGGGGGATCCCCTCCTGCCGACACGCCGCGTACAGCGCCGCCGTCGAGACGCCCTCGATGGAGCGCCCGCGAATGAGGTCCTCCGTCAGGGCGCGTCGATAGATGACGGATGCGACCTCGCGTACGGAGCGGGGGACGCCGAGTGCCGAGGCCATGCGGTCGACCTCCGAGAGCGCGAACTGGAGGTTGCGCTCGCCCGCGTCCTTGGTCCGGATGCGCTCCTGCC
>JBDGPU010000077.1:0-18816 GCA_042219525.1 Halopenitus sp.
TGATCCACTACCGCTTACAACAGCCTCCGAGCAAAAAGTTCTAACGGTTACTATACCTCACGAGCACGGAGGCGCTCCAGCTCGAGGAGCCGCCGGACCGCCTCGTCATCGTCGGCGGCGGATACATCGCCGCCGAACTCGGCCACTTTTTCGGAACATTCGGCACCGACGTGACGATCGTCGGTCGGCGGCCGGAGCTGCTCCCGGAGGCCGACGAGGCGGTCGCCGCCGAGTTCACCGAGCGCTACGCCGACCGGTTCGAGGTGCACACCGGGTATACGGTGACCGAGGTCTCCGCGGCTGATGATGGCGATGATGGCGACGGCGACGGCGAAATCACGGTCACGGCACGCCCCTACGAGTACGACTACGGCGGGAGCATCGTCGAGGAGGGCGAGCCGATCTCCGTCGCCGGCGACGAGCTGCTCGTCGCGGCCGGCCGCCGGCCGAACACGGACCTGCTGAACCTCGACGCGACCGGCGTCGAGACTGACGAGCAGGGGTACGTCGCGACCGACGAGTACCTGCGGACTGACGCCGACGGGGTCTGGGCACTCGGCGACATCGTCGGCGAGTACCTCCTGAAACACAGCGCGAACCATGAGGCCCGGACCGTCGCGGGCAACATCTTCGGTGAGGAGCTGGAGCCGGTGGACTACTCGGCGATGCCCTTCGCCGTCTTCGCGTCGCCGGAGGTCGCCGGCGTCGGCGCCACCGAGGAGGAGCTCCGGGAAGCCGACCGCGACTACGCGGTCAACACCTATCGCTTCGAGGACACCGCTCGTGGCGACGCGATGCACGCCGAGGGGATGGTGAGGGTGCTCATCGACCTCGAGGGGGAGATCCTCGGCTGCCACATCATCGGTCCGGAGGCGTCGACGCTGATCCAGGAGGTCGTCGTCGCGATGAAGGCCGGGTCGGGCACGATCGCGGACATCCAGGAGTCGATCCACATCCATCCGGCCTTGCCGGAGGTCGTCCAGCGCGCGTTCGCCGGCCGGTTCAGCCGCGGTGGCCACGAGCACGGCCACAGCCACTAGCGCTGATAGCCCCGTCGCCGGCGCTGTCGCCGTCGCCGACGCCGGCGCTGTCGCCGTCGCCGACGCCGGCGCCGTCGCGGTCGACCTCGCCGTTGAGGTCGTCGGTTACGTCGCGTTCGTTTCACACGGCCGCCCCATCTTATAAGCCAGTTCGTGCCACAGAATAGCACGCATATGGCGAAAGCAGCCATCATCATTCTGGCGGGAACGGGGTCGCACGCACAGGCGGGCCGGGTCGCGAACGGCCTCGAGGCGGCCAAGGAGTTCGCGGAGAACGACGAGGACGAACTCGAACTGATCTTCGACGGCGCCGGGACCGAGTGGATCCCGGAACTCCAGGATCCGGAGCACGACTTCCACGGCCTCTATCAGGCGGTTAAGGACGACGCCGCGGCCTGTGACCACTGCGCGGGCGCGTTCGGCGTCGACGAGGCCGTCGACGAGGCAGGGATGGTCCGACTGGAGGAGCACGAGGGTCACCCGAGCATCCGGTCGCTCGTCGCCGACGGCTACGAGGTAATCACGTACTGAGCGATTCCCAAACGATGGGTCGTCGCTGGCAACCGAAATCGGCGATTTTAGCCTTTTTAAGACGGTTTATGAACGCCGCCTGCCGCCGAGTTGATGCTCTCCGGGAGCGTCGGGTGGACGTGGATCGTGTCGGCGATCTCCGCGGCGGTCGCGCCGAGCTCGATCGCGAGCACTAGCTCGTGGACGATCTCCGCGCCCTGCTCGCCGACGACGTGGGCGCCGAGGAGTTCGTCGGTCTCGGAGTCCGTCACGAGCTTCACGAACCCCTCGGTTTCGCCGAGCGCCTTCGGCTTCCCCTGTTCGGCCAGGTCCTGCCGGCCGACGCCCACCTCGTACCCCTCAGCGCGTGCCTGGTCCTCCGTGAGCCCGACGTGGCCGACCTGCGGGTCCGTGAAGACCCCCCAGGGGACGGTACGGTCCGCCACGCTGATCGACTCGTCCTTCGCGAGGTGCTGATAGAGGAGATCGGCGTCGTCGCGCGCGGAGTGAGTGAACATCGGTGGCCCGCTCACGTCGCCGATGGCGTAGACGCCCGCGGCGGTCGTCTCGAAGCCCTCGTCGGTGACGACGAACCCCTCCGCATCGGTCTCGATGCCCGCCTCGGCGAGGCCGATCCCCTCCGTGTTCGGGCGGCGGCCGGTCGCAACGAGCACCTCGGATGCGGTGAGGGCTTCGTCCAGCCCGTCCGCCTCGACGGCGATGTCGCTGGCTACGTTGCCGAGCGTCTCGACGGAGGTGACCGGCGTGCCGGTGTGTACGTCGATCGCCTCGTCGCCGAAGGCGTCCTCGATGACCTCGCTCACGGCCGGCTCCTCCTTCGGGAGGAGTCGCGCGCCCCGCTGGAAGATCGCGACGTCGGCGCCGAACCGGCTGTACATCTGGGCGTACTCGCAGCCGATGTAGCCGCCACCGACCACGACCAGCGACTCCGGCACCTCGTCGAGGTGGAGCATCGACGTGCTGTCCTGCGTCGACACTGACTCCACTCCCTCGATGTCGGGACGCTCCGGGTGGGTCCCCGTGTTGACGACGACAGTCTCCCCCGAGATGGACCGGTCACCGACGCGGAGTTCGTGTGCCGACTCGAAGACGCCGTGCTCCTCGATCAGCGTGAGGTTCTCGGCTTCGTCGACGTTCTCGGCGGCCCCTTTGCGGATGCTCGCGACGACGTCGTCCTTCCGGTCGACGATCGCGTCGAGGTCGGGGGTGACGTCGCCGTCGATCCCGACGCCGAATTCCTCGCTCCGGCGCGCGAGGTGGGCGATCTCGGCACTACGGAGCATCGTCTTCGTCGGGATACAGCCCCGGTTCAGACAGGTCCCGCCGAGTTTCCCTTTCTCGACGAGGGCCACGTCCAGCCCGGAATAGGCGCACTTCATCGCGACCGGCAACCCGGCCATCCCGCCGCCGAGGACGACGAGGTCGAACTCGTCGGGCATTACCTGCACCCCGTACTTCCCGCGGTCGTGTCACGAACGGTCCCGAGACGATGCCCACCGAGCGGGCTCTTCGACTGACGGGTGCGCGATTCGGCGCGGACGCGTTCGGCGAGCCAGTCGTCGACATCCTGATTCCCGAACGGTTCGACCGTGTTCCGGACGGTCACGGTCGGGATCCCTCCGGGGACGTTCCAGCGTTCCGAACGGGGTGCTGACGGATCGGACATAACATACGAATAGTTCAACGGACGTTTGAATAATTCTGGGGCCGAACCGGATTACTCCACGCAGCAGCTCATTGTCGAGGTGTCCCGCCTGAACGCCTGACAGGCGTGTTTGAACGCTTCCGAGAACGTCGGGAACGGGTGGATCGTGTCGATAATGTCGTCGACGGTGAGGCCGAACTTCACCGCGAGCGTCGCCTCCGGAAGCATGTCGGCAGCGCGCGGGCCGACCATGTGGACGCCGACGAATGCCTCGGTTTCGTGGTGCTTGTCGTGGGGGAGGGCTCTTCAACGCGGACCGTGACACCTCCGACGAGCCCTCCGGTGTCCCGGTTAGTCCGTCTCCCAGTCGACGCGGTCCCTGTACTCGTCTTGCATGAGATGACACTTGATCCCGTGCCCGTCGCTCGGTTCGTGAACTTCCGGAACCTCCTGTTCGCAGACGTCCCCGATCTTGTGGGGGCACCGCGGATGGAACCGGCAGCCGGAGGGCACGTCCGATGGGTCGGGGACGTCGCCCTCGAGGATGATCCGGTCGTCGGTGTCCACCCGGCCGGGGATGGCCGAGAGAAGCGCCTCCGTGTAGGGGTTAAACGGAGGGTTGAACACCTCGCGGGTGGTCCCCTTCTCGACCAGCTCTCCGAGGTACATCACCGCTACCCGGTCACAGATGTGCTCTATCACCGAGAGGTTGTGGCTGATGAACAGATACGAGAGCCCCAGGTCCTCCTGCAGGTCCGATAGCAGGTTGAGGATCTGCGCCTGAATGGAGACGTCGAGCCCCGACACGGGCTCGTCGAGGACGATTACCTCGGGATTGACCGCCAGCGCCCGGGCGATCGCGACGCGCTGTTGTTGACCGCCGGAGAGGTCGCCCGGTCGACGCCGCAGATGTCGCTCGTCGAGCCCGACCTCGGTTATCAGCTCCCTCGCCCGCTCGTGGCGGTCGTCGGCGTCGGCGATGCCGTGGAGTTTCATCGGTCGACGGACGATCTGCCCGACGGTCCGCCGCGGATTGAGGCTGGACTGCGGGTTCTGGAACACGACCTGCAGGTCCCGGCGGATCCCGCGAAGGTCCGCCTTCGATGCATCGGTAATGTCGTCTCCCTGGTACACGACGGTGCCCTCGGTGGGGTCGTGCAGCTGGAGGATAGCTCGCGCAGCTGTGGACTTCCCACAGCCGGATTCGCCGACCAGCCCGAGCGTTTCGCCAGCGTCGACCTCCAGGTCGATCCCGTCGACGGCTTTGACGGTTTCCCTGCGACCGAGCAAGTCGTCGATGACGTTTCCGGTCGAGAAATGCTTTTTCAGGCCGGTTGCCGAAAGGACAGGCGTCTCTTGCCGGTCCGCAGGACCGCCATCTTCGGGGACCCCTGGCATAGCGTCGGTGTTCGTCCCGCCGCGCCACGAGAGCGTTCGTGGTTCATGGTCGTACGTGTAGCCCATGTCGTCGATCTCGGTGTGTCGGTAGCAGGCGACCTCGCGGGTCTCACCGTCTATGGATATGGCATCGAGGTCGGGGTGGGCAGTTCGGCAGTCTTCGGTCGCACCGGGACACCGGTCGGCGTACTTACAGCCACGGAAGTCGCCGCCGGTCAGGTCTGGCATCGATCCTTCGATAACCCGAAGCCGATCGGGGGCGGCCGCGTCACCGGTGATAACGTCGGCGTCGAGACCGGGATTGCTCGCCAACAGGCCCTTCGTGTACGGGTGGCGCGGTTCCGCGAACATCGACTCGACTCTCCCCGATTCGACGACGCTCCCGGCGTACATTACTAGCACGCGGTCGCAGACCTCACGGACGACGCCGAGGTCGTGGGTGATGAACAGGACGCTCATATCGAACTCGTCGCGGAGTTCGACGAGCAGGTCGAGGATCTGCGCCTGAATCGTCACATCGAGTGCAGTGGTCGGCTCGTCGGCTACGAGCAGGTCCGGTTCGCTCGCGATCGCGATCCCGAAGACGATCCGCTGTTTCTGGCCGCCGGAGAACTGGTGGGGATACTCGTCGTAGCGTGCAGGTGCGTTCGGGATCCCGACGCGCTCCATGATCTCGATCGTTCGTTCCTTGACGGCGCTCGCCGACAGCGACGGGTCGTTCGATTGCACCGCCTCCGCGACCTGCTTGCCGACGGTCATCGTCGGGTTCAACGTACCGCTCGGGTCCTGAAACACCATTCCGGCGTCCGTCCCGCGGAACTCTCGTAGTTCCTCGTCGGTCATCCGGAGGACGTCCCGACCGTCGAAATCGACGGTCCCGCCGGCGATCTCGCCGGGGGACTCGATGAGCCGGAGGATCGACTCGGCGGTCGCACTCTTGCCCGCGCCCGACTCGCCGACCAGGCCGACGATCTCCCCCTGGTCGAGGTGCAAGTCGACGTCGTCGACGGCCCGGACGGTTCCTTCCTCCGTCCGGAACACTGTTTCGAGCCCCCGGACGGTGAGAAGGCGGTCCTCGTCGGTGGCTGTCGCGGTCACTGCGTCGTCGCTCGGTGGTGTAGGTTGGCTACTCATCGGTAACACCTAGTTCAGTACTCGTGTCCGGATCCAGGACGTCGCGGATGCCGTCGCCAAAGAGGTTGAATCCGAGAACCGTCACGGCGATCCCGAGTCCCGGGAAGACGGCCATCCACGGTGCCTGTGTGAGGTACTGTTTCGCCTGCTGGAGCATCAGCCCCCACGAGGGTGTCGGCGGCTGCGCGCCGAGCCCGAGGAACGACAGCCCGGCGGCTGCGAGGATGGCGAAGGAGATGCTGATGCTCGCCTGGACGATGATCGGGGCAGCGGCGTTCGGCAACACCTCCCTGAACAGGATGTACGAATCCCGCTCACCCAGCGCGTGTGCGGCTTCGACGAACTCCTCCTGGGAGACGGAGATCGCCTCCGAGCGCGTCACTCGGGCGAAGTACGGTATGTAGACGATCCCGAGCGCCAGGATCGCGTTGTTAAGCGTCGGTCCGATCACCGCCGTGATCGTCATCGCGACCAGGATCGGCGGGAAGCTCATCAGAATGTCCATCGTCCGCATGACGAGGTCGTCGACTGCGCCCCCGGCGTAGCCGGCGAGCCCGCCGAGCGGGACGCCCACGGCCGAGGAGATCGCGACGCTCGACAACCCCACGTAGAGGCTGATTCGGACGCCGAGTAGCGTCCGCGATAGCACGTCGCGACCGAAGTTATCCGTTCCGAACGGGTGTTCGAGACTCGGCGCCGCAAAGCGGTTCGCCATGTCCATCTGGTTGGCGGCCTGCTCGGAGATGAGCATCGGCGAGAAGATCGCGAGACCGACCAACCCGACGATGATCGTGAGACCGACGGCGGCCTTCGTGTTGTGCCGGATACTCCGGGCGAGTCTCGCGAGCCGCTCGCGCTGATACTGGTCGAGGACCAGCCTTGACCTCGTTTCGGTTTCAGCTGCCATCAGCTTCCACCTCCGGCCGTCACACGTGGGTCGATGACCGCATACAGGAGGTCGACGATCAGGTTACTCGTCATGAACACGACCGCGATAGTGAGTACTGACCCCTGGATGAGGGGGGCGTCCCGGGCGAGGAGCGCGTTGAACGCGAGCCGACCGAGTCCGGGGTACGCGAACAACTGTTCGATGATAATGATCCCACCGAAGAGGAAGCCGAGCTGGAAACCGATCACGGTCAACACCGGAAGGAACGCGTTACGCAGCGCGTGTCGGAGGATGATGCGACGGTTCGCTAGCCCCTTCATTTTCGCGAGTTCGATGTACCCCGACCGAAGCTCCTCGATAAGCGAGGACCGGGTCATTCGCGTGATATGTGCCATCAGGCTGAAGCCGAGTGCACCGGCCGGTAACAGAACGTGCGCGAACGCCGCAGTAAGATCCTCGGCCGGGCTCACGTACCCCGAGGGCGGCAACAGCGAGGCGTAGCTGGCGATGAGCAGGATCAACACCATCCCCCAGAAGAAGTTCGGGAGGCTGATGCCGGCAAAGGCGGCGATACTCGTCAGGAAGTCCTTCCAGGTGTTCCGTTCGACCGCGGCGACGATCCCCATCGGGATCGCGATGAGGACGGCGATTGTCAACGCAGAGAACGCGAGGAAGGCGCTCGCGGGGAACCGCTGCGCGATGAGCGTCGCCACCGGGTCGCCGAATCGTAGCGACGTCCCCATGTCACCCTGGAGGACGCCAGCGATCCAGTCGAGGTAGCGGATGTACACCGGCTGGTTCAAGCCGAGTTGCTGGCGGAGCACCTCTACCTGCTCTTGGCTGCCGCTCGTGCCGAGGATCATCACCGCCACGTCCCCCGGCAGAACGTTGACCAGCCCGAAGGTGATGACTGATGCGCCGAACAGCGTTCCGATGAGGAACACTACCCGGCGGGCGGCGTAACGTGCCAGGCTCATACGTTTCTCCGCCTCACTCCTGGTCGAGCCATACCCGGCCGAAGTTGAGTTCGCTGTTGTTCGGTGAGAGGATCGTGTCCAGCCCGTGGACGTCGTTTTTCGCCGCGACCGTGCCGTCGCGGAACCACAACATCACGTCGGGCACGTCCTCGTGGACGATCTCCTGTGCCTTCTGGTACAGCGGGATCGCTTCCTCTCGGTTCGCCGCTCTGGCGGCTTCCGCGACCGTCTGGTCGTACTCCTCGCTGGCGTAGCCGCGGAAATTGAACGCTCCGTCCGAGGTCCACAGCGACGTGTACATATATGCTGGCTCCCAGAAGGTGAAGAAGTTCACCATCGAGAGGGTGAAGTCCTGGTTCGCGAACACCTGCGTGAGCCAGTCGCTCCACTGGAGTTGCTGTATCTCCACATTTAGGCCCGCCTGCTGGAAGTACTGCTGCATGATCGTCGCCGCGTCGACGTGCCACGGGTAGTTCGTGGTGACCTTGAACGTGAGATCGAACTCGTCGACGTCGTACGCGGACTGCTCGAACAGCTCCGCAGCGCGTTCGAAGTCCTGTTCACGAGGGGAAATGTCCTCGTTACGGAAGTCGCTGGCCGGGAAACTCGGGCTCGCGGTCGGCTTGCCATTGCCGTAGAGCGCGCCTTCGACGAGGCCTTGCTTGTCGATACAGAAATCAACGGCCTTCCGGAAATCCGGATCGTCGAACGGGGGCTCGGAGTTGTTCATGTTGAGGAACGCCCACGACAGCGGCGTCCACGTCCGAGTCTTGATGTCGTCGCTGTCGTCACTGACGACATCATTGATGTTGTCCAGCGGGATGTCGTTGATAAGGTCGTAGTCACCCTCTTGGATTCCGGTGAGGCGACTGTCCGGATCCGTGACCGTTCGTTCCTCAACCGAGTCGAGGTATGGCCCCTCGCCCCAGTAGTCGTCGAACGCAGCCAGCTCGGCACGGTTCCCCTGCTGGCGCATGACGAACTCGAAGGGGCCTGTTCCGACCGGCTCCTCACCCAGTTGGTCTCCCGAGTCCGCGGGGACGATGGACGTACCGGAGAAGGCGAGTTGCCGCAAGAGCGGCTGATACTGCTCGGACTGATTGATGACGACCGTATAGTCGTCTTCAACCTCTACCGACTCCGTCGAGTCGAAGACGAACTGCATGATCGCGCCCGTGTCCGGGTTGGCGATTCGGTCGTAGCTGTATTTGACATCCTCGGCGGTCAGTTCCGTCCCGTCGTGGAACTGTACCCCTTCACGAAGCGTGAACGTGTACGTCATGAGGTCATCGCTGACCTCCCAGTCAGTCGCAAGGCCGGGGCTCGCGATGTCGGAGTCCGTCGACAGCTGAAGGTCGCTCGTCAGGCCGACGAGCGAGTCGTAGACGCTGTTGAGGAATCGACCGGTACTGGCCGTCGCAGTCTGGTGGATGTCGAGGTTCTGCGTGACTTCGCTGTGTCCCCAGACGAGCTTCCCACCCTCTTGGATGTCGTCCGGGTCGACCGGGGTGCTTTCTGTATCGTCACCGTTCGATCCGCCGGTACCTTCGGTCGATTCACTCTCGTCGCCGGCACAGCCAGCCACGGCCATCATCCCGCCGGTGCTAGCGATACCGGTAGCTTTCAGAAAGCGACGCCGATCGACGTCTGTCGGAACGCCCGTAGGTTCGGTAGTGTTGTCGGTCATGTTGTCGTGTTAGTATTTCAGTCCGAAGTCGAGTATTTCGTCGGGGTATTCGCCAAGCATCTCGTCGGCCGACGCCGGGAGGTCAGCCTCCGTCTCCTTGCCCAGTTCAAAGGCGTCTCGAAGGTCATCGACCGGATCGTCGGAATTGTCGATACGCAGGTTATGGTAGAGCTTTGGCTCGGGGGAGTGGACCAACAACGCGGCGCTGATCTTTCCCCGCTTGTCCCCGCCCATGTCCTGTCCCGCTTCCAATGCAGTCATGAGTCGCTCCGCGAGTTCGCCGTCCGTGTTCCGGAACGTCTCGCTGATCTCCTCGATGACGTCGGCGTTCGCGAGCATATTGCCCGCGACCGTGTGGTCGTCGGCCTCGAGGTGACCGAACCAGTCGACACAGTCCTCACCACTGAAGGCGAACGTCTGCCCGTCGCCGTCGATCCCGTGAACCTGGCGATAGCTCGCCTGGTCGTCGTCGGAGAGAAGCGCGTCGCAGGCGGTCGGAACGCTCACCCCTCGGTCGGCCAGGTCAACCGCGTTTTTCCCGTGAGAGACGTTGACGAACGACTGCGTCGCCACCGCGGCGTTCTCGCTCACAAACGGGCAGAGCGCGCCCACGCCGACGAGGGCGGTACTCACCGCGACGCCGAACTCGTCGGCGTCCGGGTCCCGGGCCGCGATAGAGAAGGTCCCTGGGACGAACCCTCCTGATCGGCACGATGATGCGGAGTCGTTATCCATGAGTTGCTACGACATAACAAGATGTAGAGGGTCGGATAAAGATTTGGCCTCCGGAAGAATTCCTTGTAAAGCTCCGACCCGTCAGCCGGTTGTCCCGAAGCGACCAGCACTACGGTCTTGCCACTGCCGTCGAACCCGGATTACTCGACAGCAGCACCGAGACGTGCGAGGACCGGTTCTTCGTACCAATCGGCGACGAGTTGTAGCCCGACCGGCCGTCCACCATTACTACCCGCGGGAATCGACAGTGCCGGGTTCCCCGTCAGGTTGAACGGAGCGGTGTTGGCGATCGTCTCCAACAGGTCGTCGTCGGTCGTCACCTCGCCGAAGTCCGGTGCCGTCGTCCGCGTCGTGGGGAGCGCAAGGGCGTCGACGTCCGAGAGCGTCCGATCGACTGCTTCGATGAACCGAGTGCGAACGTTTTGCGCGCCGACGTAGGCTCGTCCGTCGGTCGCCTCGTAGACGGCCTCGAAGGTAACGACGCTGTCGACCACGCCATCACCCAGTTCGTCCCAGTCGACGTCGGCGGTCGCCGCCCGCCACGGGTCAGCATAGCCGGTGCCGCTACCACGAACGATCCCACGGTTCGCGAACAGCGACGCGAATTCACAGTTCGCCACGACGACCACCGCGGCCGCCATTTCGTCGAACCGTGGGAGCAACACCTCGGTCGTTTCGACGCCCGCAGCCTCCAGCGTCGACAGCGCTGTCCGCACCTGCTGGCTGACTGCAGGGTCAGCGGCGTCCATCGCCTCGCGAACGACGCCGATAGTCAACCCCTCGACTGGGTCGCCGACAGCCGAGCGAGTGTCCATCCGTGGACGGGCGGGCCGGGACGAGAGGTCGCGGGGATCCGATCCGGACAGCACGTCGTAGACCCGAAACGCCTCCGAGACCGAGGACGCGAGCGGACCGATGTGGTCCAGTGAGGGCGCGAGGTCGGCGAACCCGAACCGCGGAACCGTCCGGTGGGTCGGCTTGAGCCCGACGATGCCACAATAGGACGCGGGGATGCGAACGCTCCCGCCGGTGTCGCTTCCGAGCGCCGCATCGACGAGCCCGGCCGCGACTGCTGCCCCGCTTCCGCTCGACGACCCGCCGGGAACGCCCTCCGCTGCCGACGGATTTTGCGTCGGTCCGTGTGCACAGGTTTCTCCGGTCGTCGTCAAGGCGAATTCGTCCATGTTCGTGGTACCGTGCAGTGCCGCACCCGCGTCCTCCAGGCGGCGAACGACCGTTGCGTCGTATCTCGGCGTGAAATCGACGCCGTCGGATCCACAGGTCATCGGGACGCCCGCAACCGCCATGTTGTCCTTCACCGCGAACGATAGGTCTTCGAGTGCGCCACCAGCACCCGACTGTCCGTCCACACGGTAGAGGAACGCGTTGTACTCGTCGTCACCCCGGAAGTAGTCGCGTGGCTCCCGCTCGTCAACGTCGGGTTCGAACGCGGCAGCCATCTCCGCGGCTTCCGTCGCCTCGGCAGCGTACTCCGCGATCTCCTCGGGAGTGAGGTGGATTCCAACGTGTGCTGTTCCCGCTTCGACGTGCCGCTCATCGACCATACTGCGAGACCATACCACGACCGCTTATTACTCTTCCTCCGATCCAGTCTTGACAGTCCGCGGTCCGTGAGCTCGGTCGCCACGCATCGAGCGAGACTGGCTTTTCACTCCACGCAACAGCTCATCGCCGAGGTGTCCCGCTTGAACGCCTGACAGGCGTGTTTGAACGCCTCGGAGAACGTCGGGAACGGGTGGATCGTGTCGATTATGTCGTCGACGGTGAGCCCGAACTTCACCGCGAGCGTCGCCTCCGGGATCATGTCCGCGGCGCGCGGCCCGACCATGTGGACGCCGACGATCTCGTCGGTTTCGTGGTGTTTGACCACCTGGACGAGTCCGCGGGTGTCCTTCACGGCCTTCGCCTTCGGCACCTCGTCCATCCGCACCGTGCGACACGCACAGGTGCCGTGTTCGGCCATGTACTCGGCCTCGGTCGTCCCCACGGTGGCGACCTCCGGACTCGTGAAGACGACCGCGGGCACGGCGTCGTAGTCGATCGTCGCACCCTCATCGGCGAAGGCGTTCTTCACCGCGTGATTGCCCTCCTTCGCGGCGACCGTCTCCAGTTCGGGTTCGCCGATCACGTCGCCGGCGGCGTAGATCTCGGGATTCGTCGTCCGGAAATGCTCGTCGACGACGACGGCGCCGCGCTCGTCGGTTTCGACGCCTACCGCGTCGAGGCCGATACCCTCGCTGTTCGGCTGCACGCCGGTCGCGACGAAGAGGTCGTCCGCAGTGAACCGGCGCGGCGCGCCCTCCACCGTCGTCTCGACGACGACGCCAGCTTCGGACTCGACCGCAGTCGAACCGCCGTCCGCCGTCGCGGATCGGACGCGCTCGAAGTCGTTGCCGGTGACGACCTCGATTCCCTCCTCCCGGAAGGTACGCTGGATCTCTCGGCCCAGCTGTCCTTCCATCCCCGAAAGCACCCGGTCGGAGCGCTGGAGGATGGTGACGTCGACGCCGACGCGGTGGAGGATCTGGCCCCACTCGAGCGCGATGTAGCCGCCCCCGATGACGACGATGCGTTCCGGAAGGTCGTTCCGTTCGAGGATCGTCTCGCTGTTTTCGTACTCGACGTCGTCCAGCCCGTCGATCGGCGGCGCCTGCGGGGAGCTTCCGGTCGCGACGAGTGCGTTCTCGCCCGTGATGCGGGCGCCTTCGTCGCTACCTTCGACGACCTCGATGGTGGTGTCATCTTTGAACTGACCATAGCCTTCGTAGACGTCGGCGTCGAAGTGCTCGGCGACGTCGACGTAGTTCTCCTGGCGAAACCCTTCGACGAGCCGGTCCATTTCGTCGAGCGCGACGTCCCAGTCGACGGACGGTTCGTCCTCGCCGTATTCGACCGCGTCGAAGGGGTTTGCCGTCGGTTCGAACGCGGACTCCGCCATCGCAAGCAGGTGTTTACTCGGGACGCAGCCGACGTTCACACACGTCCCGCCGAGCGGGAGGCCGGTGTTGACCATCGCCGTCGAGAGCCCACGCGAGCTGGCTTCGGTGATGGCGGCGAAGGCAGCCGCGCCGCCACCGAGAATGACCAGATCGTAGTCTACCGGTTCACTCATTTCAATATCTGTTTGACTATCGGCCCACATGATGGTTTTGGCTTTGGTCCTCGGCTAGATCGGTCGGGATAGCGGCGTTTAACCGAAGTCAATCGCTCGAATCCGAGCTGCTAGTCCGCTGAACAGGGTCCAGAAAGTATATCCTTGGATAGTCGTAAGGGCGTTGTAATGAGTGTCCAGCTGCTTCAATCGAACGAGGACGTCCACGAAGCCCGGGCCAACATTTTCAGCGCCCTCGGGGATCCGACCCGGCTTCACATCTTCCAGACGCTCGCCGAAGCGGGGGAACCGCTCAACGTCGGCGAACTCTGTGAGCGAGCGGACCTGGAGACGAACCTCGTCTCGCATCACCTCCAGTGTCTGAAGAACTGCCAGCTCGTCGAAGCGGAGCGTGATGGACGCAAGAAGTACTACGACGTGAGTCGCCCCGAGGCGGTCGAGATGGTCGCGCTCGCGGACGACTGCATTCGGCAGAACGTCGAGCGCGTCCTCGGGTGTGAGATCGTCACCGACGACGCCGAGAGCCCAGCCAATGACTGAGCAGGCCGACTCCTGGCTCCCCTACGCCGGTGCTGGTGGCGCCGCCGTCTGCTGTCTCGGACTCGAACTGCTCGGTGGCGCGGCGCTCGCGAGCGGCCTCGGGGCCGCGGCCGGGCTCTCGAGTGGGCTCACGTACGCTGTTATTGTCGCGCTCGGCGGCGTCCTCACGGCCCTGCTCGTCGCCGGCTATCAGCAGCTCGCCAGGGTGAATCATGGTTGATCTCTCCGACTGGTCGGCGTGGGGGATCCTGGGTGTCGCCGGCGCGTTCGGGCTCTGTTGTGTCGGCACGGTGACGATCGCCGGCGGTGCGGCCGTCGCCGGTGGGACGGTCGCGGCGACGAACGCCGTCACCGGCGCTGGTGGGCTCGGCGGCGCCCTCGTCACTGGTTTCGCGACGGCACTCCCGCTTTTCCTCGTTGGGCTCGTCCTTCGACGGAGGCTGCGAGACTAACGGGGGGTTGCCGTTCGGTCCGCGCCCAGCGTGACGGGTCCAGAGCGGGCCCATCGTGCGAATACAGAGCGCGCCCATCCTGCGTGGACCACGAGAACAGATGCGCGCGACAATGTCTACTTAAAAATAGGGCGGTTGTGTGGGAACTGGAGCCCAGCGCGGCCGATTTATCTGGAGTCCCCGAGTAGTGTAAGTCATCACAATGGCAGCGATCACAGCCGGTCTCGTCTGGGGCCTCGTTGCGACGATCGCGATGACGATGACGATGATGGCGATCGGTGACGGTGGGCCACCGCCGACGGCGGCGCTGGTGGCGAAGTTCGCCGGCGGCACCCCCGAGGAGCACAAGAAGCCGGGCATGTTGCTCCACATGCTGTACGGGAGCGTCGCCGGCGCCGTCTTCGCCGTCGGCGTTCCGCTCGTCGGGCTCTCGCTGGGCACCATCGGCGTCACGATCGGCCTCGGGTTCGTGTACGGCGTCGTGCTCATGATCGGCGGCATGGTGTTCTGGCTACGCCTGGTCATCGGCGTCGAGCCCGACAAAGACATGATGAAGGTGTTCGGCATCGTTCACGTCGTGTACGGCGTCGTCCTCGGCGCGCTCCTCGGTACCGGCCTCCTGGCGTGAGGTCGGACGCCGCCGTCGGTCGACACGTCGTGACCGTTTGCCCAACCTCGAGCCGCTTTTTAAGGGTGCCACGATGAGGCGGAGAGCCATCGCCGGGATCCTACCGGCTCTCGTGCTGGGCGCCGCGGTCGCCGTGGTCACTCCGGCGCGGTTCGGGGCGGTGACGACCCTTCCGGCGCTTCCGACGGGGTCGCTTGCGGCCGTCGCGAGCTTCCCCGTCGACAAGTTTCTCGCCCACTGGTGGGTGTTCCCGGCCTCGATCCTCTTCTCGTTCGTCGCGCTCGCGGCGGGCGTCTCGGGGGCGCTGTTCTTCAGTCCCTTCTTCCTACTCGTCGTCGGGCTCGGGCCGGCGCAGGCGATCGGTGCCGGACTGCTGACCGAGGTCTTCGGCATGGGGAACGGGCTCCGGGCGTACGTCAAGCAGGGCGTCGTCGACTACGCCACCGCGAAGTGGTTGCTGCTCGGGGCGGTCCCCGCCGTCGGCGCCGGCGCGTTCGCGGCCCACTACGTCCCCGACACGGCGCTCCGGGCGGTGTTCGGGATCGGCCTGCTGGCGCTCGGCGGGTTCATCCTCTACTACGACCCGCCGGAGGAGTGCGAACCCGGCGAGCGCGAGGGGGAGTACCTTCGCGAGAAGAACAGCGGACGGGACACGACGGTTATCGAGGCCGCGGACGGCCAGCGGTTCTCCTATCAGACCTGCTGGCGGACGCCCGGCGTCGCGCTCGCGACGGTCGGCGGGTTCGTCACGGGGCTGATCAGCGCCGGACTCCCCGAGATCGTCACGACGCAACTCGTCATCCGCTGTCGACTACCGCCGCGGGTCGCCATTGCGACGTCGGTGTTCGTGCTCGCGATCGCCGCGGTCGCGGGCGCGCTCGTCCACGCGCTCACCGCGGCACCCGTCTGGTACGTCGTCGTCTGGTCGTTCCCGGGCGTGGTCATCGGCGGTACGGTCGGGTCCCGTGCGGGGAAGTGCCTCCCAAGCGACCTGATGGAGCAAGGGCTCGGCATCGTGTTCGTGTTCGTCGCCGGCATCGTGCTCGTGACGACGTTCCTGTAACCAGTCCGCGAACGCGACGGCGACACCGGGTAGTTTCCAACACGGACGAGAGGGCGGACGCTCCGAAAAGCGGCGAAACCCACGTGTGAGTATCACTGCCAATAACCCGTTCATAAGGTTTATGGCCCAAATTCCCTTTCGGCTTGTAATGCGTCGGCTACCCCGGTTTGTTCTCGCCATCCTCCTCGTCACCGCTGTGCCGGTCGCCGCGGGGGCCGGTCTCGGTGTCCTCGGTCTTGACGACGTCGGCCTCGATGGCGTCGCGGCGGCGACGGGCGGGACGGGAGCCGACACGACAGCGATCCGGACCGTTTCGCCGTCGGCATACGACGCCGACTTCGACGTCGCAGCCGTCGAGCGGGAGATTCAGCGGCTCGTCAACGAGCGGCGGGCTGACCGCGGGCTCGACCGCCTCGACCACGACCCGGCGATGCGCAGCGTCGCCCGGACCCACAGCACGGACATGGCCACCCGCGAGTTCGTCGGCCACGAGACCCCGGACGGCGAGGGCCTGGCCGACCGGATCCGCGAGGCGGGCAGGGCGGACACCTGCGAGTCGGCCGGGGAGAACGTCGCGCTCGGCTACGTCAACCGGACGTTCGAGGTCGGCGACGACCGCTATCACCCGACGACCGAAACGGAGCTGGCGACGGCGCTCGTCGAGATGTGGTTCGCCTCCCCGTCCCACCGCGAGAACCTGCTCGCGACCGACTGGGACAGCCAGGCCGTCGGGCTGTACGTGACGGCCGACGGCGAGGTGTACGCGACGCACCTGTTCTGCGGCTAATTCACCAGCGAGCGGTCAGTTCTGCCAGTTCCGTTCGCTCCGTGATTTCGTCCTCGAGTCGTCAGCTCGCGGAGCAGTTGGGCGGCCGGTCCCGGGCCCAAATAGCGAAAGGGGACCCGTTAAGTGGACTCCGGACGAACCCCGGATATGGCCGAAGCTACGGACCTCGAAGAACTCAAACGCGGGACCGAGCTCGTCAAGCGCGGCTTCGCGCGGATGCAGAAGGGTGGCGTTATCATGGACGTCGTCACGCGCGAGCAGGCCCGGATCGCCGAGGACGCGGGCGCCGTCGCCGTCATGGCGCTGGAAGCCGTCCCGGCCGACATCCGCAAGCGCGGCGGCGTCGCGCGGATGCCGGACCCCACGAACGTCACGGAGATCATCGACGAGGTATCGATCCCGGTGATGGGCAAATCGCGAATCGGCCACCTGAAGGAGGCCGAGATCCTCGAATCCCTCGGCGTCGACATGATCGACGAGTCCGAGGTGCTAACGCCCGCGGACGACGAGTATCACATCGACAAGCGCGACTTCACGTCGCCGTTCGTCTGCGGCGCGCGGAACCTCCCGGAGGCCCTCCGCCGTATCAACGAGGGCGCGGCGATGATCCGGACGAAGGGCGAGGCCGGCACGGGCGACGTGAATCAGGCCGTCATGCACCAGCGGACGATGAAACACCAGATCCGGGAGATCTCCGGGCTGTCCCACGAGGAGCGCGAGAAGTGGGCCCGCGACCACGGCGCCCCGCGCGACCTCGTCCACGAGACGGCCGAGCAGGGCCGCCTGCCCGTCGTCAACTTCGCGGCCGGCGGCATCGCGACGCCCGCCGACGCCGCGCTGATGATGCACCACGGCTGTGACGGCATCTTCGTCGGCTCCGGCATCTTCGGCGCGGAGGACCCGGTCGAGATGGGCAACGCCATCGTCGAGGCCGTCAACAACTGGGACGACCCCGACGAGCTGGCGACGATCGCGAAGGGCGTCGGCTCCGGGATGAAGGGCCGCTCGAAGGAGTCGCTATCCGAGGAAGAGGAGCTGCAAGGTCGCGGCGTTTAACGTAGCTGGATCTTTTTGGTTGGTATCCCTCCTTACGCAGCGATCAGCTGGCAGTCGATGTCGGCTAATGACGAGTCCACCGACCGCTTTTCTCGGTAATCCCCTATCAGAGAGAATTTCTTCACGTTGAGAACACTGCACCCCAGTAGTTTTACAGCAGCTACTGTGTGATTATAAACATCAATGGTCGACAAGCGGATTGTTGGGGTTCTCCTCGCGGCGTTCGTCCTCGTCGCTGGCCTCGGGTGGGCGGCATACCAGCCCCAGCCGCAACCACCCAGCGAGCCGGTGGTCACGAACTTCGAAGTGAGCGACCCGGTGTGTTACGAGAACTTCAGTCAGAATATCAGTATCGCCCAGTATTCGGCTGCGGAAACCACGAACGTCACCATCAGCCAGAACGTGACGGTTCCGAACGCGTCGACCACGCTCGCTGTCGGAGGACTGATCTCCGACGGGACGAACTACACGCTTTCGTTCGTCAGGCGTGACAGCGACGCTCCGCCACGGGACTGTGCTACTCAAGTCCGCTACACAGTGACGGTTTCTCTCCCCCAGGGAAAGTCGAACGAATTTGGGCTCAGCGTCCGATACGATGGCGAGCCGCTGGTTCAAATCGGGCGTGGGGAGAAGGGAAGCGGCGCCTCGAGCAGTGCAAGTGGAGATGAGTAATTGGACGGTTCCTGCGGATAAGCTCTCGGCCACTCTTGCTTATAAACCGTATTTATAGGTGCAGACGCTGCTGCACAGGTCCACAACAGCCGGAAAGCCCTCGGCCACTCTCGCTTATAAACCGTATTTATGGGTGCAGAAGATGCTACGATTGACAGCACCGCAAACACCCAGAAAGCCCTCGGCCGCTCGCCATACGTGGGTGGTTTGGACAGGTGATACGGCCTTGCTCTCGACAGCACCGCAGACACCTCGAAAGCACTCGGCCGCTCGCTGTGCGTGGGTTTGGACAGATGATACGGCCTTGCTCTCGACAGCACCGCAGACACCTCGAAAGCCCTCGGCCGCTCGCCATACGTGGGTGGTTTAGACAGGTGATACGGGCTTGCACTCTACAGCACCGCAAACACCCAGAAAGCCCTCGGCCGCTCGCGGTCGCTCCGCGACAT
>JBDGPU010000204.1:0-18629 GCA_042219525.1 Halopenitus sp.
AGGCGCGGATATGTCGCTTCGCGAGAAATCGAAGATTTCTCGGAGCCCGAAAATCGCCGATTTTCGAGGACAGCGACCGCGAGCGGCCGAGGGCTTTCTGAACGTTTGCGGTGCTGGCAAGTGCAGCAGCGTCTGCACATATAAATACGATTTATAAGCAAGAACGGCCGAGGGATTTCTGGGTGTTTGTCGTGCTGTCAAGCGCAGCAGCGTCTGCACCTATAAATACGGTTTATAAGCAAGAGCGGTCGAGAGCTTTCTAGCCGTTCTGGGTAAGGACAGCAGCGTCTGCACTGATAAATACGGTTAATAAGTGAGAGCGGTCTGGGCCTTTTAAGCTGTTGTAGCACGGAGCAAGTCCGTATCGCCTTAAAAGTCGGTTTATAACGAGCGAGGGTGCGCCCCGGCTATTCGTGAAAAGGAAGCTGTCATAGAACAGTTCCTCAGCCATTCCTTTCACTCGTAGTATCTGAATCAGCCGTGCGGGCCTTCTTACTCCAGAATCTGGCGAATTCCACCCAAATCATTTCATCGAATATCGGCAAAATGGCTGTATGGATTGGGACGCTCCAAACTCCACAACTATTGTCGCCCTTCTCATCGGCGTCCTTCTCGGCGGACTCGTCGCCTACGGAGCTACAGTTACAGGTATCGTCCCTGGTAATCAACAACCAGTTGCGGATCCGCCGGACTCCGAGTCAACTTCCAGTTCACTCCACGAATTAGCGAACGCTACACTGTGGATTGATGGCACAGTAGAGCGGGTTACGAACAGCTCCATCTACATCGACGAAAGCCAGTACAGCGACGTGGTCATCCCGATCTCGATGGGGGAGAACCCGGGGCTGTTCCGCTGCCAATCGAACGACTCCAATCTAAGCTGTCGCCCTGTAGAGCAAAGTGAAGTACAACGGGGCGCAGAGGTTTGTGCAAACGTTCAAATAGAGAAGGGGACGGTTCAAGCGATCAAGGTATTCACGAACGCCGACTGCGCCGGAGCATCATCTCCGTCACAGTAAGCACCCGAACCGTTCTACGACACCCTGGAAAAGAACGATTTCCAGGGACGAACGGCTTTCAGCATCCCAAAAGAACCGCCTGAGGAATCGATTTAGAAGTAGTCCTCGACCAGCTTCGAGATGGCCATCGGCGATTGCCGACCTGACTCGGTCAACTCGTGTTCACCGTCCTTGACAACAACTACTGAAGGCGCGGCTGTGACGTCGAACTCGCGGCGGAAGTCGGGGACGGCCTCACCGTCGACCCCGGCGACGGCGACGTCGTCCGGGATGATCTCCAAGATCGCGTCGAGGTCCTCCTTCATCGCGTCACACGGTTCGCAGGCCTGCTTCCAGACCGTGAAGATCGTGTCAGGGTGGGCCTCCAGGAACGCCTCGTACTCGCCCTCGCCGATCTTCCGGAGCGTGCGCGGGACGACCGATGCCGGTTCGACCTCCATGACGACGCGGCTCATCACCGCGAGCGTCTCGGTGGCCGGCTCCTCGTCGAGGAACGAGCGCAGCGCGAGGAACGCGGTGAGTTCCCCGCGCGTGACGCCGGTTTCCTCGATGTGGGCCGCGGCTTCGTCCTCGGAGAACCCGAAAATGTCGGCGATGGTGCTCCGGAACGTCTCCTCGGAGCAGTCGCCGTAGGTGTCGGCGTACACCCGGCGCGTGTCCTCGAACGCGGGGTTCGTGGTCAGCGTGTCATCCTCGTGTTCCCGTACGACGTCGGTCTCGAGGAGGCGGTCGAGTGCCGCCTCCGGTGTGGCTTCGGTCATGTTAGACTCCCAGGTACCGTTCGCGCGTCGCTTCGTCCTCGCGGAGCTCCTCGGCGGTGCCGTCGAACACGATGGAGCCCTGGTCGATGACGTACGCGCGGTCGGCGAGGTTGATCGCGGCCGCCGCGTTCTGCTCGACCAGGAGGATGGTCGTGCCGAGGTCGTTGATGCGCTCGATCGCGCTCTCGACGCTCTCGATGATCTGCGGGGCCAGCCCCTCGTACGGCTCGTCGAGGAGGAGCAGGTCCGTGTTCTGCTTGAGCGCCCGCGCGATGGCGAGCATCTGCTGTTCGCCGCCGGAGAGGGTCCCGGCGCGCTGTTCCTTCCGCTCGGCGAGTCGCGGGAAGTCCTCGTACACCTGCTCGGTCGTGAGCGCGCCGCCCTCGAACTCGAGCGAGCGGCCCATGGTGTTGGACTTGTTCTCGACGACCTCCGCGAGGTGGAGGTTCTCCGCGACGGTGAGGTTGCCGAAGACGCGGCGCTCCTCGGGCACCAGCGAGATACCCTTCACCGAGACGTCCTCGACGTTGACGCCGGTGACGTCCTCGCCTTTGAACGTCACCGTCCCGTCCCGGACCTCCGGTGGCGTCGCGCCGGCGATGGAGCGGAGCGTCGTCGTCTTCCCCGCGCCGTTGCGGCCGAGGAGCGTACAGATCTCGCCGTCCTCGACGTGCATCGAGAGGTCCCGGAGGATGTGGCTCTCGCCGTAGTAGGCATCGACCCCGTCGATCTGGAGCAGACTCATAGCTCGACACCTCCGAGATACGCCTCCTGGACGTCCTCGTTGTCGCGGACCTCCTCGGGCGTCCCCTCGGCGATGACGCTGCCGCGGTTCAGGACGATGATGCGGTCGGAGACGTTGAAGATGATCTCCATGTCGTGCTCGACGAGGACGAAGGTGAGTCCGAGCTCCTCCTTGATCTCCTCGATCAGGTCGACCGTGGCATTGGTTTCCTCCGGCGACATGCCGGCCGTCGGCTCGTCCATCAACAGCAGGTCCGGCTTGCTCGCGAGCGCGATGCCGAGTTCCAGCCGGCGCTTGTCGCCGTACGGCAGGTCCGCAGAGGTGACGTCGGCCTGGCCCAGCAGCCCGACCGCGTCGAGCGTCTCTCGCGTCCGCTCCTCGATCTCCGGGTAGTTGCGCCGGTGTTTGAGGAAGTTGAACCGGAAGGAACCGTGTTCGGCCGCCAGCGCGGCGATCTCCGCGTTCTCCTCGACGGTCAGGTTCGGGAAGATGGAGGCCGTCTGGAACGACTTGCTGACGCCGCTCTGGACGACCTCGTGCGGTTCCTGGTCGAGGATCGACTCGCCCTTGAACCGGATGTCACCCTCGGTCGGTTCGAGTCGGCGCGTGATCAGGTTGATCAGCGTCGACTTCCCGGCCCCGTTTGGACCGATGATCGAGACGCGTTCGCCCTCCTCGACCGAGAGGTTGACGTCGTCCGTCGCGACGAGACCGCCGAACTCCTTGACCAGTCCATCAGTTTCGAGTAAAGCCATTAGCGTTCACCTCCAAACCGCTCCGAAACGAGGTCGCGAGCGGTGTCGACGATCCCCCAGATACCGCTGGGGAACAGCCAGATGACGCCCACGAAGATGATTCCCAGGATGAGATACCACAGCGTCCCGATGACCGGGAAGCCGCTGACGATGTTCGCGATGTACAGGTACAGCGCGGCCCCGAAGATCGGGCCGAACAGCGAGCCGGCACCGCCGAGCACCGTGATGATGACGATCTCGCCGCTCTCGGTCCAGTACAGCGAGGAGAGCGGGACGTAGCTCCCGTGAATCGTGAACAGGCTGCCGGCGACGCCGGCGAACGCGCCGGAGATGATGAACGCCATCAGCTTGTAGCGCCAGACGTTGAGGCCGACGAACTCCGCGCGCTGTTCGTTCTCGCGGATCGCATCCAGCACGATGCCGTAAGGGGAGTTCAGGATGCGGTAGCCGCCGACCACTGCGAGCACGAAGAAGGTCGCGACGAAGACGTACTCGAAGTGGCCCAGCAGGATCCCCGCCGGATGGACGACCTCGGCGCCGAGGTCGACGACGCCGAGCAGCGCGTCGGTTTCGACGTCCGTGAACCCGTCCTCGCCGTTCGTCAGGAACGCGAGCGGCGACGCGGCCATGTAGAACAGCATCTGGGCGAACGCCAGCGTCAGGATCGAGAAGTAGATCCCGCCCCGGCGGAGCGACAGGTAGCCGAGGATCCACGCGAACAGGACCGCGAAGGTCGTCCCGGCGAGCACCATCAGGATCGGGTCCCCGCTGACGCGGGCGCTGAAGATGCCGGCCGTGTACGCCGCGCCGCCCCAGAAGGCGGCGTGACCGAACGACAGCAGGCCGGTGTAGCCCAGCAGCAGGTCGAACCCGATGGCGAAGATCGCCCAGATGAGGATGAGCGACGCGAGGCCGCGGTAGCCCCCGAGGACCCCACTGATCACGGGCGCGTCCGAGAACAGCCACGGGAACAGGAGCACGCCGGCGATGGCGAGGATCGCCACCGTCGACTCCTTCCCCCGGGCCTCGTTCCAGCGGTCGTACAGCGCCGCGAGCTGGGTTTCGTCGGAGTCGCTCGCGGTCGGGGTGGCGGTATCGTCGCTCATCAAGCCACCCCCTCATCGCCGAACAGTCCCTCGGGCCGTGCGAGCAGGACGACGGCGGCGAGTGCGTAGATACTCACCTGTCCCCAGCGCGACCACTGGATCGGGGCGCCGGCGACCTCGATCGTCGGCAGCGGCGCGCTCACGAAGATGGCGAACACCATCCCGACGAGGATCCCGCCGACGACGGCCCCGCGGATCGACCCGACGCCGCCGATGACGACGACGAGGAACGCCGGGACCAGGACCTCCATGCCGATGGAGGGGTTGACGTTCTCCAGCGGCGCGCCAACGACGCCCGCGACGCCGGCGAGCGCCGCGCCGATGGCGAACATCACGATGTACGGGCGAGTGAGCTTGATCCCGAGCAGTTCGACCATCTCGGGGTCACGCGTCCCGGCGCGGACGACGAGCCCGAAGTCGGTGTACTCGACGAGTACGAACACCAAAGTCACCAGGACGGCGGTGATGCCGATGACGTAGAGCCGCCACTTCGGGAAGTTGCCGATGATGGGCAGCGCGATCGGGCCGGACGCCCACCCGGGGCGTGCGAAGTCGATGCTCTGGCCGCCGAACAGCACCCGGAAGAGCTCCTGAACGACGATGGCGAGGCCGAACGTCATCAGGATCTGGTCGGTGTCCGGGCGGTCGTAGAACGGCCGCGCGACGAATCGCTCCATCCCGAGGCCGATGAGGAAGACGATGAGCGGAACCAGGATGAGCGCCGGGAGGAAGCCGATCCCCAGCCCCACCGTCTCGTAGCCGTACTGCTGTAAGAGCCCGTTCGATAGCGTTACTTCGTTGGTGATGAACAGCCCGAGGTACGCACCGACGAGGTAGAGGGCGCCGTGTGCGAAGTTAACGAACTGGAGGGTGCCCAGAATGATAGAGAGCCCCATCGCGACGAGGACGTAGATCGCCCCCGTCTGGAGGCCGTTCAGGAACACGCTCAGGAGTTCGGAAACGAGGGTCACGAGGCTGATCCCTCCGCGTTGAGAGCAGACCCACTCGGGACGGGCATCAGGATGTAGTTGTCAAACATAGTGTGGAAATGGGGAGTGTTGCGTACCGCGTTGCTTCTCTGACGCGTAATTACTCGTCGCCGTACTTGCCGAGTTCACACTTCGCGGCCGGGCCGGCATCGCAGCCGTAGCCGACCTGGTCGCGTCCGGTGATGTTGACGATCTCGAAGAACTGTCCCTCGCCCTGCTCGGACTCGGACAGTCCCTGCACGACCGGGATGGCACGCTGGGCCTGATGGTCGCATGCGCGCATCGTCTCCTTGCCCATCCCGATGTTGTCGTACTCGTAGCCCTCGAGTTCACGGATGACCTCGGGCGGGTAGAACGTGCCCGCGCGCTCGGTGGCGGCCGCGTACTGCAGCGTCTGTGCGTACGCGAGCTGGGCCGGGCCGGACGGCACGCGGCCGTCGTACTCGCTGCCGAAGGCCTCGGTGAACGTGTTCGACGGCTCGTTGTCGATCTGGGAGTCCCACGCGATGGTGCCGAAGATGCCCTCGATGGCGCCGCCCGCGGCCTGGGCCATCGGTCGGTTGTACAGCGGGAGGACGATCTCCATCTCCTCGTCGATGCCGGCCTCGATCGCCTGCGACACCGAGTTCGCGCCGTCGAGCCCGTAGTGGTCCAGGAAGAGGACGTCCGCGCCCGAGTTGGCGGCCTCGGAGAGGTACGACGAGTAGTCGCTGGTGCCGAGCGGCGTCGGCACGCTGTCGACCTCCGACCAGCCGGCCTCTTCGAAGAACTGCTTCATCGACTCCTGGACGGTCTGGCCCCAGCTGTAGTCGGCGTACAGCTGGTAGAAGGAGAGGTCGTCGCCGTACTCCTCGGTGACGACCGGCGCCAGCGCCTGGCCGGTCATGTAGGCGTTGAACATCTCCCGGAAGGAGTAGCGCACGCAGTCCTTCCCAGTGGTGTCGTTCGAGTGCGTCAGACAGCACATGAACATGACGCTCTCCTCCTGGGCGAGCCCCTGCTGGGCGATGGCGACCGCACTCGAGGAGCCGCCGGAGAACATGATCACGTTGTCACGGCTGATCATTCGCGAGGCCGACTCGCGCGCCGTGTCGGCGTCCGTTGCCGTGTCGCCGGTGACGAAGTCGATCTGATAGTCGAGGACGCCGTCGCCGGAGAGGTCCCCGAAGTCGTCGACCCAGCCGCCGCCGTTGTTCAGGTGCTTGACCGCGAGCTTGTAGCCACGCAGCTCGTCTTCACCCTCCGAGGAGTACGGCCCCGACGTCGGGACGTTGAAGCCGAACGTCGCCGTGTCGCCTTCTATCGGGTAGTTTCCGAGCGAGGGGTACTCGCTGCTACCGCCGGAGCTTCCTTCCGTACAGCCGGCCAGTCCGGAGAGGCCGACCGCTCCGGCAGCGGCTGCGGACTTGAGCACGTCTCGTCTGTTGACACCCGTTGATTGTGTCATGGCATACCAACTGTGAACATCCTTAATAACTATTACGTACAAATACCCTAATAATATATTATTACATATAAGGATTGACAGGCTATCGCGCGGCAATTGTCGCGCGATCACAAAATCACTCAACGGCAAGTTAGGCTTCGCTCCGGGCGTAATACGCGCGTTCCGTGGAACGTCTCCGGTACCTAGTTGCGACGGCGTGCACCCGGATTTGACGATGGAACCGGGCCGGATGAGTTAATAACAGCTACCCATCTGGCGGATTTTTTTGGATCCTTATATGCGGTATGCTACCACTTCGTTATCCACCTCCCACCATTCGGTCTTCCTCCTCCCACTCCCGTTCACGGAGCTCGAACTTCTGGACCTTCCCGGTCGCCGTCGTCGGTAGCTCCGCGACGTACTCGATCTCGCCGGGGGTCTTGTAGGAGGCAACGCGCTCGCTGACAAACGAGCGGAGCTCCTCGGCCGACACCGGTGGGTCGTCGACGTCGCCGTCGGGGACGACGAACGCCTTCGGCGTCTCGCCCCACTGCTCGCTCGGGGCGGGGATGACCGCCACGTCCGCGACCGCCTCGTGCTCGAACAGCGTATCCTCCAGTTCGATGGAGGAGATGTTCTCGCCGCCCGAGACGATGATGTCCTTCTTCCGGTCCTGGATGGCGAGCATGCCGTTCTCGTCGACGACAGCGAGGTCGCCGGTGTGGTAGTAGCCCTCGATCCGGTCGTTGAACGCCTCCTCGGTCGCGTCGGGCTTGTTCCAGTAGCGGTCCATCACCTGGTTCCCCTTGACGACGATCTCGCCGATCGAATCGCCGTCCTCGGGGACGTCGTTGCCGTCCTCGTCGACGACGCGGATCTCCGTTCCGAGGTAGCCGAAGCCCTGTCGCTTCTTGACGGCGAAGCGGTCCTCGGAGTCGTCGTCGAAATAGCGGCGGACGTCGGAGGTCGTGATGAGCGGGCCGGTCTCCGTCGCCCCGTAGACGTGCTGAAGGTACCAGCCGAACTCCTCTTCGACGGTCCGGATGGTCGCCTCCGGCGGGGCAGCCCCGGCGGTGGCGACGCGAACGTCGTTGTTGCCGGTCGTCGCGCCGCCGTGCTCGTCGTGGTGCTCCGACAGCATGTTGAGGACGGTCGGCGCTGCACAGAAGTACGAGACGTCTTCCGCGCGAATCCGCTCGAACACCTCGCCGGCGTCGACGCCGCGGGTACAGACGTGCTTCGCACCCATGCCGGTGATCGCGAAGATGTGTCCCCAGCCGTTCACATGGAACATCGGCAGCGTCCACAGGTAGACGTCGTCGTCGCTGACCTCCTGGTGAGTCGTGACCAGGTACGCGTGGATCGTCTCCCCGCGGTGAGTCCGGCAGACACCCTTCGGGTCGCCGGTCGTGCCGGAGGTGTAGTTGATCGTGATCGTCTCGTCCTCGTGCATCTCCGGACGCTCGTACGCGTACGGGTCGGCGTCGGCGACGAGGTCGTCGAAGGACTCCCAGTCGCCCTCGACGGCGTCGGCGTCGTTCGTGATGAACGTCTCCGTCGGCACGTCGCCGCGCACGGCCTCGATCTTTGCCGCGTACTCGTAATCGGCGTAGACGACGTCCACGCCGGCGTCCGAGAGGATGTACTCGAAGTCGTCCGGGACGAGCCGGTAGTTCAGCGGCGTGTGGACCGCACCGACCTGGATAGCACCGTAGGCCGCTTCCAGGTGGTAGTGCGTGTTCGGGTCGAGGATGGCGACGCGGTCGCCTTTCTCGACGCCCTTCGCCTGCAGGACCGCGGAGAACCGGTCGGCGCGGTCCCCGAGTTCGTCGTACGTGAACCTGGTCCCGTCGGTAGCAACGACGGCTTCCTGGTCCCCGTAGTTACGCCGGGCGCGGTCGAGGAATTCGGTCGCGAGCAGTGGTTTCTGCATGATCGTTAGTTTGGTTTGTGGTGTGTTATCGTTTCGATTCGGGCAATCCGTCGTGCTGGGCCGTCGCCGAACCCGTGGTCAGCCCACCTGCCGTGGTCAGCCCACCTGCCGTGGTTGGCCCGACTACCGGTGTCAGCCCACCCACCGGTGTCGGCCCGACTACCGGTGTCAGCCCACCCACCGGGGTCGGCCCGACTACCGTGGTCCGCTCACCCACCGTGGTCAGCCCACCCTCCGGGGTCGACCCGCCTACTGCTGTTCGCGGGCGACCGCGAGCGAGAGGATGAACCCGAAGTACGCCGGGATGGCGGCGACCATGAACAGGTAGTACACCCACTGGGGCGCGCTCGTGAACACGTGGTCGAACAGCGCCGACACCAGCGTCACCCAGGTGAGCGCGAACACCAGGTCGTAGAGCATGCCGGTTCTGTGCTCGCGAACGTGCTCGCCGAGGCGGGTCTTGAGGCTCATGCTGTCGGTGGCTTGCGGTGAGTGGTCCATGGGGTGGCTGGTTCGTGGTCATTAGTCGCTCCTGTGGCTGACGACTTGCACTGGCACCTCGGTCGATCGCAGCACGCGTTCGGTGACGCTCCCGAGGATCGCCCGGGACACGCCGCCGCGCCCGTGACTGCCCATGACGATGAGGTCGGCGCCGATCTCCTCGGCGTGGTCGGCGATGACGGCGTGCGGGCGGCCGCCAGCGACGTGTTCCTCGACGGCTATGCCCCGTTCGGCTGCGCGGTCCGCGACGCTGCGGGTCGCCTCTTCGGCGCGGGCCTTCACCTCCTCCATCTCGTCGAACCGCCCCTGCCGGAGCCGGTCGACCTGTTCGGTGCCGAGGCCGAGGTTCACCGAGTCGATGTCGACGACGTACAGGGCGTGGACCTCGGCGCCGAAGGCCTCCGCGAGCCCAAGCGCCTGGTCCACGGCACTTTCGGCAACGTCGCTTCCGTCGGTCGGGATGAGGATTCGCTCGTACATGGTTCAGTCGTCCGCCGGCGTTTCGCCGCCGTCGGCGATGACGTCTTCCGCGGATTCCTGCTGTCCCATGGGTTCGGGACTGTGACACTGCCGGACCATCTTCTTCGTCTCGAGGGGCGGCTCGGGCGTCGCCAGCGACACCCCGATGGTGACGAGGAACACGATCGGCGTCCCCACCAGCGCCGCCCCGATCGGCGGGACGTACTGCGCGTAGAGGGGGACGATGGCCGTGGTGGAACCGGCGGCGTCCGCCAGGAAGTCGACGTACTTCGGCAGGACGCTGTTGACGATCGACGTGACCCAGATGAGGAGCCCGACCGACATCCCGGCCAGTGCCCCCTTCTGGTTCGTGTTCTCCCACCAGAGCCCGAGGAAGAACATCGGGAACAGCACGATGCCGGCCAGCGAGAACGCGTACGCGACCAGCTCGCCGATGAGCGCCGGCGGGTTGAACGCGGTCACGGTCACGAGCGCGCCCATGACGACGATCGTCAGCCGACCGATGAGCACCTGCTGCCGCTGCGTCGCGTCCGGGTTGATCAGCTCGGTGTAGATGTCGTGGGCGACCGCCGAGGAGGCGGTGATGAAGAGCCCGGCCGTCGTCGCGATCGCGGCAGCCATCGCGCCGGCCGCGACCAGTCCGACGAACCACTCGGGCAGGTTCGCGAACTGTGCCGCCAGCACGACGATCACGTCGGCTTCCGAGCCGGTCATCGCCTGTTCGCCGGTGAACACCCCACTGGGCGCGATGTCGTTCACCTTCGCGAACAGGTCGACGCCGAAGGCCGCCATCGCGGGCGCGGCCCAGTACAGCAGGAGGATAAAGAACAGCCCCCAGACCGTCGACCAGCGGGCGGTCCGCTCGTTCTCGACCGTGTAGAAGCGCACCAGCACGTGCGGGAGTCCGCAGGTGCCGAAGATGAGCGAGAACGCCGTCGCCACCCAAAGGTAGTAGGTGCTTCCGCCCTGGAACGGCGCCGAGAAGTGGCGGCTCAGGTCGTCGATCAGCAGGCCGTACTCGATCTGCGGCAGGACCGTGGAGTAGCCCTGCGTGAAGCCGACGACGTAGACGCCGGCCAGGAACGCGACGATGAGGATGACGTACTGGACGGCCATGTTCTTCGTCGCGCCCAGCATGCCGGAGAGCGCGAGGTAGCCGACCGTGATCGTCATCATCACGACGATCATCGGGATGATGTCCAGCCCGAACACGTACTGGCCGACCAGCCCCATGCCGCGGGCCTGACCGACGGAGTAGACGTACGCGATGAGCAGCGTCGTGACCGCCGCGAGCGCGCGCGCCAGCGGCGAGTTGAATCGGTCCCCGACGAAGTCCGGGGCGGTGTACTTCCCGAACCGGCGCATCTGCGCCGCCAGGAAGATGAGCAGGACGAAGTAGCCGGTCGTCCAGCCGACGATGAACGCCAGTCCGTAGAAGCCGGCGAGTGCGACGAGCCCGGCCAGTCCGAGGTACGACGCTGCCGACATCCAGTTGGCGCCGATCGCCATCCCGTTCTCGATGTTCCCGATCCCGCGGCCCGCGACCCACATGCCCTCGGCGTCGGCCACCTTGAACACGTAGCCGATGACGAGGAACGAGGCCATCATCAGGAAGACCATGATGGCGGGCACGAGCTTGAACGAGATGTTGAGCGCGTCGGCCTGGAGCGGCAGCGTCATTCCTCGACACCCCCGTCGGTCGCGGCGGCGTCGGCGTCAGCCCCCGCCTCCGCCACCTGCTCGTTCACGCCGTGGTCGATGCCGTACTTCTCGTCGAGCTGGTCCCGCCGGCGGGCGTACCACGCGGCGAGCAGCAGCGACCCGGTCGGCGCGCCGAAAGCGACGAGGAAGTAGTGGAGCGGGAACCCGATCACGGGCAGCTGCGTCGTCATCGCACCCGGTGCGAGAAGCGTCAGCGTCACTGGGCCGAAGACGACCAGCGCCCAGACGACGAAGCCCGTCCAGACGACGCGGAGGTGGTCACGCATGAACGGGGTACTCGGGTTCAGCAGGTTCACTTCCGCGTCGAGGTAGTCCGTCTGTCGATGTTGCTGTGCCGCACTGCTCGCAACGCCGCCGTCCGTTTCGGTGGGAGAATCGTGTGCCGTGTTGGAATCTGACATAATAGATGGAGTGTCTCAGGTAGTCGGTGTTCGTTGTTGTCGAAAGAAGGCCCCTGTCGAGGCTGGTCGTTAGTCCTGTGCTTTCTGCTGGATCTCCTCGACGATCTGCGGGTTCCGGAGCGTGCTGGTGTTGCCCAGCTCCTTCCCGTCCGCGATGTTCTCGAGGAGGCGGCGCATGATCTTCCCGGACCGCGTCTTCGGCAGGTCCGGCGTGAAGACGATCTCTTCGGGGCGGGCGATCGGGCCGATGGCGTCCTCGACGCCCTCCGTAATGCGGGCCCGGAGGTCGTCCGACGGCTCGAAGCCGTCCTCCGTGGTCACGTACGTGTAGACGGCCTCGCCCTTGATGTCGTGGTCGCCGCCGACGACGGCGGCCTCCGCGACGCCCTCGACGCCGACGATGGCGGATTCGATCTCCATCGTCCCGAGCCGGTGCCCGGAGACGTTGATCACGTCGTCGACGCGACCGAGGACGGTGATGTAGCCGTCCTCGTCGATCTTGGCGCCGTCCTCCGGGAAGTACACCCAGTCGTCGGGGTCGTCGCTGTCGACGTCGGAGTACTCCTCCCAGTACTCCTCGATGTAGCGCTCGTCGTTCTTGTAGAGCGTCCGGAGCATACCGGGCCAGGGTTTCTGGACCGTCAGGTAGCCGGCTTCGCCGGGGCTAACCACTTCACCCTCGGTGTCGACGATGTCGACGTCGAGTCCCGGCAGCGGCGGTCCCGCGGACCCCGGCTTCATGTCTTTGACGCCGGGCAGCGTCGTGATCATCATGCCGCCCGTCTCCGTCTGCCACCAGGTGTCGACGACCGGGCAGGATTCGTCGCCGATGTGCTTGTAGTACCACTTCCACGCGCGCGGGTTGATCGGTTCACCGACCGTCCCGAGGAGGCGCAGGCTCGAGAGGTCGTGCTGCTCGGGGTACTCCGAGCCCCACTTCATGAACGCGCGGATCGCGGTGGGGGCGGTGTACAGCTGCGTGGCGTCGTAGTCGTCGATGATCTGCCAGAGGCGGTCCCGGTCCGGGTGGTCCGGGGTGCCCTCGTACATCATCGTCGTCGTCCCGAGCGCGAGCGGCCCGTAGACGATGTAGGAGTGGCCGGTGATCCAGCCGATGTCGGCCGAGCAGAAGTAGGTGTCCTCGGGCTTGATGTCGAGGACCGACTGCGAGGTCCAGGCGGCCCACGAGAGGTACCCGCCCGTCGTGTGCTTGACGCCCTTCGGCTTGCCCGTGGTGCCGGAGGTGTACATCAGGAACAGCATGTCCTCGGCGTCGCGGGTGACCGGCTCGACCGACGCGCCCTCGTGTTCCGCGACGAGGTCGTCGTAGTCGATCTGGTCGGGGCCGAGCTCGTGGCCGAAGTCGTCGCCGTTCGGGCCGAGGCGGTCGACGACGACGATAGTCGTCTCCTGCTCGACGTCGTCGAGGCCCTCGTTCGCCTTCTCGAGGTGGTCGAGCGGGGAGCCGCGGCGGTAGTAGCCGTTCGTCGTGACGAGGTACTCGGAGTCAGCGGAGTTCATCCGGGTCGCCAGCGCGTCCGCGGAGAAGCCGGCGAAGACGACGCTGTGGGGCGCGCCGATGCGCGCGCACGCCAGCATGGCGATGGGGAGCTCCGGGATCATCGGCATGTACAGCGTGACCACGTCGTCCTCCTCGACGCCCTGGTCGCGTAGCGCGGCCGCGAACTCGTTCACCTCGCGGTGCAGCTCGTTGTAGGTGTACGTCCGGTTCTCCTCGTCGACGGGCTCGCCGACCCACTCGATGGCGGCCTCGTCGCCCCGCTCCGCGAGGTGGCGGTCGAGACAGTTCGCGGACGCGTTCAGGTCGCCGTTCGTGAACCACTCGTAGAACGGCGGGTTGCTGTCGTCGAGTACCTGGTCATAGTCCGATTCCCAGTCGAGCAGGTCGGCGGCGTTCTCCCAGCACTCCGGCCAGTTCTCCTCGAACTCCTCGTAGAGGTCCGGATCCGAGACGTTCGCCTGCTCGACGAACTCCGCCGGGGGTTCGAATACCTCCTGCTCGGCGAGTCGCGCCTCGAGCTCCGCGTCACCTTCTGTCATAGTCTATCGATAGATTTCAGTACAGGCTAATAAACGGGGTCTCTAATTATCGAAAACGGCGCGTCGTGGCGGGCGTTCGACCGGGCTCAGACGCGCCCGTCGTCGCCGTCGAACAGCCCGTCGAGGAGCGCCCGCTGGCCCTTCCGGAGGTGATTGTGGAGCGTCGGCGAGGAGACGTCCATCGCGTCGGCCACTTCCTCGGCCGTGATCTCGCGCGGCCAATCGAAGTAGCCGCCGTGGTACGCCGCCTTGAGGGTCGCTCGCTGCCGATCCGTGAGTCGCTCCTCGACGTCGTCGCGGAACGACGTCTCGGAGCCGGGATCGCGGTCGAGTTCCTGCTTGCCGACGAGGCGGGCGTCCGGGAACGTGCGCCTGAGCCCCTCGGCGAGCGGGCGCACGTCCGTGCCGGTCGGCACGTCGGCGACGACCCGGAGTTCGCCGTCGCTCGCCGACGCCGCCCGGACGGTGGCGCCGTGGTCGGCCAGGGTGTAGGCGGGCGAACTCCCGGTCACGACGAACCCCAGCGTGCAGCCGTCTTCGCGCGTGTCCACGACCCGTGTGTCCTCGATCCCCGCCACGTCGCTGGAGACGTCGGCGACGTCGTGTGGCGTAGCGCCGTCGACGTCGACGTAGATCAACAGCGCGTCGTCGGTGGTGACCGTCGAGTCCAGTTCGACGCGACAGTCGAGCGCGTCGGTGACGCGAACGGGAAACGCAGTCGAGGCCGACGTTTCGAACGTCAGTTCCAGCACGGTGTCCGAGTGGAGCAGGTCGTGCCAGCGGAACGACGCCAGCGACCGCCCGACGACACCGCCAAGCCGGACGAGCGCCCGACGGTAGGGGGCCGGCACGACCGGGGAGTTCTCCGTCCCGACGCCGTTCTCCTCGACCTCGTCGCTCAGCAGACACAGCACGCCGTAGGACGTCCCCTGATAGGCAAGCGGCACGGCGACGACGTCCTCGCCGACCAGGATCACGAGGTCGTCGGTCGAACCGCTGACGACCTCGGTCGTGCCGTCGTCGCCGACGCGGTCGCCTTCGTTGTCCGCGCTTTCGACGCTGTCGTCCTCCCTCTCGCCGGCCGGGCTATCGACACCCCCGCCGTCGTCCTCGTTGTCCCTGCCGTCGGCGCCGACGCCCTCGCCGACCGTCCGTTCGGCAGCCGTGATCGCACGCATCCAGGGGGCGTCCTCGTCGGTCGTTCGGAGCCCGCGGTCGGAGAGCTCCGTGGCGTCGATACCGGCCGCGGCGGCGACGCCGACTTCGTCTTCCGTCCGCTCGCGGGTCGCGATCCAGGCGGCCTCCCAGTCGGGGGTTGCGGCCAATCGCTCGGGAATACCCGTCAGGAGTTCGGCCCGGGTTCCGGCCGTCGCCACCACGTCGAGCGCGTCGAGAACGGCGTCCGTGGCTGGCGGCGTTTCCCGTGCTGGCTCCGCTCGCGGCCGATCGTCGAAGGCGGCCACGATCTCGGGGTCGTCCGGGTGGTCGAGGTACGGATCGAGGGCGCCGAGCGTCTCCCAGCCGCCGATCGCCCGAACGACGCGCGGGTCGATCTCGCGCTCGGTGAGGAGTCTGTGGGCGAAGAACTGGCGAAGCTCTCGGGGGGCGACCCGGTCCGGGTCCACCGCGTCAGTGCGGTCGGCCGCGTGGTCGGCGGTCTCATCGACGATCATCTGGACGCGACGCTCGGAGACGTCGACGAACCGCTCGTCCTCCGCGAGTCCCATGCTGTCGACGTACCGGCGAAGCTCGGCCGCGAGCGACGGCGGCACGTAGGCCGTCCGGGTCGCGTCGCCGTCCTCGTCGTAGACGGTCAACAGTCCGTGGTCGTCGTTGCCGACTTCACGCAGGTCCGACGGGCGAACGCGGGTGATCTCTCCCGTGCGCAGCCCCGCTTCGCCCGCGAGCCGAACGACCAGGGCGGCGCGATACGTTTCCGCGGCGTCGACGAGCGCGTCGTAGGCCGCCTGCGAGAGCCCCGGCGTCTCGTCGCCCGCTGGCTCGGCCGTGTTCGCCATCGTTTCGTATGTCACGAGAGACCAGAACCAAATAAGTACTGCCTCTGTCGTTTTCTCGCGATGCTGGGTGGGTTTGCTCCGGCGAAGGTGGGAAAATGTCGGTTCACGGATTTCGGCCCTCGATCTGGAAGCGAAGCGTCACTCGACGGTCGAACTGATCTCGCCGACGACCTCGGGGTTCCGGAGCGCGCTGACGTCGCCGAACTCGTTGCCGCGGGTGATGTCCTCCAGCAGTCGGCGCATGATCTTCCCGGAGCGGGTCTTCGGGAGCTCGGTGGTGAAGACGATCTCGTCCGGGCGGGCGATGGGGCCAACCTCGTACTCGAGTCGGTCGGCGACCGCCTCCCGGAGCGTCTCGTCCGTCTCGACGCCGCTTTTCGTCGTGACGTAGGCGTAGATGTCGCCCTGGTCGTCGCCGACGACGGCGGCCTCCGTCACACCCTCCACCTCGACGATGGCCGATTCCAGCTTCGCCGTGCTGAGGCGCTGGCTTCTGACCGTGATGACGTCGTCGAGTCGGCCGAGGACCGTGACGTAGCCGTCCTCGTCGACGGTGGCGCCGTCGCCTGTGTTGTAGATCCAGCCGTCGTCGGTCTCCTCCCAGTACTCGCGGCGGTAGCGCTCGTCGCCGCCGCGGAGCCCTCGGAGCATCCCGGGCCACGGGCGGTCGATCGCGAGGTAGCCGGTCTCGCCGGGGTCGACGGGATCGCCGCGCTCGTCGACGACCGTCGCGCTGATCCCCGGGAGCGGCGGGCCGACCTTGCCCGGCTTCATCTCGTCGACGCCGGGCAGCGTCGCCAGCAGGATAGCCCCGGTTTCCGTCTGCCACCAGGTGTCGACGATCGGGCAGTCGCCGCCGCCGACGTGCTCGTGGTACCACTCCCAGGCCCGCGGCGAGATGGCCTCGCCGACGGTCCCGAGCAGGCGCAGGCTCGAGAGGTCGTGCTTCGCGGGGTACTCCTCGCCCCACTTCATGAACGACCGGATGGCCGTTGGGGCCGTATAAAAGACGGAAACCGCGTTGCGGTCGATCAGCTCCCAGACGCGGTCGCGGTCGGGGTAGTCCGGCGTCCCCTCGAACAGCAGCGTGCTCGTCCCGAGCGAGAGCGGCCCGTAGACGCCGTAGGAGTGGCCCGTGATCCACCCGATGTCCGCCGCACACCAGTACGTGTCGTCGGATTTCACGTCGAGGACCGTCTGCGTCGTCCAGGTGACGTGGGAGAGGTAGCCGCCCGTCGCGTGTTCGACGCCCTTCGGCTCGCCCGTCGTCCCCGAAGTGTACATGACGAACAGCAGGTCGTCGGAATCGCGAGCGACCGGCTCGACCGTCTCGCCGTCGTGGGCGTCGATCAGCGTGCCGTAGTCGTACTCGTCGTCCCCCAGCGGCGTCCGGAGCTCGTCGCCGAGGCGGTCGACGACGACCGTCGCTTCGAGGTCGTCCTCGAGCCGGAGCCGGGCGTTGTCGGCCTTGCTTTTCTGATTAAAGGCGTCCTCGCGGCGATAGTAGCCGTCGCAAGTCACGAGGTAGTCGGACTCCGCAGCGTCGATACGGGTGCTGAGCGCCTCCGCGGACAGGCCCGCAAAGACGACGTTGTGGGGCGCACCGATGCGCGCGCACGCCAGCATCGTGATCGGCAGCTCGGGCGTCATCGGGAGGTACAGAGTCACGACGTCGTCCTCCTCGACGCCGAGTTCGCGGAGCGCCGCCGCCGCGGCGTTCACCTCCCGGTGTAAGTCGAGATAGGTGTAGGCGCGCCGCTCGCCTCGCTTCCCGATCCACTTGATCGCGACCTGATTCTTCCGTTCCTCCAGGTGGCGGTCGACGCAGTTGGCCGACGCGTTCAGCTCGCCGCCGGGGAACCACTCGTAGAAGGGCGCGTTGGTGTCGTCGAGTACGTCGTCGTAGTTGGTTTCCCACTCGAGGAGGTCGGCGGCCCGTCGCCAGCAGTCCGGCCACGTCGCGTCGAACGCGGCGTTGATGCCGGCGTCGGTCACGTTCGCGTTCGCGACGAAGTCGCTCGGCGGCTGACGGGTGCGCTCGTCGTGCCCGGCGTCCGTCCCCTTCGCGCCGTCGTCCATATAACTTGACTCGCGGGGCTGGCTACCTATATCTTGCCCGCATGGCAACGGCTGGTGACTGAGTGGTGTTCTCTTACTTTGGTCCGTTGCGCGTTTTCCGTCGATAGCTGAGTAAGAATGCGGTATTGATCTGGTATTCGGCCGATGCAGTCTCGTTGTGGTCGATGTTTCCGCAGGCTTTCTGATATTCCTCGGTCGCTTCTGCTTCGAAGAATGTTGCTCAGGTGCAGACGCTGCTGCGCTGGACAGCACCGCAAACACCCGGAAAGCCCTCGGCCGCTCGCGGTCGCTCCGCGACATATCTGGGCCTCTCCGCACCGCCCGGCCCAGATAGGGGTCGTCGGAGCGACTCCCCTTCGGCGCGACCGGCCATCGCCCTTTCAGTCCGCCAGGACAGCACCGCCCAGCAACCGCGACAGCGACAGCGACAGCACCGCAACCGCAATTCCTCAGCCCTCCCCAGCCTCGGCCGGGGCGCGCCGGCCCCGCCTCGGAAGACGGTCCGGGCTTCCGTTGCGTCTTCGACGGACGGTTCCGGGCTGCGACTTCCGGCCCCTCGTTCGCTCTGCTCACGAGGACACCGCGCGGCGCGCCCCGCCCTCCCTCGCACGCGTTGCTCGCGCGCGCCGACCG
>JBDGPU010000131.1:0-18142 GCA_042219525.1 Halopenitus sp.
GAGCCGGGTGAGGAGCGCAGCGAGCAGCGCGACCGCTCAGCGGCTGGGGCTTTCTAGCCCTGCTGAGTGGTGTCGAAAGTGACGAAACCGACTTCGTTTATAACTGCGATCGCTCAGCGGCAGGGGCTTTCTACACGTGTCGAGTGGTGTCGCTCGCGACGCTGACCGGCTTTATTTATAAGCGCGAGCAGTCGCGACCCGTGTCTATCGAACGACGTCGCCGTCGCCACCGATCGCATCCACAAGGTCCAACCTACCGACCACTTTAAAAACCGCAGAAACTCCAGAGCTACCCGAGATTCAGCGCTCTTCGGAGTCGAGCACGCGGATCTGGTCGCCGCGGACCGTCACCGGAATCGGGACCGTCGCCTCGTACAGCTCGACGGTCACCTGGTCCTTGCCCTCGTCGATGCGCTGGACGCGGGCCTTCTCGCCCTTGAACGGGCCGGCGATGAGCTCGACGATGTCGCCCTCGGCGATGCCCTCGACGTCGGGCGTCGGCGAGAGGAAGTGCTCGACCTCGGAGAACCCGCTCTCGGCGGGGCCGTCCGAGCCCGAGATGACGCCGTTCGCGTGGGGAATCTCGTCGAGGATGCGGGCGAACACGTTGCCGTCGTCGGCCTCGACCATCACGTAGCTCGTGAGCTGGTCGGGCGCGAGCACGGCGTGGATCTCCGGCATCTCTTTCTCGGCGATCATGTCGGCGACCGTGCGTTCCTGGCTGGCGGTGGTTTTGACGGAGTAGATACCCATCAGACACCAACCCCGGGCAGGAAGCTCATGACGGTGAAGATCAGGAAGCCGAGGAAGCCGATCAGGAGGATCCCGGCACCGGCGATCTTCGACACCTGGAGGAACTCCTCGGTGCTGGGGGTGCTCGCCAGCTTCAGCACCCGAATGTAACTGTTGAGATCGTACGGAACGTCCATGTTACGAGTAGCTATGCGTCGAGGCGTTTTTTATGTTATCATCTGGGCGTGTGAGGATCCACCACACTGCCCGGACTCGTCAGTGGACAGAATAGCGAGACGGCGACACGAAACCCGCGGGTGGCGAGTGGGATTACTCGACGTAGTCGATGTCTTCGAGCTTCTTCTCGGCTTTCGCCTGGGCCGCCTCGTTGCGGCCGTAGATCTGCGGCGACTCGACGCCGGTGACGACGATCATCGTCCGCATCTGGCCCTCGATCTCCTCGTCGACGGAGGTGCCCCAGATGATGCGGGCGTCGGGGTCGATCCGGTCGTAGATCTCTTCGACGACGCCCTCGGCTTCCTCGATGGACATGTCGGTGCCGCCGGTGACGTTCACCAGCGCGGAGTTCGCGCCGGAGATGTCGACGTCGAGCAGCGGCGAGCGGAGAGCGCTCTTCACGGAGTCCTGCGCCTTCGACTCGGAGTCGGACTCGCCGAGGCCGATCATCGCGACGCCACCCTTCTCCATGACGGTGCGGACGTCGGCGAAGTCGAGGTTGACCAGCCCGGGCTTCGTGATGAGCTCGGTGATGCCCTTCACCGAGCGCATCAGTACCTCGTCGGAGACCTTGAACGCCTGACGGACGGGAAGCTTCCCGACCGAGTCGAGCAGGCGGTCGTTCGGGACGACGATGACCGTGTCCGAGACGTCACGGAGCCGTTCGAGACCGGCTTCCGCGTTGGTGCGGCGGACCTCGCCCTCGGCCGTGAACGGCGTCGTGACGATGGCGATGGTGAGCGCGCCGGACTCGCGGGCGGCCTTGGCGACGACCGGGGCGGAGCCCGTGCCCGTCCCGCCACCGAGCCCGGCGGTGACGAACACCATGTCCGACCCTTCGATGGAGTCGTAGATCTCCTCCTGGCTCTCGAGGGCGGCCTCCTCGCCGACCTGCGGGAGCGACCCGGCACCGCGCCCCTGGGTCTTCTGCTGGCCCATCAGGATCTTGGTGTCGGCTTCGATGTTCACGAGGTGCTGCACGTCGGTGTTGGCGGCGACGAGTTTCGCCCCGTGGATCCCCTCTTCTTTCATCCGGTTGACCGTGTTGCCGCCGGCGCCACCGCAGCCGACGACCGTGATGTTGGTCTGGAGATCCTGCAGAACGTCCTGTAGTTGCTCGTCGGTCATCTTCCCGGTCTGCGGTGCGGCGTCGGCGGCCCCAGCGCCGGGTTCCCCACCGAGCTCCCCGGACCCATCGTCGGACCCGGACTCCTCGGCCTCGTCGATAGCATCCTCCACGATAGAGTCCATTATGGCGTCGTTTTCCCGCCCGTGCCTATTTATCTTTCCCCCTGCGTCAGACGTGAGTACGACGCTTGCTGCGGGCTATTCGGCCGTTTCCGTCGACCGGGGCAGCGGGAAGTGCTCCTCCTGCTCCCGCAGAACGTCCGACGGATCGACCGTCTTGCGGTCCAGATCGACTGATTCGCCGGACGCGAGCCGGCCGAACTTCGGCCCCTCCGGCACGCCCCATTTCGCTGCAAGCGCGGGGTCGAACGCCTCCTCGCGAGCGACGACGACGTCCTCGCGAATCGTCACCTCGTCGTACTTCCCGCGGAGGACCGACGCGAGTTCCTCGACGAGGGTCACCCACGCCGCGTCGGCCGTGAACGCCGCCGTCCCCGTCGCCCGCGACCCGGCTTGCTCGGTCTCGAAGGCGACGGTGGTGGCGGCGACAGCCTCGCGGACGGCTTCGGGGTCGATCCCCTGCGCGGCCGCGAGCAGGTCGTCCGGGAGTTCGCGGACGACGAACTCCTCGCGCGCCGTTGCGGCATCCTCGACAGTGGACACGACCTCGCCGAACCGGAGGCCGTCGGCGACGGTCGCGACGGCGTCCTCGACGGCCTCGACGAGCGCGAGCGGGCGCTCCCCGACCTCGTTCACCCACGTCTCGCCGACGATGCGGTAGCCGAGGTCCGCGATGGTCGCCTCGAGGTCGGGTTTGTCGCCCTCGACGACGGCGTACTCGGCCGCGCTCGCGGCGAACGCGCGTTCGAGGACGTCCCGGTTCGCCTCGGGCGCGCCCATTTCGTCGAGCTGCCAGTCGGCGCCGATGTGGCCGACGCCCCACGCCGTCTCCTCGACGATCCGCGTGAAGCGGGGGACGTAGTGACCGCCGCCGAAGCCGACGACGTGACGTGGTCTGCCTTCCTCGCCGACGACGTCCGGCCCTTCGCCCTCCAGGCCCAGCACAGCCTCGGCGACCGCGCGGGCGCCCTCGACATCGTCCCACTGCGTGTCGCCGGAGCCGAGCTCCGCGAACAGCGAGGGGACGGCCGTCTCGCTGGGGCCGTGATGCGTACACTCGATGCCGACGTCGTACCGCTCCGGTGCGTGCGTTTCGAACCGCTCGACGAGCTGCTTCTGGGCGTTCGGCGCTGCCCGGGCCATCTCGCCGTCGCTCCCGCCGTACTCCGCCGGGCCGAAGTTCCCCGTGAAGTGAGCCGTCAAAAGGGCGCCCGTCTCGCCCGAATGCCGGGAGACGAACACGAGCATGTCGATGGCGCTATCCGCCTCGTCGGCGCCGCCGTCGCTCTCGCCCTCGTCGACGTCGCTCCCCCCGAACGCGGGCGTCGGGTCACCGAGGTAGATGTGGAGGTCCTCAAACGTTCGCAGCTCGAACCCGTCGCGCCGGTAGAAGGTCCCGCCGCCCTCGGCGTCAGGCCGGTCGGCGTCCTCGTGTTCCTCCCACTCGTCGATCTCCAGCAGCTGCTGGCCGATGTGTTCCGACGCTCGATCCGCACGACTGACGACGATCCCGATCACTGTGCGAACGTCCGACCCGCGGAGCCGAATAGTCGTCGGTTTCGACGACGGGCCATCGGCTACGAGGTGAATTTCCGCATCGCGGCGAAGCCCTTGTCGCGCAGCCAGTCCGGGACGAACCGCGCGAGGGCGCCGGCACGGGCGAACAGGCCGGGGTGGTACCGGGCGGCCGGCTTCGTCGAGCTCGCGGCGTTGAGGACGTCGGCTGCGACGCGTTCCGGTTCGACAGCGCCGACGCCGCCCCCACCGATCGACTCGGTGTCCTCGAAGATGTCGTAGAAGGCGTCGTAGGCACCCGACCGCTCGAGTTCGCCATCGTCGTCGGCCGTCTCGCCGTCTTCGTCGACCTCGTCGCCAGCAACGACCTCCTCGCGGGCGCGCGCTGAGAAGCCCGTCTTCACCGGGCCGGGTTCGATGAGCACGACGTCGATGTCGTACTCGTCGACCTCTGCGCGGAGCGCGTCCGACATCGCCTCCAGGGCGAACTTCGACCCGCAGTAGACGCCGCCGGAGGGGAAGGAGACGCGCCCGGCGACCGACGAGAGGTTGATGATCGTCCCCTCGCGCTCCCGGCGCATGTGCGGGAGCACGGCGCGCGTGAGTCGATGGGGGCCGTAGACGTTGACGTCGAACTGGTCGTGCACCTTCTCGACCGGCACGTCCTCGATGGGGCCGAACTGCCCGTAGCCCGCGTTGTTGACGAGACACTCGATCGCGCCCTCCTCGTCGAGGATGCGGTCGACGACGCGGTCGATGTCGTCCTGTTCGGTCACGTCGAGCGTCGCGAGTTCACAGCCCGCCTCCCCGAGCGTCTGGATGTCCGCGGGGTTTCGCGCCGTCGCGTAGACGGTCCAGCCCTCGTCGTTGAAGGCGTGGGCCGTCGCACGGCCGATTCCCGAGGAGCAGCCGGTGATGAGTACCGTCTTCTGCACGTCTGGCCCCACGTCCGCACCCGATATAACTCCCCGGCTTGCCGGGCCGACGTCCCGGGATCCACTACAAAGGTTTTTTATCACATGTTCTGGCTTACAACGAACGATGGTCTGGACGGTATCCGTGCTATCTCTCGTTGTCTTCGGCGGTGCGGCCGTCGCCTTCGCCGTCGCGATCGCGGCCCTCCGTGAGCGACCCGACCCGCTGGCCGTTCCCCTTGCCGTCATGATGTTCGCGGTCATGCTCTGGGCGACCCTGGACGGGGTCAGCATGGGGTTTTCCGACCCCGACCGGGTGCGGTTCTGGTACCGGCTCCGCTACCCGGCGATCGTCACCGCGCCGGTCGCGTACGCGGTCGTCGCACTCACATACACCGGCAAGGATCGATGGATAACCCGGCGAACGCTCGCTCTGCTGGCGGTCGTGCCGGTGCTGACGGTTGTCATCGTGTGGACGAACCACCTTCACGGGATCTACTGGGAATCGATGACCGTCGTGCGGGCGCAGGGCGTGTCGCTGGTCGAGGCCACGCCTGGCCTCTGGTACTGGGTTAACCTCGGGTACCTCTACCTGCTGACCATCGTCACCCTCTCCACGCTGGGCGGAACGATGCTCCGGTCCAGTCGAATGTACCGCAAGCAGGCCGCGATCATGTTCGTCGCGGGCCTCGTGCCGCTGGCGACGAACGCGGTGTCGATCTTCGAGTTCGGTCCGGACCCGGTGGTCGATTTCACGACGCTGGCGCTGACCGGGACGGGCGTCCTCGTTGCCCTGGCCGTCTACCAGTTCGACCTGGTGGAGGTCCGGCCCGTCGCCCGCGACAGGCTGCTCGAGGAACTCAACGACGGCGTCATCGTGGTCGGGCCGAACGGGCGAGTTCGGGAGTTCAATCCGACCGCCGCGAAGATCTTCGACGACCTGGAACTCAACAAACCCGCCGACGAAGTGCTGACGGAGACCGTGGCCCCCGACGGCGGCGAGCTCGTCGTCGAGACCGACGAGGGCACGCGCCTCTACCACTCGCGGTCGACCCAGTTGCTTGACGAACGCCGGGACGAAACCGCTCAGATCGTCTACCTGAACGACGTCACCGAGATCGTCCAGCGCGAGCAACGGCTTGGGGTGCTCAATCGCATCCTTCGTCACAACGTCAGGAACGAGCTCAACGTGGTCCGTGGCCACCTGGAGCTACTCGAGGAAGACGGGACGTTCGAGGGCGCCGAGGAAGACGGGAAGGCCGAAGGCGCCGAGGAAGCCGGGACGTTCGAGGGCGCCGAGGAAGCCGGGATGGCCGAGGGCGCCGAGGAAGCCGGGATGGCCGAGGGCGCCGAGGAAGACGGGATGGCCGAGGGCGCCGAGGAAGACGGGAAGGCCGAAGGCGCCGAACACGTCGAAACGGCCAAGGAGTCGCTCGACCGCGTGCTCACGCTCGCGGAGAAAGCCCGCGACGTCGAACGAACGCTCCAGGTCGCGGACTCGTCGATAACCACGTCGGCCACGGCGGCCCTCGACCGCGTCAGCGACGCGGCCGAGGCAGGGTATCCGGAGGCGGAGATCAGCGTGGTCCACGCCTTCGACGACGGCGTGGCAGTCGACGAGTCGACCGATGGGACGGACGCCGCCGCCGACCGCGACGTACCGATCGAGGTCGTCGGCGAGGAGTTGCTCGACATGGCCCTGCAGGAACTCGTCGAGAACGCCGTCGAGCACAACGACCGGGAGCACCCGAGCGTCACGCTCCGACTCGAACCAGGCGACGACGTCCGAATTCAGGTCGTCGACGACGGTCCGCCCATCCCCGAACAGGAGATCGCCGCGCTCGGGTCCTGGGGGGAAACCGGGCTCGAACACGGGAGCGGTCTCGGCCTCTGGCTCGTCCACTGGATGACCACGCTCTCCTCCGGCGACCTCTCCTTCGGAACGCGCGATTCCCGGGGGAACGTCGTCACCCTCACGCTCCCCGCCGCCAGCGAGTAAGTGTTGCTCGCGGTCGACCGCCGTTGGCGATAGACCATCGCTGGCGACAGACTGTCGCTGGCGACTCCCCGCCTCCTGTCCGACCCATTCAAGGCCGTCGCCGTGAACCATGGCCCATGAGCGACAACGCGGAGCAGGAGGCGGAGTCGGCCTCGGAGGGGAAGTCGACCGACGACCGTCGCGAGGCCGCGAAGCGACAGGGGACTCCCGGAAGCGGCGTCACGCCCGAATCGCGCAGCGTCGAGCCCGGCGCCCCCGAGGAGTTCGGCCTGGTGCAGGTCTGGTGGGGCGACGGCAAGGGGAAGACGACCGCCGCGCTCGGGATGGGTGCCCGCGCGTCGGGGCACGGCTACCGGGTCCACATGGTCCAGTTCATGAAGGGCGGCGCCGATTCCGTCGAGGACGTCCGCGGCGAGTACAACGCCATCGCCGCGCTGCCCGGCTTCACCTACGAGAACACCGGCCACTACGGCTGGCACGGCATGCGCGACGGCTCCGCGGAGGACGACCACGAGGCGAAGGCGCAGGGGGGCCTCCAGCGCACGCGAGACCTCCTTGCCGCCGCCCGCGAGGCTGACCTCACGACCCCCTTCCCGCTCGATGCCGACGCCGACGCGGGGATGCACCTCCTGATTCTCGACGAAGTCCTCTACGCCGTCGACAAGGGCCTGATCGACGAGGCGGACGTCATCGACCTGATCGAAGAGAAGCCCGACGACCTCGAACTCGTCCTCACGGGGAGCCACTCGAAGCCCGAGTTCGTCTACGACCACGCGGACCTGGTCACCGAGGTTGGCAAGGAGAAGCACCCGATCGACGAGGGCCAGCGCGCCCGGAAGGGCACCGAGTTCTGACGATGCCGGACGCGAGCGGGGACGAGTCGGCCGCGGCGGACGTCGACCGCGACACCGCCCCCGACCGCGACGCCGTCCCCAACGCCCGTACCATCCTCGTCGCGGGAACCGCAAGCCACGTCGGCAAGTCCACCGTCGCCACCGGGCTCTGTCGCCTGCTCGCCGACCGCGGGGTCGACGTCGCACCTTTTAAAGGACAGAACATGTCGAACAACGCTCGCGCGGTGCCGAAAGCGACGGCGACGAAATCGGAGAGCCACGACGACGGCGGCGAAGTCGCCTTCGGCGAAATCGGCGTCTCGCAGTACGTGCAGGCGCGGGCCGCGCGGGTCCGCCCCTCGACCGACCACAACCCCGTTCTCCTCAAACCGCGCGGGGAGGGTGAGTCCCAGCTCGTCCTCGACGGCGAGGCGGTCGCGCACTACGCGGCGGGCGACTACTACGAGGAGCACTGGGACCGGGCGCGGGCGACAGCCGAAGCGGCTCACGCCCGCCTCGCAGTCGACCACGACGTCGTCGTCGCCGAGGGGGCCGGATCGATCGCCGAGATCAACCTCCAGCATCGCGACATCGCGAACGTCGAAACCGCACGGTTCGCCGACGCCGACATCGTCCTCGTTGCCGACATCGAGCGCGGGGGCGTGTTCGCGTCGCTGGTCGGGACCCTCGAACTCCTCCCGGACGACCTCCGGGAGCGCGTCGCCGGCGCGGTCATCACGAAGTTTCGCGGGCAGGCGGAGCTGCTCCGGCCCGGCATCGAGGAGGTCGAAAACCGGACCGGCGTCCCCGTCCTCGGCGTCGTTCCCTACGACGACCCCGGACTCCCGGCGGAGGACAGCGTCGACCTCCCGGCCGCGGGCGAGCGTGCGGTCCGCGGCGCCGACGACGGCGTCGGCGCGGACCGGAGCGTCACCGTCGCCGTTCCGCGGCTCCCGCACGTCTCCAACTTTACCGACCTCGAGCCGCTGGCCGCTGAACCCGGCGTCCGCGTCGCGTACGTCCCCCTCGACGTCGACCTCGCGGGACCGAACGCAGGTGGCGACGCCGACGCCAACGTCGAGGCCGACGCCAGCGTTGAGGCCGACGCCGCCATTACCGCCGACGCCATCGTCCTCCCGGGGACGAAGAACACCGTCGACGACCTGATCGCCGCCCGCGAGGCCGGCTTCGACGAGGAACTCCAGGGGTTCGAGGGCCCCGTCGTGGGCCTCTGTGGCGGCTACCAGCTCCTCGGCGACCGCATCCTGCGGGCGGACGTCGAGAGCGCCAGCGACGACGTGGGAGAGACGAACGAAACGGGGACAAGTGGTACCGTCGATGCCTTCGGCCTGCTCCCGGTCGAAACCACCTTTAGCGAGCGGAAGCGCGTCGTCGCAACGGAGCTGCGACTGGACGGGAGCGGGCCGCTGGCGGGCGCCGACGGCGACGTTGCGGGCTACGAGATCCACATGGGCGAGACGCGAGCCACCGACGCGGCGGACCTCTCGTTCCCGTTTGCCGCCGTCGACGGGGACGGAGCCGGCGCTCGCAACGGAAACGGAGCCGGCGCTCGCAACGGAAACGGAACCGGCGCTGGCAACGAGGAGGGCGGCCGCGACGGCGCTGCCCTCGGCGCGGCGACCGACCGCGTCTTCGGGACCTACCTCCACGGGCTCTTCGAGAACGAGGTCGCCCGCGACGCGTTCCTCGAGGCGGTCTTCGCTCACGCTGGCCGTGACCGGCCGGCCACGGGGACCGAGACGGGGGTGGGCTACGACCGCGCGGCCGACCTGCTGCGCGAGCACGTCGACCTCGGTCCGCTCGACCTCGACCCGCTCGATGGCGGGGATACCGACGTGGGCCGGAACTGAGCGTCCGCGAGCGCATCGGCCCGAACGATTATCGCCGAGTCAGGCGTTGCTCCCGTAGCTCGAAACTATGAGCAGCGACGACGCCGGGGTCGACCGGGGCGCTACCGGCGGCGAAGCCGGCGAGGCCGACGTTGCCGGTGGCGGAAGCGGCGCGGGCAGCGACGGCGCTGGCGCGGAAACGACCCCGTCCGAGGCCCCGAGCGGTGCGGACGGCCGGATCGGGGAGGAGCTCCCGCCCGCCGAGGTCGGCAAGGGGCTGTTCGCGGACGAGATGGCCCCGAGTTCGGCGTTCGCCCACCTCTACCGGGGCGAGGTCCACCGAATGAACCGGTGGCGCGTTCGGCTCGACCGGACGACGAAGTGGGGGGTCACGATGAGCGCGGCGGTCGTCACCTACGCCTTCTCGAGCAGCTCCAATCCACACTACATCGTCCTCATCGGCATCGGCACGCTGCTGGCGTTCCTCGGGATCGAAGCCCACCGCTACCGCGCGTACGACGTCTGGCGCTCCCGGGTTCGGCTGCTCCAGGAGAACGCCATCGCCCCGGGGCTCGATCCGAGCTCCGAGGTCGACGACGAGAACTGGCGCCGCCAGCTGGCGGCGGACTACCGACAGCCCGAGGTGAAGATCACCTTCGAGGAGGCGCTCGCGCACCGACTCCGGCGCGTCTACCTCCCGCTGCTCCTGCTGCTCGTGGCGACCTGGGCAGCACACGTCTCCACCTTCGGCACTGGCAATCTCCCGGCCAACGCGGCCATCGGCAGCGTTCCGGGAGTCGTGGTCCTCGCGGCGGTCGCCACGGTCGTCGGCGGCGCGTTCGTCATCGCCTTTCGTCCCCGAGAGTGGCGGGCGAAAGGCGAGCTGCGCGACCGCAACATCGCCGCGTGGAAGGACTGACTTCAGTCGGTGGGGGCTGATTTCTCCGTCACGCACGTAATTTTTAACCCGAAGGGGCAGACAACCCACGTATGGTCGAAGCGTTCGCCGTCGCCAGCGGCAAGGGCGGCACGGGCAAGACGACGAGCACGCTCGCGCTCGGTATGGCGCTGTCCGAGGACCACGACGTGACCGTGGTCGACGGGGACACGGGAATGGCGAACCTCCTGTTCCACGCCGGGCTCGACGACGTCGACGTGACGCTCCACGACCTGCTGGTCGAGGAGACCGGCACGACCGTCGCGGAGGCCACGTACGACCGCTTCGGGCTCTCCGTCGTCCCCTGTGGCACGTCGCTGGCGGCGTTCGCCGAGGCCGACCCCGCCCGCCTCCGGGACGTCGTCGCCGACCTCGCCGCCGACACGGATGTCATCCTGCTCGACTCCCCCGCGGCACTCGGCTCGAAGTCGGCGGTCCTCCCCATCGTCCTCGCGGACCGTGTCGTGGTCGTCGTTCAGCCGACGATCCCCGCGCTCTCGGACGGGCTGAAGGTCCAGGAATACGCCCGGTCGTACGGCACGGACGTCGCCGGCGTGCTGTTCAACAAGGTCCGGGAGCGGGCCGACCGCGTCGCGGAGCAGGCCGAGCGCCGCTTCGGCGGGCAAACCCTCGCGCAGGTCCCCGCCACGGAGGTCGCTCGCGACGCTCGCCGCGCGGGCAAGCCCCTGCTCGCGCACGCGCCCGAGAGCGACGCCGCGGCGGCCTACCGGCAAGCCGCCGAACGGATCGACGTTCGCGACGGCGACGAGACCGGTGTCGCCGACCGGTTCCGGAGCGCCGTCGCCCCCGACACGCCATGAGCGGCGAGGCACCCGAAGCGCTCCACATTCCCCGCGGGGAGCTCCTCCGGGCGCGGGTCGTCGAGAGCCCGCAGACGGTCCTCGCGAGCGCGCTCGACCGCGACCTGACTGGCTACGCGACGCTCGTCCCGCAGGACGCGCTGATGCTCGACGGCGACGCCCGCGGCGTCGTAACCTTCGCGGACGGCGTCCCCGTACTCGCGTACAACACCGCCACGGACAACGGCGGCGCCGACGCCCTCGCGGACCTGGCCGTCCCCGGGCCGTACCGGATCGAGCTCTACGCCGTCGACGCCGCGGCCCTCGCCGAGGCCCACGACACGCCCGAACTGACGGTCCCGCCGGGCATGCCCGCCGAGGAGCTCGCGGATGCACCCAAACTGGCCGACGAGACCAGGGACGCAGCCCCGGCGGAGCGACTCGACACCGAGGACGACGCCAGCGCCGTCGAGTCCTTCCTGGCGGACGGCGACCGCATCGACGCGATCCGCGAGCAGGCCCGCGAAGAAGCCGCCGAGCGCGCCGCTGAGTGGGGACTGGACGACCAGCTCGAGGATACGGAGAACCAGACCGCTGGCGACGACGAATGGGGAGACTGCGACGGCAGGAAGGTCGCGGGCGATGCGGCCGGGACGGGACCCGAATGACACCTCCGTCAGCTTCCGCTATTCGCCGGCGCTCTCGTCGTCGAGTTTCCCATCGCGCCGGTCGGCATCCCGGGCTTCCTCGTCGCGTTCGGCCGGGTCACCGTGCCCGCCGCCGCCCGGCGTGCGCACGGTGACAGTCGACCCGGCTTCGACGTCCTGCGTCGTCTTCGCGGGCACTGCCTCGCCGTCGACGAGGTTCTCCCCCGTGGCGCCGTCCTCGCCGCCGGCGACGCCCTGGGGACGCGTGCGGCGTCGCTCGGTCAGCAGCGAGACGGTGGCGTCGCGCTCGACGGTCAGCGAGCGTTCCAGCCCGAGGCCGCCCCGGTAGTCACCGTCGCCGCCGGTGCCGGGGCGGAGCGCGTACCGCTCGACGCGGAGCGGGTACTCGGCCTCCAGCACCTCGACGGGTGTGTTCAGCGTGTTGGTCATCCCGACCTGGACGCCGTCCATGCCGTCGGCGTCGCTCGTTGCGCCGGCACCGCCGCCGATGGTCTCGTAGTAGGCGAAGTCACCTTCCCTGGAGCCGATGATGAGGTTGTTCATCGTCCCCTGGCCCTGCGCCGGGGCACGCTCCGGGACGGCCCCGGCTAGCGCCGCGAAGACGACGTCGGTGACGCGCTGGCTCGTCTCGACGTTGCCGCCGACGACGGCGGCCGGCGCGGTCGGGTTGAGCAGCGAGCCCTCCGGCGCCGAGACCGTCACGGGGTCGTAACAGCCCTGGTTCGGCGGGATTTCGGGGTCGGTCAGACAGCGGACGACGAAGTAGACCGCGCTCTTCGCGACGGCCAGCGGCGCGTTGAGGTTGCCCGCGACCTGGTCGGCGGTGCCAGCGAAGTCGACGTCGAGCGTCGAGCCGTCGACGGTAACGGTCACTTCGATCGGGATGTCTTCGTCCGTCACGCCGTCACCCTCCAGCACGTCGCTGGCGACGTAGGTCCCGTCGGGCAGCGCCGAGAGCTCCGCCGCGACGCGGTCGCGCGAGTAGTCGATGACGGCGTCGAAGGCATCGAGGACCGTCTCGCCGTGCTCGGCGAGCAGGTCGCCAAGGCGCTCCTCGGCGCGGTCGTGGGCCGCGAGCTGCGCGCGGATGTCGGCCCGGCGCTCGTCCGGCGTCCGGACGTTCGCGAGGAACAGCGCCATGACGTCGTCGACGATTTCGCCGTCGCGAGCGAGGCGGACGCCCGGCAGGCGAATGCCCTCTTCGTAGATCTCGCGGGCGCCGGCCGGCATGCTCCCGGGCGTCGACCCACCGACGTCGGCGTGGTGCGCGCGGGAGACGGCGTAGCCGACGATCTCCGATTCATCCGTGGTTTCGACGCCCTCGGGCGAGAGGGGCGAGACGAGCGTCACGTCCGGTAGGTGCGTCCCGCCCTCGAAGGGATCGTTGAGGATCCAGACGTCGCCGGGCTCGGGGTCCTGCTCGCGGACCGCTTCGACGGCCTCCGGCATCGCGCCGAGGTGGACCGGGATGTGCTCCGCCTGTGCGACCATGCGCCCGTCGGCGTCGAACAGCGCGGTCGAGCAGTCCTGACGCTCCTTGATGTTCGGCGAGTAGGCGCCGCGGATGAGCACCTGGCCCATCTCCTCGGCGACGCCCTCGAGCTGGTTGCGCAGGATCTCGAGCGTGACTGGATCGACGTCGCTGTCGGCCTCGCTGCTGGTGGTTGAATCAGTCATTGTCCTTCCTCCGTGAGCACGAGCGTGGCGTCCGGTCTGACCTCGGCGTCCCACGCCGGCGGGACGACGACGGTGCTCTGGCCGCCCTCGACGACGGCCGGCCCACCGATGGTGTGACCGACCGGGAGGGCCGAGCGCTGGTATATCGACGTCTCGTAGACGTCGCCGTCGGCGCCGAACCGGGCCTCCCGGACGTCGGGGTCGGCGCCCTCACCGGCCGCGTGTGCGGTCGCGGGCTCCTGGCGGTCGGTCGTCGCCGTCACCCGCAGGTTGACGAGGTCGACCGGATCGTCCATCCGGTAGCCGTACGTTGACTCGTGGGCGTCGTGGAAGCGTTCGGCCACCGCCTCGGGATCGAACGAGTCATCGACGGCGACGGTCAGCTCGAAGCTCTGGCCGCCGTAACGGAGGTCCGCCTGGCGCCGAACCTGGGCCACGTCGGGGTCGCGAGCCTCCGCGAGTGCCTCGCGCTCGAGGTCGTCGTAGCGCTCGTCGACGCGCTCAGGGTCGGCCTCGGCGAGTGGCGTCCGGTACGTCCGGACGGCGTCGTGCTTCTCGTCGGCCGCGAGCAGCCCGTATGCGGAGAGGACCCCGCAGGCCGGCGGGACGACGACGGTGCCGACGTCGAGGTCGCTGGCGAGCGCCGCGGCGTGCATCGGGCCGGCGCCGCCGAACGCGACGAGGCCGAACTGGCGCGGGTCGTGGCCCCGCTCGACCGTCGCCAGCCGGATCGCGCGGGCCATGTTCGCGTTCGCGACGCGGTAGACGCCGCGGGCGGCCTCGACCGGGCCGGCCATCCCCGCCTCGTCGGCGAGGTCGGCGAGCGCGTCGTGGGCCGCGGCCGCGTCCAGCGAGAGTTCCCCGCCGAGGTCGGCGTCCTCGCCGACGTAGCCGAGCACCAGGTTCGCGTCGGTGACGGTCGGCTCGGTGCCACCCTTGCCGTAGCAAGCTGGCCCGGGCTCCGCTCCGGCTGATCGCGGGCCCACGCGCAGCGCGCCGCCCTCGTCGACCCACGCGATGGAGCCGCCGCCGGCGCCGACGGTGGTCACGTCGACCATCGGCGTCCGGACCGGGCGGCCGTTGATCTCGGCGTCGGTCGTGCGCTCGGCCTCGCCCTCGCGGACGAGGCTCACGTCGCTCGACGTGCCGCCCATGTCGAAGGTGACGAGCCCGCGGAGGTCGCGTTCGTCGGCAATCGCGCCGGCCGCGGCGTTGGCGCCGACGACGCCCGCGGCGGGGCCCGACATCGACGTCGTGACCGCGTGCTCGCGGACCGTGTCGGCGTCGGCGATGCCGCCGTTTGCCTGCATGACGAGCGGTTCGGGGAGTCCGAGGTCGACGGCCTCCATCGTGAGCCGGCCGAGGTAGCTGTCGATCTTCGGCGTGACGTACGCGTCGACTACGGTGGTGGAGGTGCGCTCGTACTCGCGGAACTCGGCGAGGACCTCTTGGGAGGTCGAGATCGGCACGTCGAGTTCCGCGTCGAGGATCTCGGCGACGCGCTGCTCGTTCGTCGGGTCGGCGTAGGCGTGCAGCAGCGAGACGGCGACGCTCTCGGCGTCGCAGTCGCGGATGTCGGCAGCGACGTTGCGGACGGCGGTTTCGTCGACGGCGGTGTCGACGTCGACGGCTGCATCCTCCGGCGTCGTCCGCTCGGGGACCTCGAACCGGCGGCGTCGGGGGACCAGCGGCTCGGGGCGCTGCGCGGAGAGGTCGTACAGGTCCGGGCGGTCCTGCCGGCCGATCTCGAGCACGTCGCGGAACCCCTCGGTGGTCACGAGCGCCGTCTTCGCGCCCGTTTCCTCGAGCAGGGCGTTGACGGAGACGGTCATCGCGTGCGTGAACTCGTCGACGTCGCCGGGCTCGATGCCGGCTTCAGCGCAGGCCTTGTGGACGCCGTCGACGACGCCGACGCTCTGGTCGGCCGTCGTCGGGACTTTCGTCGTGACGAGGTCGTCGCCCGTGGCGAGGACGACGTCGGTGAAGGTGCCGCCGACGTCGGCGCCGAGCCGGATCCGGTCCGACTCGGTCATCTGGACCACTCCGTGGATGGGGCAGGGGATGTCGTCGCCGACCCGTCGGTGCGTCCCGGTCGGCGTCGACTGCGACGGTCGACTGGTGGCGTCGCGCTGGCGAACAGCGCGTCGACGGGCGTCGCGTCGACGAGCGTCGTGCCGGCGAGCGTCGCGCCGGGGGCGAGTGAGAGAGTGACGCGCTCCTGTGGCATGTCTCAGCGGAACCGGTCGGCGCGCGTATATCTCACGGTTCTTCGATATCGTCGCCGCTAGACAGTTCCGTGGGCACTGTCGGCGAAGATACGTGATTCACGGCGGCAACCTCGGTGATCATAACATTCACAGGGGGATCCTCCCTATCCGGGTATAACGAAATTCGCTCCGGGGTCGGCGCGATCCCGGCGGGCTGACCCGACCGCAACGCGCGAACACCATCCATGACTGACTCCTCTCCGTCCAACGTGCTCCTCGTGACGGTCGATTCGCTCCGGGCAGACGCGATCGAGCCGTACGACGAGACGCGGGTGACGCCGACCCTCTCGTCGCTCGCCGCCGACGGGACCGTCTTCGAGAACGCGTTCGCCCACGGGAACTGGACGCCGATGTCGTTCCCGTCGATCCTCGCCTCGCGGCCCGTCTTCACCGATTCCGGCCGGATCGGCGTCACGGAGTCGACGACGCTGGCCGAGCAGCTCTCCGACGCTGGCGTCGCGACCGGCGGGTTCAACGCCGCGAACGGCTTCCTCACCGACATCTGGGGCTACGACGACGGCTTCGACGAGTTCGAAGCGTTCGTCGGCAACACCGACGGGAGCCGGACCGGGGAGTTCGTCGCCGCGCACCCGACCTTTGGCGCGTGGATGCAGCTCGTCAGCTCGCCGTTCCGCCGGGCCGGGTCGTACCTCCGCGGTGGCTCCGACGATCGTCCGTTCACGGACGCCTCACGGATGCTCGACGTGGAGGCGGAGGCGACGTCGTTCATCGAGGACGCCGAGGAGCCGTTCTTCCTGTGGATCCATTACATGGACGCCCACACGCCGTACGTCCCCGCACCGCGATACCTCCGGGAGGTGTCCGACGGTCGGATCGGCAAGTTCCGGATGCTCTCCGCGCACGTCCGCACCGGCCTCGGCAGGGGGGTCGGCGAAAAGACGCTGGCGGACCTGCGGACGCTCTACCAGGGCGGCGTCCGTCAGGTCGACGCCAGCGTCGACCGCCTCCTCGACTCGCTGTCGGCGGAGGGGCTCGACGACGAGACGGCGGTGGTCGTCGCCGGCGACCACGGCGAGGAGTTCATGGAGCACGGCCACCTGGCCCACTACCCGAAGCTCTACGACGAGCTCACGCACGTCCCGCTGATCGTGAACGTCCCGGGCGCCGAGGGGCGCCGCGTCACCGACCCCGTCGGCCTCGACGCGATCGCGCCGACGATCACCGACCTGCTCGACGTCGCCCCCGCGAACGACTGGGCCGGCGAGAGCTTGCTCGGGACGGTCGAGCACGTCGACCGGCCCGGGTTGGATCCCATCGTCTCGGTGACCGTCCGCGGCGACGACGTCACGGAACAGCCCATCCCCCGGTCCCTCGAGGACGGCGACCTCTGGGTCAGCGTGCGCGACGGCCGGTGGATGTACATCGAGAACACCGACGGCGACGAGCGGGAGCTGTACGACCGGGCGGCGGACCCGACCCAGCAGCTGAATCTACTTCCGGACCCGGAGACGGAGGCCGCAGCCGCTCGGGACCGCCTCGAACCGGCGGTCCGCGAGTACGAGCGGCAGCTGGCCGACGCCGACGAGACGGCTGAACCGGACGTCGAGGGGGACGTCGAGACACGGCTCGAAGCACTCGGTTATCGCTAGATGGTCCGACGCTATCTCCGCGCGCTCCTGTACGGGCCCGAGGCCGAGCGACTGCGGCGATTCGCCCTCGTGGGCGCCGTCGCCGCCGGGATCCAGATGGTCCTGCTGGCCGCGTTCGTCGAGGTCGCCGGGCTGGGGTACCTGATCGCGGCGACGGTCGCGATCGAGACGACGATCCTGTTGCAGTTCGTCGCGAACAATGCCTGGACGTTCAGCGAAACCGGCCACGTCACGCTCCGCACGTACCTGACGGGTCTCGCGAAGACGAATCTGGTACGCGGGACAGCGATCCCCATCCAGCTCGGCGTGCTGTACGGCATCGTTAGCCAGACCGCCACACCCTACCTGATCGCGAACGGCGTCGGCATCGTGATAAGCGGCTTCTACCGCTACTGGTTGGACTCACGCTGGACCTGGGGCTAGGTGGCCGGGGTTTCTCCCGAATTTCTTCGAACCTCGTTGCCTGCGACGATACTACCAGAAGGGATGCTTCTTCGGTTGCTCGGTCTCTATCGCCAGCGACACCACTCAGCATGCCTTGAAAGCCCCAGCCGCTCAGACAGTCGCTTTCTGCGTGGTTTGATCGGTCGTCATCGTGGGCGATACCACTCAGCATGCCCAGAAAGCCCCAGCCGCTGAGACGGTCGCTTTCTGCGTGGTTTGATCGGTCGTCATCGTGGGCGATACCACTCAGCACGCCCAGAAAGCCCCAGCCGCTGAGCGCTCGCGCTGCTCGCTGCGCTCCTCACCCGGCTCGCTCACTGCGTTCGCTCGCCGGGTTGCGGTGCCTGAGACGGAGTCTCAGACTAGCGAGAGCTTCGCTCTCGCGTCGCTTACGTCGCAGGGCGTCCCGCT
>JBDGPU010000022.1:0-18057 GCA_042219525.1 Halopenitus sp.
GCTTCGCGAGAAATCGAAGATTTCTCGGAGCCCGAAAATCTCCGATTTTCGAGGATAGCGACCGCGAGCGGCCGAGGGCTTTCAGGGTGTTTGCGGTGCTGTCAAGCGTAGCAGCGTCTGCACCTTTAAATACGGTTTATAAGTAAGAGCGGCCGAGGGCTTTCGAGGTGTCTGCGGTGCTGTCGAGAGCAAGACCGTACCACACGTACAATCTCATACGGAGCGAACATCCGAACGCACTCCAACCGTTCGCGTTGTCGCAGATTGTCATTCACCCGACACCCGCAACTCCCACTTATAAGCCAGATACGCCAAATACGCTTCCGTCCCAAAATCGGCCGAACGCTTATAACCAATTGACCCAACATCTCACCATGGCGATAGTACCCCTCCAGCTCGGGTTCGGCGTGGCGGCGATCGGCTTGCTGTTCCTCCTGCTGATCATCGTCGCCGTCTGGCAATCCGTCGAGATCGTTGACGCGTACGAGAAGGAGGCGCTGACCGTCTTCGGTGAGTACCGGAAGCTCCTCCAGCCGGGGATCAGCATCATCCCGCCGTTCGTCTCCCGGACGTACGCGTTCGACATGCGAACGCAGACGCTCGATGTCCCGCGCCAGGAAGCGATCACGCGCGACAACTCACCGGTCACGGCCGACGCCGTCGTCTACATCAAGGTGATGGACGCGAAGAAGGCGTTCCTCGAGGTCGACGACTACAAGAAGGCCGTCTCGAACCTCGCGCAGACGACGCTCCGGGCCGTGCTCGGCGACATGGAGCTCGACGACACGCTGAACAAGCGACAGGAGATCAACGCGAAGATCCGCCAGGAGCTCGACGAGCCGACGGACGAGTGGGGGATCCGCGTCGAGAGCGTCGAGGTCCGCGAGGTCAATCCCTCCAAGGACGTTCAGCAGGCGATGGAGCAGCAGACGTCCGCGGAACGTCGCCGGCGGGCGATGATCCTCGAAGCGCAGGGCGAACGGCGCTCCGCGGTCGAGGAAGCCGAGGGCGAGAAGCAGTCGAACATCATCCGCGCGCAGGGTGAAAAGCAGAGCCAGATCCTCGAAGCACAGGGTGACGCCATCTCGACGGTGTTGCGCGCGAAGTCCGCCGAGTCGATGGGCGAGCGGGCCATCATCGAGCGCGGGATGGAGACGCTCGAGGAGATCGGCCAGGGCGAGTCGACGACGTTCGTCCTCCCGCAGGAACTCACCAGTCTCGTCGGGCGCTACGGCAAGCACCTGACCGGCTCCGACGTAGAGTCGAAGGCCGAGGGCCTGGAGGGCCTCGAGTTCGACGAGGAGACGCGCCAGATGCTCGGCCTCGACGACATCGACGAGATCCTCGGGCAGATCGACGAGGCGGCCGAGATGGACGTCGACGAACTCGAGCAGGAAGCCGAAGCGGTCAAGACCGGCGAGGCGGGGATCAAGTCCGCCGACGAGGTCATCGAGGAGATGGATGAGGAGGAGCTGGCGGAGACGGACGCCGAGACGGAAGCGGAGACCGAGTAACCACTCGGTCGGGCCGACCGGCCGGCCGACCTTTCCGCCCACCCACCGCAACGTTCGGGGAAGGTTCAAGCGCACGCGCCCCTTTTCACACCGTATGCGGCTCGACGAGTACATCGAGTTCGAAGCGAACGAGCGAGCCGAGAAGCGGCGGCTCGCCCAGGAGAAGGACTACGAGATCCTCGACCATCTCGAGTCCTTCGAGCGTCGCTTCGAGGAGCACGTCACCGACGACGCGCTCGTCGGGAGCGTCTCCCCCTCGATCTTCGTCGGCCGGTCGAACTACCCGAACGTCTCCACGGGTATCCTTTCGCCCGTCGGCCACGAGGGCTCGGCGGCGCAGTTCGAGACCTCCGGCGCGTGGTACGACGAGGGCGTCTCGATCGCGGACGTGTTCGAGCGCCGGACGAGCCTGCTCAACTCCAACCGGACGGCCGAGGTCGACAGCGTCCACGACGCCTGGGACGGCTGGCTCGGGACCCAGCGCGAGGTCGCCATCGCCGACCGCCCGGTCGACGTGGAGATCGGCCTCGAGGAGAGGCCGGACCTCGACTTCGACGTCGGCGCGCAAGACGTGAAGACGCCCACCGGCCCACGTGCACGCGCCGAGCGCGCGGAACTGGGCGAGAATCCGCACGTCCCGCGCCCAGTCAAGAAGACACTGGAGGACGACGACTGGCAGGCGCAGGGCGCGATGAACTACCTCTACCGGCGCGGCTTCGACGTCTACGAGATCAACACGGTCCTCTCCGCAGGCGCGCTCGGCCGCGGTGAGAATCGCCGGCTCGTCCCGACGCGCTGGTCGATCACCGCCGTCGACGACACGGTCGGCAAATTCCTCCGCGGCACCATCCGGGATGCCCCCTCCGTCGACCAGGTCGAGGTCCACCGCAACGAGTACCTCGGCAACGCCTTCTGGGTCGTGCTCGTCCCCGGCCAGTGGGAGTACGAACTGGTCGAGATGAAGGCGCCGGGCAGCGTCTGGAACCCGGATCCCGAGGCCGGCATGTACCTCGCCTCGGCCCACGAGGGCCACGAGGGGCGCACCGGCTACGTCGAGGAGACGGCGGGCGCCTACTATGCCGCTCGCCTCGGCGTCCTGGAGCACCTCTCGGACCGGAACCGGCAGGCGAAGGCCATCGTCCTCCGGCACGTCTCCGACGAGTACTGGGGGCCGGTCGGCGTCTGGCAGGTCCGCGAAGCAGTCCGGGACGCCTTCGACCGGGACGAGTTCGGTACCGCGGAGACGTTCGAGCAGGCCGTCCGCGGCGTGAGCGAGCATCTCCCCGTGTCGCTGGCGCGGCTCCGCCGCAAGTCGACGATGGTGTCGGGGTTGCAGGCGAATCTGGGTGATTTTCTCGACGGCGACTGAGACGGGCTCGACGCCCTATGAAAACAGCGCCCGCCGGAGTCGGTCGGCTGCGGCTTCGGGGCCGTCGTCGTCATCGACCCTGTCCTCGTCGAACTCGTCGTCGCCGGACCACGCCAGCTGGATGTCGTCGTCGCCAGCGACGGCGATGGTCAGTTTCGGTTCCCGCTGGGTCCAGTACAGGCTGCCCACAGCCACGGCCGCCAGCACCGCCAATAGCCCCACCGCGACGAACAGGTCGTCGAGTAGCGCGACCACACGCAGCAGGGTTCCGATGGTTTCGAGGAGGCCACCGATGCCAGCGGCACCGCCGCCGGCGACGTCGACGCCGCCGGTCGGGACGAGCGAGTCGAAATCGAGGACCAGTCCGAGCGCGAGAGCGCCGAGGCCCCCGACGCCGGCGACGGCGGCTCGTCGGAGCCAGTCCGCGTCGCCCTGCGCCCCCGCTCGGACGCCAGTCACGTTCGGCCGGTCGACTGCTCGGAAGTTCGCGCCGTCGCCCTCTGGCGTGAACGCGAGCACCCGGTGGCTCGTCACGACGACGAGGTCGCTCCCGGCGTCGACTCGCTCGCGGATGGACTCCCCGTCGTAGAGAAGTTCGTCGTCCCGTGCCTGCCAGTCCATACCGGGCTCGTAGCGAGCCGGTTCGCTTAGTGGTGTTGCAACCTCGTCTGGGGCGACGCCGCCGTGGTCGACTCAGTCGGTGGAGGAAAGTTCCGGGTGGTCGCCTCAGTCCGCCAACTCGTCGAAGACCTCGTCGACCATCTCGCCGGTGCTCGCGATGATCGCGTCCATCTCTTTCGACTCGTCCGGCTCGACCATTCCGAGGAGGCGCGCGATGCGCATGATCGAGACGTGGTAGACGCGCTGGCGACCCGGCTCGAGTTGCTGGATGACCATGTTACAGGGGAAGAGGGCTCCAATGTCGCCGCCGGTCGCGTCGAGCGCGCGGTTCGCCATGTTCGGGTTGCAGGCGCCGAGCACGTAGTAGGGGTCCCTGTCGGCGTCGACCTTCTCGTTTAAGAGCTCGGAGGGGGAGAACTCCGTCGGGAAGCCGAAGCCGACGTCCGCACACACCTCGCGGACGTGCTCGATGGCCTCCTCGTGGTCCATCTCCAGCACCGCTTCCTCCTCGCCGAAGTCGTCGCTGTCGAGCATCGCCGGATCGAACGGGAGCGTCATAGCTACTACTCGGCAGGCGATGACAAAAAGCCGCGCGGTATTTGCGTCCGTTTCGTGGCCTCAGGGTTCGCGAAGCCGCGGACGCTACTCGGTGGCGACGGGACCGCGACCGACCTCGTCGTGGACGGACTCCACGAACGTGCCGCGGGTGTCGAACACGTCGACGTCGACGGCGTCGAGCACGTCGTCGAGGGCGCGCGGGCCCTCGGGCGTCCGGATCTCGACGTCGCCCTCGCGGGCGACGATCTCGCTTTTCGGTTTCGGCCACGTCAGCCGCGACGCGACGCGGGCGATCGGCTGGCCGACAACGTCGGGGCCCTCGCCGAGCTCGACGGCGGGCTCCGCCTCGGATTCCTCGTCCTCGCTCATGGCTGCGCGTTCCGCGGCGGCGAGGGTAATACTTTCGAAGGCCGTCGCCTCCGCGGCGGTGACGTGTTCGGGCCGGCCGTTCGACCCTCCCGAACGAGACCCCTGCCCGTCCCAACCGCCGGATGTCTGACATAGAGTTTTCACGGTGGAGCGATATGGTCCGCTATGACTAGTCTCTCGGAGGTGTACGAAGACGGGGGTCGCTCGACGAGCCTCCGACAGCTGTACCTCGGAGTCGGACTGTTCGTCGCTGGCGTGGCCCTCGTCGTCGCGGGCATCCTCTCGGCCGGAACTGGACTCGTGACGAGCATGGGCTACTCGCTTGGCGATGCCCGCCTCTTCGGCGGGATCTTCGGCGGGCTCGGCGTCCCGCTGGTAATGCTCGGCGTGATGGCCGTGCTCCCGGCGAGCCGCAACACCCGGGCGGCCGCCATCGTCGGCGCCTCGATCATGGGCCTCGGCGTCGCGATGTTCGCCCACGCATACCCCTGCCAGTGGATCGGTAACACCTGCGCCGTGGAGCTGACCGACCTGACGCTCCCGACCGCGGGCATCTACTTCCTCGGCGCCGCGACGACGTTCTGGTGCCTCTTCGTCGGCGTCGCGAACTTCAAGACCCGGAACGACCCGGGCGGCACCGTGACGATGGAAGTCACGCACAAGGGCGAGACGAAGGTCGTCGAGGTCGACAAGGGTCGACTCGGCGGGCTCGGCGGGATGGGCTTCCTCGGCGGCACGCCGGACGGCGACGTCGAGACGCAGACGAACGCTCCCGGCAACGGTTCCGGCCGATCTGCAGGTCGTTCGTCGCGGTCTAGCGCCCAGCTCGGCGGCGCCGGAGCGAGCGCGAGCGACGGGGGCGCGAGCGACACCGACATCAGCTCGCCGCTCGACGGTAGCAGCTCGGACTCCCGTTCCGGCGTCGATAGCGTCGACGACAACCGCTCCCGTGAGTGGGTCTCGAACCGGGAGGGGTCGTCGACGGGACGAAGCGGCTCCAGCACCGGAACCACGTCCCGCGATGCGACGACGGGTAACGCGTCGTCGAGAGGCGCCATCGGTGGCTCCTCGAACGCACGGTCCGGCGCGGGCTCGAACAGGGGACGCGACGACGAGTCGCGAACGACCGAAACGACCGACAGGGTCGACACGACCAGCACCGGGACGGGAAGCCTCCCGGACCCGGACTACTCGACCGACGCGACGACGTCCGAGTCCGGCCCGCGAGCGTCGGAGGTCGAGGACTACAGTCCCTCGGCCGACTCCTCGTCGTCGGGCCGCGGTGGGAACGGCCGCGACGGGAGCGCGGACGACGACGAGGACGTCGAGTTCATCAACTAGCGTCGCTGGCGGCGGGACACGATTTCTTCCGGTTCACAGCGTTTCGAGCCGTTTTTCGACTCGGTCCCAGTGGCTTCCCTTCCAGAAGCACTGCCCGCAGTCGCGGCACTGCCAGACGGGGCCCTCGTCGGACGCGTAGTCGGGGCGCTCCGCGTCGGCCGGGAGCTTCTCGAGTCGACCGTTACAGCGCCCGCACCGACTCGGCGTCTCGTCGAGTCCGACCTGGAAGCCTGCCTCTCGAAGCTCCCGAAGCTGGTCGAGCGGGTCGCGCTCGGTCAGCAGGACGGCGTCGTCCGCCCGGGCGGCAAGCTCCTCGTCGCGCGTGAGCAACGTCCGGTCCTCCGCGGCCGCGATTTCGCGGATGGTCTCGTCGGCCTCGACGTCGCGGTCGAGCGCATACGCCGCGTCGTAGCCGCACATGCGCAGGTATGTCGCCAGGGTGCCGCACATTACGTCGAGCAGCAGCGACGTCGACTCCGGGGTTCGCTCCGGGGCTGGCTGGTCAGTTGGCGAAGCCATCGGCGCTGGGTCAGTTCCCGAAGAACTCGCGGAGCTCCTCGGGCGAGCGCGCGTTGAGCACGTCGGCCTGCTCCGCCCAGCCGCGGCGCGCGGTGTGGACGCCGAAGCGGACGTGGTCGAACTCGCGGGGGCTGTGCGCGTCGGTGTTGATGGCGATAGACGCACCGGCGTCGATGGCGGCGCGCACGGCGTCGCCGTTGCAGTCGAGTCTGGCCGGGTTGGCGTTCACTTCGAGCGCGACGTCTTCGGCCGCGGCCGCCTCGGCGATTCGCTCGAAGTCGACGTCGAGCCCGGCCCGGCTGTTGATGATGCGCCCCGTCGGATGCCCGAGGACGTCCACCTCGGGGTGCTCGATGGCGGTGACGAGTCGCTCGGTCGCGCCCTCGCTCTCGCTCAGCGCGGAGTGGGGCGAGGCGACGACGAAGTCGAGGGTCGCGAGCGCGTCGTCGTCGGTCGTGATGGCGCCGTCCTCGTCGATGTTCGCCTCGACGCCGTGGAAGACGTCGATGTCGGCGTCGGCGGCGACGTCGGCGACGGCGTCGGCCTGCTCCGCCAGGTCGGCCTCGCTGAGCCCGGTATTCCCGAAGATCCCCGGCCCCTCCGCGTGGTCGGTGACCGCGTGGAAGTCGTAGCCACGCTCCGCCGCGGCCGTGACCATCTGCGCGATGGTGTGGCCCCCGTCGGACCAGTCCGTGTGCGTGTGGAGGTCGCCGCGGATCCGTTCCTCCTCGATCAGGTCCGGGAGGTCCCCGTCGGCCGCTGCGTCGACCTCGCCGTTGTTCTCCCGGAGCTCCGGCGGCACCCAGTCCATGTCGAGCGCGTCGTAGACGCCCGCCTCGCTCGCGCCCGCGACGCGCTCGCCGACGCGCTGTCCCCCGTCGGGGTCCTCGACGTCGGAGACGTCGAACACGCCGTACTCGTTCACCTTGAGGTCCCTGCTGATCGCGCGATTGCGGACGGTGATGTTGTGGTCGCGCGAGCCGGTGAAGTACTGGAGCGCGGCGCCGAACTCATCGGTGACGACGACGCGCAGGTCGACGCGGAGGCCGTCCGCGCGGACGCTCGCCTTGTTCGTTCCGGCCTCGATGACGGCGTCGGCCGCGGGCCAGTCGGTGAACGCGTCGATGACCGCCTCACCCTCGTCGCTCGCGGCGAGGACGTCGACGTCACCGATGGTGTCTTTCCAGCGCCGGATCGAGCCGCAGACCTCGACCTCCGCGACCGGTTCCGCATCCGCGAGATAGCTCAGGGCGTCGTCCGCGACCGGGCGCGCGTCGCCGACGCGCTCGCGCTCCTGGGCCTCCCGCGCGAAGGGGATGTTCTCGAGGATGTTCTCCTGCGTCTTCGGGCCGAACCCCTTGATCTCCTCGATCTTTCCGGCCTCGGCGGCCTCCTCCATCTCGTCGAGCGTCGTGACCCCGAGCTCGTCATACAGCGTCCCGACCGTCTTCGGCCCGACGCCCTCGATGCGCGTCAGCGCCTCGATGTCGACCGGCAGCTCCGAGCGGAGTTCCTCGAGTTCCTCGATTTCCCCAGTCTCGAAGTACTCGACGATCTTCGACGCAATGGCGTCGCCGACGCGGTCGATCTCGGCGACGGCGTCCTCGCCCTCGCCGGCGAGGTTCTCGATCGGCGCCGGGTAGTCGCGGACGTTCTCCGCGGCGCGGCGGTACGCAGTCGGCTTGTACTCGACCCCCTTGGCGTCGAGGAGGTCCGCAAACTCCTCTAATAAATCGGCGACCTCGTCGTTCCGGCTCATTCTGGTTGACTGTGTATCCGGTTCGCGGTGTCTTATAAGCGGGTGGCGGTGTGAGTGATTGGCCGTGTTTTCCAATAAAAAGGATCGGCAGCGATCGGCGTTTCGAAGGCGTCGAGAGTATGGCTGGACAGTCCTTGATTGCCCGCTTCCGGGTTGAGCAGGTGAGGTGCGCCGTGAGCAGCGGACTAATCGACATCTGGGGCTTTCCGGGTCCGCTGACTGGGGTAGCAGGGGGCATAGTCGACCAGCACGGGAGCTGGCTGGTGAAAAGACATATATCTTGGTACTACATACCAAGCGCCGTGACCGCAAAATCCCGCGCCGACGACGAGGCGGACAGTGCGAGCGTCCAGCCGGAACCGTTGGACGTGGAGGTGTACGAAGACGACGGGAATGTCGTGCTGTTCGACGCGGGCAACCCGCTCGCGTGGGTCGAGGCCACGACGGCGGTGCGGCTCCGGGACGTGGCCTGACCCGGAACCACGCGTCGAACCGACCTGTCACTTCGTTTCTGTCACCTGTATTCCTAATCCCTTTTGAGTAAGTCGACCATAGGGGCGGACGTGCTCCCGTTCGACGACGACGATGGCGGCGATTTCGACATTGGCGAGACCACCCAGGCCGAGCGGGACCTCGCACCGGATTCGCCCAGCAAGGACCTCGAGGAGAAGTACGCCGAACCCGACGAGAGCGAACTGATCGGGGACGTCGGCGACGTCGACGAGGACACCTTCACGGCGTTCGTCGCCAGTGCCGTTCTCACGAACATCGGCGTCTTTGCGGTCAGCCTCGGCCTCATGCTCTGGTACTTCCGCGGCATGCTGCAGGTCGGCGGCGGCCTCATCGTCATCGGGTTCCTGGCCCTCCTCCGCACGTATCAGTACTACTACGAGTGGAAGCAGTCCCGGGAGGAGGACGAGGAGGACGAAGGGCCTGATCGGATCACTGCCCCGGCCGACGACGAAGGCGACGAAGGCGACGAAACCGGCGATGCAGGCGACACGACTACCGTCGACGACGCGACCGAAGCCGACAGCCCGCAACCCTAATCCGGCCACAACCCCCTCGTTCTACCAATGCGAACGGTCCGCGACGAGGACGGAACCCGCCTCCTCCTCGTCAAACAGTCCGACGAATCGAGTCGCGTGCGCGACCCCGAGACGGGCGCGGAGCGATACGTCGAGAACGAACGGCTCACCGACCTTCAGGAGGAGTCCCCGCTCTCGACGGCCGCGCTCGGCGTCCCGAAGTCGGTCCGCGACGTCGTCAGCGCGGCCCACGACGAGCAAAGCCTGGGACTGCTCGTCGAACTGGTCGACGACGGCCCCCTGCCAGTCGTGGAGCTGCTCGACGCCTACGAGCTCTGCGAGTCCGACCTCCACGGCCTGCTCGCGGAGTTCCGCGCGGCCGGACTGATCGACGAGGCCGACGTAGCTGGACGCCGAGGCTACGAAGCAACAGAAACGACGAAGCAGGCGGTCGAGATTCTGCGAACTGAGACGGCCGAGGACGCCTGAGAGCCCTTTGAAGATAACTCCCGAGCGTTAGTCGTCCGACTCCGACAGCACCGCGCTGGCGAGTTCGGCGTCGGACCGGCTGACGGTCGACCGGTTGGACCGCGGGTCCTTCTCGACGGTGACGAGGTCGTCGGCGGCGCCGACTAGCTCGTCGTCGTGGCTCACAATGACGATCTGGCGGACGCCGAAGCTGCGCATCTCGGCGACGAGGTCCGCGAGTCGGGAGACGTGCCCGGAGTCGAGGAACACCGTCGGCTCGTCGAGGATGAGCGGCGGCGTTGGCGCGGCGCCCTCGATGCCCTCCGCGAGAAGCCGGTAGATGGCACAGCGGAGCGAGAGGTTGAACAGCGCGCGCTCGCCACCGGAGAGCTGATCCGGATCGAGCGGCTGGCCGTCCTTCTGGTAGACGGTGAGCTCGTAATCGTCACCGAGCTCGATATGTGAGTACGCGTCGTTGCCGTAGACGAGCTCGAACGTCTCGTTGAGCATCCGTTCGAGCGTGTTGACGTTGCGCTGGCGAAGCTCGCCGCGCAGGTTTCCGTACATCGCCTCAAGGTCCTCGGTTTCCTCGTGGAGCGAGTCGATGGCCGCGACGGTCTCGGCAAGGTCCTCGCGTTCGTCGCGGAGCGCCTCGAGCTCCTCGACTTCGCCTTTCACCCCGCCGATACGGCTCTGGAGCGCGTCGCGACGGTCGGCCAGCTCCTCGAGCTTGGCGTCGACCTGGTCGATGTAGTCGGCCGCCTTCTCCTTGCTCTCGCGGGCCTCCTGAACCGCGTCCTCGTCGACGGCCTCGGCGAGTTCGTCGCGCCGGTCCCGCTTCTCGGCGAGCCGGTCGCGGCGTTCGTCGTTCACCTCGGCGATGCTCTCGCGCTTCTCCCGGAGCCGTTCGATCTCGTCCTCGAGCTCCTCGACTCGGTTCGCACGCGTCTCGATAGCGTCGATCCGGTCGAGAGCGTCCTCGACCGCGTCGAGGTCGGCCTCGAGAGATTCGACGCGCTCTGCGGCTTCGGCCGCTTCCTCGCGCTTCTCGGCCGCGACCTCGGCCGTGTTCTCCGCCTGCTCGCGCAGATCGCTGGCCGCGTCGCGCTTCTCTTCGGCAGCCTCGCGCTTGTCCGCTGCCGCCTCGCGTTTCTCGTCGATCCGCTCCTCGATCATCTCGCGCGTGCTCTCGATCTCGGCGAGGCGCTGCTCCGCGTCGACGAGCGACTTCACCTTCTCGATCCGGTCGTCGAGGGCCGCGACCGCTTCCTTCGTTTTCTCGAGGTCCGCTTCGAGCGCCGCGACGCGCTCGCGGTCCTCCTCGACCCGGTTCGTGTGGGGCGAGTCCTCAACCGGCTGGCCACATTCGGGGCATTTCCCGGCATCGAGTAGCTCTTCGGCCTCCGCAACGCGCTCGCGAGCGTTCGAGAGGTCGGCCTCGATCTCGGCGGCCTGCTCGCGCTGCTCGCTCCGTCGCTCGCGGAGTTCCTCGAGCCTGGACTCCGCCTCGCCTCGGTCGACGTCGACGTCGGCGGCGGCGTTCGTGTCGTCGTCACCGTCACCTTCGAACAGCTCCCGCAGCTCGGCGGCCTCGGTTTCGAGTTCCGCGAGCGACTCCTCGCGATCGGCCGCCGTCGACTCGGCCGCCTCGGCCGCCGCAGAGAGCTCCTCGGCTTCCGCGTCGGCGTCGGCCGCGCGCTCGGCGAGTTCCTCCGCCTTCTCGTCGAGGTTGTCAGCCTGATTCCGCAGGGCCTTAGCGTTCGCGTTCGCCTCGTTGCGGGCCTCCTGCAGTTCGGCCTCGCGCTCGTCGAGGTCGTCGCGGCGCTGCTCGATGGCCTCTTCGGTCGCGTCCGCGATCTCGGTTTCCGCGAGGAGGTCGTCGATCTCGTCCTCGAGCTCCGACCGTCGCTCGCGTGCTTCGCGGAGCCGCTCCTGTAGCTCGTCGCGTTCGGTTTCCGCCTCGCGGACCGCGGTCTCGATCTCGTCGATGTCGCTCTCGATGGCCTCGAGCTGCTCGCGCTTCTCCTCGTAGGCTTCGAGGATCTCCTCGGCGTCCGCTTTCGTCTCCTCGGCCTTCTCGCGCTGCTGCTCGTAGTTCTCCACCTCCTCGTCGAGGGCGACGAGGTCGCTCTGGAGCTCGTTGAGCGTCTCGTGGAGGTCCTTCGCCTCCTTGCGTTCGATGCGCTCCTCGAGGTCGTCGAGGACGGCCTGCTTCGAGTTGCGCACGTCCTCGACCCCGAGCCGCGCGTCCCCCGCGCGCTCGCGGTACTCCTCGAGCTTGCCGAGCTGGAGCAGGTCGTCGATAGTGTCCTGGCGCTGGCTCGGCGTGGCGTTGATGAGCTTGTTCACCTCGCCCTGGCGGACGTACGCGCAGTTGACGAACGCCTCCGCGTCCATCCGGAGCAGCTCCGTGACGAACGACTTGACCGCACGGGCGCCGTCGCGGGTGAGGTCGGAGTCGACGCTCTCGAGCGTGCTGTGATGGTCCACCCGGCCGTCGTAATCCCGGAGGCGACGCTCGATGCGGTAGGTGGAGCCCTCCTGCGTGAACGTCAACTCGATCTGCGCCTCCTCCTCGCCGTTCGTGATGACGTCCTCCAGCGTGCCCTCGAGCGCCTCCGCACCGTAGAGCGCGAAGAAGCACGCCTCCAGCAGCGAGGACTTCCCGCTGCCGTTGAGCCCGTGGATGACGGTGACGCCGTCGGACAGCGAGAGGTCCGCGTCACCGTACGGCTTGAAGTTCTGGAGGGTGATGCGGTCGAACTTCATAGGTAATCCTCCATCGAAACCTGCCCGTCGTCAGTCGCGGTGTTCGATTCGGCAGCGGTGGAATCGGTGTCGGCCGCCTCAGCGGCGGCTGAATCGGTCGTGTCGGCGTCGTCGCTTTCGTTGGCGTCGCTTCCGTCCGCGTCGTCGCTTTCGTCGGCATCGACTTCGTCCGCGTCGTCGCTTTCGTCGGCGTCGTCGCTTCCGTCCGCGTCGTCACGTTCGTCGCCATCGACAGCGTCGTCGCTGCTGACGTCCTCGGCGACGGTATCGTCTCCATCCGCCTCCACGTCGAGGTCGACGGCGCCCTCGAACGCTCCGAGATCGCCCTCGTCGAGGCGCTCCCCGAGGGTATTCTTCACCGCGTCGCGGACGTTGCTGTCGGCGACCTTGCTGGCGCGGACCGTCTCGTCGACGTCGAAGGCCGCGGGCGACAGGCCCATCTCGTCGATACGCTCCCGAACGGCGTCCTCCGGGTCCGCGAAGCTCACGTCGAGGTCCTCCTCGGTCTCGATCTCTCGGCGGTCGGTGACGCGCGCGATGAGGGCGCCGCGCTCGGTGGCGACGTCCTCGACCGTCGCCGGGGCGATTGGCTCGCCCTCGCCGGTGATCTCCACGATGGCGACGGCGTCCTCGAGGTCGTGCTGGCGGACCTGCTCGGTGACGCGGTCGACGCCCTCGCCCTCGCGGAGGTCGACGCTGACGAACTCGAACGGGCGGGTTTCGAGGGAGCGGCGACGGATATCGACGGGGTCGTCGCCCGGGGCGTCAGCGTCGAACGTAACGAGGTTGTAGCCGCGCCCCTGCTCCTCGCTCGCGCTCGCGCGCTCGGTGGAGCCGGGATAGGTGACCCAGGTGTCGGCCACCTCGGCACGGTCCGGTTTGTGGTTGTCGCCGAGCAGCATCGCGTCGAAGTCGACGGTCGCCTCCGTCAGCACCTCCTCGGTGTCCCAGTTTGCGTGCGCGAACGGATCGAAGAGGCCGTGCGCGACGAGCGCGGCGTGGTCGGCGTCGTGGTCGGCGAACTCGTACTCCAGGGCGTCGCGCTGGGAGACGGGGACGTGGTCGAGTCCGTAGAAGGCCGTGTCGCCGACGACGGTGGGAGAGTCGTCCAGCCGCGTCGCGAGCCCCAGCGACTCGAAGAGGTCGAGCCACTGGCCGCCCCGGGTCGACTCGTGGTTGCCCACGATAGCGAGGAAGGGGATCCCGGCGTCGTCGAGGTCCCGAAGGATGGAGAGCGTGCCCAGCAGGTCCTGGAGCTCCGGCCGCCGGTCGTGAAACAGGTCGCCGGCGTGGACGACGGCGTCGACGTCGTCATCGACGGCGTCGGTTACGACCTGCTGGAAGGCGTCGAGGAAATCGGCCCGGCGCTCCGGCGAGTGGTACTGCTGGTACCCAACGTGGGTGTCGCCGGTGTGGATCACCCGTGTCATTCTACCGTGGATTGGCCGGTTCGCCTCTTATGGGTTCCGGGGCCGGGGCGGAACTGGAGCATCATTCGACCCGACCCCCGTCGCCGAATTCCGCGGCCGCTTCACCAGTGGACGGGGACCGGTTCAGTCGTCCCGCGGCGGCCCGCTGATACGTTCGGTACGCCTCCAGCGCGGCGGTGCCACGCTCTGCGGACGCCGCGTCGCCGGTTGACTCAGCGGTCTCGATCGCTGCCTCCAGGCGGTCGAGGCCGACGCTGTCGACGAATCCGGCTGCCCGGTCGAGGTCGGCCAGCGCGGCCTCGGCTTCGTCGATCACCGCGACGTACGGCCCGCGCTCGACGTTCGTGCGGGCGGCGAGCGCGGCGAGCGCGCGCTTGACGGTCGAAGTCGTTGCCACGGGGAGAGTGGCGCGGTTTCGGTGATAAACCTCCGGCTGGTCGCGGTCGAAACAGAGAGATACAGGCGGGGGACCCCGTCGCGGGCGGACCGGTGACAGGCCAATTACAGCGAGGGGGGGCCGATTACAGCGTGATGGGGCCGATTATAGCGAGAGGGAGTAGAGGCGCTTGCGCGCGTCGGCGAAGGAGAACCGGGAGTCGACGACTTCCTCGTCCTCCAGCCGCGACAGCGCGTAGCGGACGGTGCGGGGCGGCAGGAGCGTCTCCTCTGCGAGCTCGCTCTGGGTCAGCGTGTCGTTGTAGTCGAGCACTTTCGCGACGAGCTTCGCGCTCGGGGGCAGGTCGCGAACGGGTTCCCAGCGGTCGGCGACGTCTTCGGTCTCGTTAGCGTCGTCAGCTCGGACGGCCTCTGGTGCACTCATTGTACTTCACCTAAGGTCATGCCACCTAATAATATTTACTATCGCCTTTGATTACTGTAGCGCATCTTTTGTGCACGTGAACCGCAATACTGCGTCGGGGAGAGGCCATCGTCGGAGGGACTTCCTTCTGCTGGCGAATCCCCGACGGTCGCCGGCGCTTCGGTGGCGCCGCAACCGTGCCGAATCGACTGGAAGCCCCCTGACCCGAAGCCTCTTATTAGTCACCGCCTTAATCCGCGACGATGAGTGATAGTGTGGACGACGTCGAGTATCCCTACGACGAATCGACGTCGCAACAGGAGAAGATCGACGCCCTCCAGGAGCGGCTCGACGAGATCGAGTCCCAAAACGAGGAGATGCGGGACAAGCTCCTCGACGCGAACGCCGAGAACAACAAGTACCAGCAGAAGCTCGAGCGGCTGACCCACGAGAACAAGAAGCTCAAGCAGTCGCCACTGTTCGTCGCCACCGTTCAGGAGGTCACGGACGACGGCGTCGTGATCAAACAGCACGGCAACAACCAGGAAGCCCTCACCGAGGTCACCGCGGAGATGAAGGCGGACCTCGAGCCGGACGACCGGGTCGCCGTCAACAATTCCCTTTCCGTGGTCCAGAAGCTGGAGAAGGAGACGGACGTGCGCGCTCGCGTGATGCAGGTCGAGCACTCGCCGGACGTCACCTACGAGGACATCGGTGGCCTCGAGGAGCAGATGCAGGAAGTTCGGGAAACGGTCGAAATGCCGCTCAAGCAGCCCGACATGTTCGACGAGGTCGGCATCCAGCCCCCGAGCGGCGTTCTGCTGTACGGCCCGCCGGGCACCGGGAAAACGATGCTCGCGAAGGCCGTCGCGAACCAGACCGACGCGACCTTCATCAAGATGGCCGGCTCCGAGCTCGTCCACAAGTTCATCGGCGAGGGCGCGAAGCTCGTGCGTGACCTCTTCGAGGTCGCCCGCGAGAACGAGCCCGCCGTCCTGTTCATCGACGAGATCGACGCCATCGCGTCGAAGCGGACGGATTCAAAAACGTCGGGTGACGCCGAGGTCCAGCGCACGATGATGCAACTGCTCTCGGAGATGGACGGCTTCGACGAGCGCGGCGAGGTCCGCATCATCGCGGCGACGAACCGCTTCGACATGCTCGACCCCGCCATCCTGCGCCCGGGTCGCTTCGACCGCCTCATCGAGGTGCCCAAGCCGAACACGGACGGTCGCGAGATCATCTTCCAGATCCACACGCGCAAGATGAACGTCGCCGACGACGTCGACTTCGTCAAGCTGGCCGAGATGGCCGAGGAGGCGTCCGGTGCGGACATCAAGGCGATCTGCACGGAAGCCGGCATGTTCGCCATCCGCGACGACCGGACGGAGATCTTCATGGCCGACTTCGAGGAGGCCTACGAGAAGCTCCAGAAGGGCGACGACGAGGCCGTCGGCGACTCCCTCGCGTTCGCGTAACGAGGTCGCCAGGCGAGCCGTCTTCGACCCGGTCTCGGGTCGGTCTTCTCCTTTCGCGGTTCAGTATTTTCACAGCCGCCAGCGACAGCTCCGTTTTCGAGGGCCACCCGGGCTAACAGACGGCTACATCGAGGCTATCAGCAGATACGGAAGCACGAACAGGAGCAGGAAGATGCCGGCGAGGATCAGCCCGTAGCCGATTCCGACGCCGGCCAGCGCGCGGTAGGAGTCCACGTCGAGTAATTCGCGTACGTCGAGCCCGTCGTTTGCCATACGCCCAGCTTGGCTCGCCATCGCATAAAAATATCGTGCCGAGGCACGCGTCCCCACCCAACGCACGCGTCCGCCGCCGCAGACGCCGACTCCTCAGGGCAGAGTCTCGCCGTCGACTCTTCAGAGCAGGCTTTCGCCGTCGAACTCCCCGGGATCGACCTCCATCCCCAGCAGCTCCAGTATCGTCGGGGCGACGTCAAGGAGGTCTGCGCCCTCGACGTCGACGCCGGGTTCGTCGATCAGTAGCGTCGCGTTCTCGAACGTGTGCATCCCGGTTCGGGGCGTGTCGTCGTCGAAGACGCGCTCCTTGCGCTCGAAGCCGGCCTTCAGGTCGAAGCCGTCGTTCGGGATCGCGACGAGGTCGGGGGCGATCTCGTCGTGTTCGCCGTAGAAGGCCTCCTCGCCGTCGACGACGCGGTCCACGACGGCGGTCCCGGCGGGCCCCTCCAGCGCTTCGAGGTCGCGGCGGAGCTCCCCACGGACGCGCTCGTAGTCGGCTTCCGGGACCGTGCCGCGCGGTTCGCGACCCTCGAGATTGAGGTAGAAGCGTCCGGGCGCGAGCGAGTACGCGCGCGTGTCGTCGGCGATGTCCGAGAGTTCGCTCGGGTCGTCGGCATCGTACTCGAGCCAGCCCGACTCCGCGAGCCACTCGTTGCAGTAGACGTCGTGCGAGAGGGACGTGAAGCCGTGGTCCGAGGCGATGACGAGCGTGACGTCGTCGGGGAGCTGCTCGCGGATGTCACCGACGTACTCGTCGAGCTGCTCGTAGAACTCCAGAAACGGCTGTCGCCCAAGCTCGTTCTCCGCGTAGGCCTCGTAGAGGAAGTGGTTGACCCGGTCCGTCGTCATGTACACGCCGAAAAAGAGGTCCCAGTCGTCCGCCCGAACGTACCGTTCGAACGTCTCCTGGCGTCGCTCGAGCGTCTCGTGAGCGTCCTCGAGGAACGCCGACTTGTCCTCGCGGTGCCCGAGCTTCGCGTCGACGTCGATCCGGTAGCCGATCTCCTCGAGCTCTCGGCGGAACTCGGCCGGGTGGGCGGCCGTGTCGACCTCCGGCGAGAGGAAGCCTGAGACCATCCGCTGGACGTTTCGTTGCGGCGGGAACGTGACCGGGACGTTCAGCACGGTCGCGTCGCGGCCGGCGGCGCTGACCCGGTCCCAGAGACGGTCGTGTTGAACGTCGCGGCCCATCGGAACGTACGTCTCGTAAGTCCCGGTTTCGCGGTCCTGAAAGCCATAGACTCCCGTCTTCCCCGGGTTGACGCCGGCTGTGAGAGCCGGCCAGGCCGCGCTCGACTCCGGCGGGACGATGCTGTCGATCGCGCCCGCAGAGCCCTCCTCGGCGATCGCCGCGAGGTTCGGAAACAGGTCCGCGTTGTCGACGATGAGGCTGAGCGGCACCCCGTCGATGCCGAGGAAGGCCACCCGGGGTGCTTCGTGATCGCGGATTCGGTCCAGCAAGCCCATAGGGGACTTACCGTGGTTGCCAGTAAAAGGCTATAGGGCAACGTCGATCAGCGCGGACCGTCTGGTGTGCAGAGTGAAGTACAGTGGTTGACAGTGGATTTCGGGGCTCGATTGGCGTCTCGTGACTCTCTGATTGGCGTTCGCGGTTTTTCGGTTGATAAGCCAACGTTGTTGGCGACAGCACTCAGCTAGCTCAGAAGGGCCCGGGCGCTGAGGCGGTCGCTTTCTGTGTGGTTTGTCCGGTCAACGTTGCTGCTGAAACCACTCAGCATGCCCAGAAAGCCCCAGCCGCTGA
>JBDGPU010000143.1:0-17922 GCA_042219525.1 Halopenitus sp.
CGGTTGCTGGGCGGTGCTGTCCTGGCGGACTGAAAGGGCGACGGCCGGTCGCGCCAGCGGGGAGTCGCTGAGTCGACCCCTATCCGCGCGGGCTGTGCGGAGAGCGCGGATATGTCGCTCAGCGACCGCGAGCGGCCAAGGGCTTTCAAGGAGTCTGCGTTGCTGTCGAGCGCAGCAGCGTCTGCAGCTATAAATACGATTTATAAACAAGAGCGGCCGAGGGCTTTCAAGGTGTCTGAGGTGCTGCCGAGCGCAAGACCGTATCATCTGTTTGAATCAACTCATAGCGAGCGGCCGAGGACTTTCGAGGAGTCTGCGTTGCTGTCAAGCGCAGCAGCGTCTGCACCTTTAAATACGATATAAAGGTAAGAGCGGCTGAGTACTTTCCCGCGGTTCAGACCTGTATGCTAACGTCCGCACCCTTATATAGTATATAAATAACAAGCCAACGAACCCCCACCAGCGATCCTTCAGAAGTCGATTTCCCCTTCGTCGGTAATGACCTCGTCCACCAGTTCCACCGGCGTCGCGTCGTAGGCGGGGTTCTCGATTTCGACGTCGGCCATGGGTTCGCGGACGACCTCGACGGCGTCGCGGAAGTCGTTCTCGAAGTGGAACCCCTCGATCACCTTGCCGCTCGATCCGACGACGGTGACGGGCACGTCGAGGTGGTTCGCGGTGACGACCAGCGGGAGCGTCCCGACGCGGTTGTAGTAGGTGCCGTCGGTGATGCAGGTCATGCCGAGGATGACGCGGTCGCACTGCCGGAGGGCGTGGCCCATCGCGCTGTCGACGACCATGGTCACATCCAGCGCGTCGTTCTTCGAGAGCTGGCGCGCGGAGCGCCGGCCGAGGAATCGCGGGCGGGCCTCGGTGACCCAGGCGTCGAGTTCGAGGTCGTCGTCGGTCGCCTGCTCGACCGCCTCGAAGACGGTCGTGGAGTAGTCGTGGGTGAGGAACGTCTCGCCGTCGGTGAAGGTCTCGGCCGCGTTGGCCGCGGCCTCGCGTTTCCCGCGTTCGATGCCCGCGACGACGTCCTCGATCGCGTCCCCGAGCAGTCGCTTCGCGTCCTCGACGCTCGTCACGTCGCCGACGACCCGGCGTTCGACCTCGCGAAGGGCGTTGTGCAGCGTCGCGTGGGAGGGGTTCGACCGCCGGAGGGCGCCCGCATTGTGTTCGAGGTCGCGCTCGAACTCCTGGACGGAGGCATACTCGCGGTCGAGCAGCTCCCCGAGCGCCTCGGTCGCGATCTCCGCGACTTCCGAGGAGCTGTGGGACTCCATCGCCCGGATCTCGGCGACTGTCTCGTCGATCATACCCTGAGAGTGCCCCGGCGCGTGTAAAAGTCCTTCCGGGAGCGGGCCTGCTGGCGGGCTTACCCCTTGATGTTACAGACGGGATACGTCCGCGCGACCTTGTCGCCGATGCCGAGGGCGTCGCTGACGCGAACGACCTCGTCGACATCCTTGTACACGCCCGGCGCCTCCTCGGCGATCGTCGCGCCGCTTTCGGCCTTCACGTAGATCTCGTTCTGCTCTTCGAGGTCCGCCTGCACGTCGCCGCCCCAGTACTCCTGTTTCGCCGCGGTGCGACTCATCAGACGCCCCGCGCCGTGGGCCGTCGAGCCGAAGGAGACGTCCATCGAGTTCTCGCCGCCGCGGAGCACGTACGAGCCCGCGCCCATGCTCCCGGGGATGATCACGGGCTGGCCGACGTCGCGGTAGGCGGCCGGGACCTCCTCGTGGCCCGCCGGGAACGCCCGCGTCGCGCCCTTGCGGTGGACGAACAGCTCGCGGTCCTCGCCGTCGACGTCGTGGGTCTCCCGCTTCGCGATGTTGTGGGCGACGTCGTACAGCAGCTCCATCTCGAGGTCGTGGACCGGGTCGGCGTCGAACACGTCGCCGAAGACCTCCCGCGTCCGGTGCATGATCAGCTGGCGGTTCACCCACGCGAAGTTGATGGCGGCACACATCGCGCCGTAGTACTCGTGGGCCAGCTCCGATCCGGCGGGCGCCGCCGCGAGTTCCGCGTCCCGCAGCGATTCCAGCAGGTCGGCGTGCTCCTGCTCGATGTCGCGGAGGTAGTCCGTGCAGGTCTGGTGGCCCAGCCCGCGGCTCCCGCAGTGGATCAGCACGACGATCTGGTCCTCCTCGAGGCCGAAGGCATCCGCGACCTCGTCGCGATACGTGTCCGTGACGCGCTGGACCTCGAGGAAATGGTTCCCGGAGCCGAGCGACCCGACCTGGTTGCGCCCGCGGTCCTTCGCCTTCTGCGAGACGAATTCGGGGCGCGCGTCCGGCCGGCGTCCCTCGTCCTCGCAGTGGGCGAGGTCGCTTGCGATCCCGTAGCCGTTCTCGACGGCCCACTCGACGCCGTGTTCGAGGATGTCGCCCATCGTGTCGCTGTCGGCCTGGACGATGCCGCCGCCGCCGAGGCCGGTCGGGACCGCGTCGAAGAGGGCGTCCACGAGCTCGCGCTCGCGACCGCGAACGTCCTCGTAGGTGAGATTAGTTTTCACCATCCGGACGCCGCAGTTCGAGACGACGAACCCATCGGCGACGAAATTGTGTGCGTCGTGTGTAACGCCGATGTCGTATACCGACTTCTCCCCCCGCTCCGCGATGTCGACGACCTCCGCAGTCACGGACAGGTCGTCCTGAACAGTCGTTTCATCCCGATACTCGTCGTAATCCGGGAAGTTAGCCGGCGGACGAGGACGACCGTCCCGTTCCCCGTACAGGCTTCGTTCGACGAACCGGTCGTTGATGTCGAACCGCTTCTTGATTTCCTTCGGAGCGGCACCGCCGTCGGCGAGCGCGCGAGCCTCCTCGGCGATACGTGCTCGCTCGTCGATGACGCGTTCCTTGCGCTTGAGGTACTGCGTCGCTGCTATCGCCTCCTTCTGTTTCTCGCGTGCGTATCGGTAACCGACCGTGGTGAAGAACCGGATAAGGTTGTCCGGGTCCGTGCTGATACCGAAGCGGAACCGTACCGTCTCGCCGACGGTCGTTTCCGTCCTTTCGACCTCCTCGAGGGCGTTCGTCGAGATTCCGAGGTCGTTCAGGTGCGTCATCAGGTCCCGGAGGAACGCTTCTCCGGCGTCCCGCTCGGAGACGAGGCGATTGTGTGAGACGGACGGCGCATAGAAGTTCTTCGCCGAGACGGTGTCGGGCGCGCTCATCTCGGCGCCGAAGAACGTCGACAGGTACAGCGCCTTCTGCCAATCCGCGAGTCGGTCGAGATACTCGGGGGCCGTGAATCCCGACTCGACTTTCCGTCCGTCCGGAGCACCGAGCTTCACCAGCAGCTTGCGGAACGATTTCGCCGTCGAGCGCGCGCTGTACTCCACCCGTTCGAACGAGTTGCCGTCGATCTCGTGGTTCCGTTCTCGCTCGTAGATCCGCGACGGGTCGAACCCAAGGGCAGCGATGTCCTCCTGGATCCGCTCCAGGTCCTTCGGCTCGCCGTAGAACCACGACTGGTTTCCGCTGAAGGAGCCGTCGCCAGTGTGATAGCCGACCAGTTTCAACAGGCGATTGAACGCCTCGTCGGTGGATTTCAGGGGAAGGAGGTCACGGTCCTTCAGCGCGCGAACCAACTGCGGGTTTTCGTCCTCGAAGTCCGACTCGTCCAACAGTGTGAACTCCGGCGGCGTTTCGTCCGGAAGCCCCTCGAACGGATGGAGGTAGACGTCCTCACCCTCCTGGAGGTCATCGAGTTCCACCATTCCGTCCGGCGTTTTAAACGGATGGTCGGCAGTCGCCTCTACCGTTTCGCCCGTTCCCGTCTCGATCTCGTAGACCGTTTCGGGCTTCGACATCGTGAAGAGGCGGATGTCCGACGCGACGGCGTCGTCCCCTGTGGCGACGACCGCCGATTCGTCCTCGAAGCGGTCCCAGAGCCCCTCGATGCGGCGACGTCGACCGTGCGATAGAAGGACCTCGGTATCTCCCGGAAGGCAGTTGATGTCGTAGCCCACTGCTCCCGGCGAAATACAGCCGTTCTGGGCGTCCGTCGCGCCGACGCCGCCGACGGGGAAGCCATACCCTTGGTGGCCGTCCGGCATGCAGATCGCGTGCGACGTCATCCCCGGAAGGTGCGTCGCGTTCCGGAGCTGCTGGAGCGTCTTGTCCTGGCCGATCTCGTCCAGCAGCGCCTCCGACGCGAGTACGCGAGCGGGCACGTTCATCCCGTCGGCCTGCGGGATCTCCCAGACGTGCTCGCGCACTTTCTCGAGGGTGATATCACCGATTTCGCGCGTGGTCATACTCGAAACGTCACCCCCGAGAGAGAATAGCGTTACGACGACCCGCCGGTGTGGGACGCCGTCGCTGGCACGTCGCTGGCGCGTCGCTGGCACGTCGCTTGCGCGTCTCTGGCACGTCGCTGGCGCGTCGCCTGCGCGTCGCCGGCGCATTGCTTGCCCTCTCTGGCGCGTCGGGACGCGGGCGAGCCGCACCTGACCGTGGGCGAACTGCACCCGACGTGCCCCCCGGTTTCAGTTTCACTTCCGCCGCAGGGGTATGGCTCGCGCCTTTTTCCGTGGCCGTTCTACACTCGCCCATGCAGCCCGACTTACCGCAGCTCGATGCGGGCGACGTCACCGTCTTACGCCGCGAATCGCCACGCGACAGCTCGCTCCACCAGCTCGTCGTCGACGAGCTCGGGCGCGCCGACGACGCGCTGTGGCTCGACGCGCGCAACAACGCCTCCACGTACACCCTCTACGAGCTCGCGCCGGGCACCGCGCGCCTCGCGGACCTGCGCATCGCGCGGGCGTTCACGGCCTACCAGCACCACAGCATCGCCCGCCGACTCGTCCGGGAGGCGACGCCGACGACGGACCTCGTGGTCGTCCCCTGCCTCGCGAGCCTCTACCGCGACCCCGACCTGCCGGCCGAGCGCGCGACGCGGCTCCTGCGCTCGACGCTGTCTATCCTCGAGGCGCTCGCGGCCGCCGTCGACGCCGCCGTCCTCGTCACCGTCGAGCGCGACGATGGGGCGACGGAGCGGATCCTCGCCACGGCCGACCGCGAGCTCGAAGCGCGGTCGACCGCCGAGGGCGTCGCCTTCGAGGGCGACGACTACGTCACGCCGGGCTACTGGGGCACCGGCTTCTGGCAGACGACCGTTCCGTACTGGGTCGACGTCTGCGGCGCGACGCCGGCCGTCGACCGCCCCGCCGCGCTCGGCGACCCGGCACACCCGGCCGTCGCCGGCGCCGATCCGACCGTCGCCGGCGCCGATTTAGCCGGCGCCGACACGCCCGTCGCGCCCGAACTCGACGCGGCCGGGCCGCTCGACCGCACCGATACCGACTGGGGGGCCGTCTGATGGGCCGAACCAACCCCACCTTTCGGGACTTTCTCGACGGCTACGAGGCGCGCTGGAGCGCCTACCGGCGCGCGCTCCGGAAGCGCCACCGCGACGACTTCGACCGCCTGTTCGCGCGCGTTCGCGACCACGCCGACGCCGCCGGCCACCAGAACGCGACGGACCCGGAGATGGCCGTGTTCGTGTCCATCCTGCTCTCGCAGGAGCGGGAACTCCGCCAGCTCCGCGAGCGCGTCGACGACCTGGAACTGGCGAGGGAATGAGATGTTCACCGTCGACTTCCGCGACGCAAGCACCGTGGACGTCGCCGGCGACGGTGCTGGAAACGCTGTCGACGATGTCGCCGGCGACGGCACCGCCGATTCCGCCGATTCCGCCGCTGCCACCGAGCGCACCGCGGCTGCCGACCGCACCCTGACCCCGGTCTGCCCGAACGACACCGTCGCCGTGGAGTGGCACCGGACCGAGGACGGACTCGAGCGCCGCGTCGTCGACGACTACTGCCCGACCATCTACGTCTCGGGTCCGGACGCGGCGCTGACCGCGCTCGGCGAGACCGTCGTCGACTGGTCCGCCGTCGTCGGCGTCGACACCGAGCGCTGGCGGACCAGCCTCCACGCCGACGCGGACGAGGTCGAGGCGGTTCTCCGCATCGACACCGGCATCGGTGCGCCGGCGCGAGTTGCACGGCGGATCCGCGACGAGTACGAGCCGGACCGCCACGCGCCGGGCACGCTGAAGCTGTACAACGTCGACTTCGAGCCCGGGCTCCGCTACGCGCTGGCGACGGAGCCGGACCCGATGCCGGGCGAGGACGCCTCGCTGCGCGTCCTGCGGGTCGGGCTCGCGACGGACGCGCTCGCGGCGCGGGACGTGTCCGACCTCCGGATCGACGGCGAGGTCTGCGCCGGCGACGGTGGCGGCAACGGAGACGCGTGCGAGGGCGGCCCGGCAGCGAGCCTCCGGGCGCTCGCGCGTCGCCTCCGCGAGGACGACCCGGACGTCCTCGTCGTCTCCTCGGCCGACCTGATCCCCCTGCTCGCGGAGCGCGCGGTCGCGCACGACGTCGCCCTCCCGCTCTCGCGGGACGGCGACGTGGGCGCCGACAGCTACGCGAAACTCGCCGGGCGGAGTACGTTCGAGAGCTACGGGCGAACGGGTCACTCGCCGTCGCGGTACGCGGTACCCGGCCGCGCTATCGTCGACACGTCGAGTTCGTTCCTCTGGGCCGAAGCACGCCTCGACGGGCTCTCCTACCTCGCCCGGCAGTCCGCGCGGCCCCTCCAGGAAACGGCGTGGGCGAGCATCGGAACGATCCTCACGGCGATCCAGACGCGCGAGGCCCTCTCGCGGGGCGTGCTCGTCCCCTGGCAGAAGTGGGAACCGGAGGCGTTCGTCGACGTGGGGACGCTGCACGCGGGCGACCGCGGCGGGGCGACGCTCGCGCCGAGTCACGGCCGCTACGAGAACGTCCGTGAAGTCGACTTCGCGTCGCTGTACCCGAACGTCATCCGCGAGTACAACGTCAGCCCCGAGACCGTCGCCTGCGACTGCTGTGACACCGCCGACGTGCCGGAGCTGGGCTGGTCAATCTGCGAGGAGCCGGGGTTCCTCGGCGACGTGCTCGGTCCCCTGCTCGACGACCGCGCGTGGTTCAAGCGCGTCGCCGCCGCGGCCGAGCGCGCGGGCGACGAGTCCGTCGCCTCATCGGCCAGCGCGAAGTCGGCGGCGATCAAGTGGATCCTCGTCTCCTGTTTCGGCTACCAGGGCTACCGGAACGCGAAGTTCGGCCGCATCGAGTGCCACGAGGCGATCAACGCCTACGCTCGCGACGTGCTCCTCACGGCGAAGGAGCGCTTCGAGGCGGGCGGCTGGCGCGCCGTCCACGGCATCGTCGACAGCCTCTGGGTGACGCCGGACGACGAGCACGCCGAAGCCGCTTCCCGTGACCCGGACCCAGCAGCCGACCTCGCCGCCGACGTGACCGACGACGTCGAAATCGAGCTGGAGGTCGAAGCCGAGTACGACTGGCTCTGCCTGCTCCCGCGGCGCAACGATGGCGGGCCGGTCGGCGGTCGCGGCGGCGCGCTGACACGGTACTTCGGCCGGAAGGCTGGCGTCGACGCCGACCCCGCTACCGGCGAGGGGTACAAGTACCGCGGCATCGAGTGTCGCCAGCGCAGCACGTCGACGTTCGTCGCCGACTGCCAGCGCAAGCTGATCGACGTCCTCGACAGCGACCCGCGCCCGGAAGCCGTCTGCGACCGCCTGGCGGCACAGCTCCGGGAGCTCCGCGCCGGCGCCGTCGACCCCGCGGACCTGGTGATCCGCACGCGCCTCTCGAAGGCGCCCGGGGAGTACTCCCGGAACACCCGGACGGCGGCGGCCATCCGGCGCGCGGAGGACACCGCCGTCACGTTCCACGCCGGCCAGGACGTCGAGTACGTCGTCGCCGACGACGACGCGGACCGGCAGCTCGCCCGCGTTCGCCTCGCGTTCGAGGACCCGACGGATTACGACGCCGAGGCCTACGCCGACCAGCTGATCCGGGCCGCCGAGAGCGTCACGCTTCCGTTCGGCTGGGACCGCGGGCGCATCCGCACGTACCTGGCTGGTGACCGGAATGCGTCGCTCTCGGCGTTTTGAGCGACGAGCCGTGGCTCTCCGGGCGGCTCTTGAAAACGGGAGAAGCCAGGGCAGGGATTTGAACCCCGGAAGTCTCGATTACAAGTCGAGTGCATGAACCGCCCATGCTCCCCTGGCGCAGGCGAAGGTAACGCATCCCCGGTTTTGTCAGTATCGTTTCCGGCCGAGTTCACGTCGGGTTCGGGGATTCGTCGCGGTCGACTCAGTCGGTCCCGTTTTCTGCCCGGTCGTCGAGGGGCTTCTCCAGCTCGACGCGGTGGGGCTCGTAGCCGTGTGTGCGATAGAAGCGGCGGGCGTCCGCGTTCGCGGCCATCGCTTCGAGGGCGACGACGTCCGCCCCGGCCTCGGCCAGCGTGTTTTCGGCGGCCTGCAACAGGTCGCTGCCGACGCCTTCGCCGCGGAACTCGGGGCGGACGTAGATCGCGTTGATGACGCCGCGTTGCACGTCCTGGTCGTACCCGCCCCGGTCGATCGAGGCCATCACGAAGCCGGCGACCGCGTCGTCGTCGCGGGCGACGGTGACGTAGCCGGTCACGACCTGCCGGCCGACGGTTTCCCGAACGGCGCTCCGGCTGGATTCCGCGCGGACGTGTGACCCGTGCTGTCGCTGGTCGCTGGCCAGGTCGACCCAGAGGTCGACGATGGCGTCGACGTCGTCCGCCGTCGCCGGCGTCAGGCGCATACTACCGTGGAGGTGCGGATGCGGATTGAACCTGTCGCCACGAGGGGTGTTGGTGGGTGGGTCTCGCTCCGGGACTATCGGAACCACTCGGCACTTTTAAAACCAGACCGCTGAGCCATCACGCTGCTGTCGCGATTACGACGCGTCCTCGTCAATTATCCCGTCGTCGACCGAGTCGCCCCCCAGCGATCGCCGGAGGTTGAGTCCCAGACCGAGGCCGAAAGCGATCAGTGCGCTCGCGAGGATCCAGGCGAGGTTCGGGTGCTCGAGACCGAAATGACCTACCACTGTCATGTGGTAGGTTCGACGAGGGGAGGGGAACCCGTTGTCGGATTTTCGTCTGCAGCGTCCCGCTCCGGGGAGGTGGTGCTCATTCACTGTGGTAAATTCCGTGTCACCGGACGTATCTTTATATGGTACCATGTCAAACGCTATCTCGTCATGCAGCGAACTATCCAACGACGGGACGTATTGAAAGGACTCGGCGCAGCGTCGACGGTCGGCCTCGCCGGCTGTACGGGTGGCGGTGGCGGCGGTTCCCGAACGGTCAAGCAGGGAGTCCTCCTGCCGCTCACCGGCGACCTCGGTAGCCTCGGGAAGCCCATTCGTGACGGAGCGATCCTGCCGGCGGCCGAGCTCGAGGGCAAGACCGACTTCACCTTCGACATTCAGGAGGCCGACACGGAGACGAACCCGCAGGCGGGGATCTCCGGCGCGAACTCGCTAATCAACAACGGCTATCCGGCGATAACGGGGCCGGCCTCGTCCGGCGTGAACCTGCAGGTGACGAAGCAGGCGCTCATCCCGAACAAGACGGTCGGGGTGTCGCCGTCGTCGACGTCGCCGGCGGTCACCTCGCTGAAGGACGACGACTACGTCTTCCGGACGGCGCCGTCCGACGCCCTGCAGGGGCAGGTCATCGCGCAGGTCGGCGCGGAGAAGCTCGGCAACAGCACCGCCGCGACGATGTACGTGAACAACGATTACGGGCAGGCGCTGTCCGAATCGTTCGCGGCGACGTTCAAGGAGGAATACGACGGGGAGGTCAAACAGCAGGTCTCCTTCGAGAAGGAGCAGAACTCCTACTCCTCGCAGCTCGAGTCCGCGCTGAACGACAGCCCGGGGATGCTCGTCGTCATCGGCTACCCCGCGTCGGGGATTCAGCTGTTCCGTGACTACTACAGCGACTTCGACACCGGCCAGGACATCGTCGTCACGGACGGGCTCATCGACAACAAGCTCCCGGACGAGGTCGACAACGACATGGCCAACGTCACCGGCACCGCGCCGAAGGCGAGCGGCCCCGGACGGTCCGCCTTCGACAAGCTGTACGAGGAGGAGTACGGCCGCGCGCCGGGCGTGTTCAACGCTCACGCCTACGACGCGACGGCAGTCTCGTTCCTGGCGAACATCTACGCCGGCGAGAACTCGGGGAAAGCCGTCCGTGACAACATGCGCAAAGCGGCCAACCCCAAGGGGAAGAAATTCGGCCCCGGCGAGCTGAAGAAGGCCGTCGAAACGGCGGCCGCTGGCGACGAGGTCAACTTCCAGGGCGCGTCCTCCTCGGTCAACTTCGACAAGCACGGCGACATGAAGGCCGTCTCCTACGGCATCTACAAAGTCAAGAACCGCGACTTCAAGGAAGTCGACAGCGTCCAGTTCGGCGGCTGAGCGCCACCAACTCACTCGTTTTTTTCGACACCGGTGCTACGGTGTGCTCCCTATCGACCGCGCAGCCACAGCCGCAGAAAACCCGCCAGCGACGGTAGGCAGTCGCCAGCGACGGTAGGCAGTCGCCAGCGGCGGTAGACAATCGCCAGCGACGGTAGACAATCGCCAGCGACGGTAGGCAATCGACAGCAACGGCGCGACGGCAAAAACGAGAGTCTCGGCGTCCCGCGTGACGGTCAGCCGCCCAGGAACTCCTGGCGCACTTGCTCGTCGCCGAGGAGCGCGTCGCCGTCGTCCATGAACCGGTTCTGGCCCTGGACGAGGACGTAGCCGCGGTCACAGCGGTCGAGGGCCTCGACCGCGTTCTGCTCGACCATCAGGACAGCCGTGCCGGCCTCGTTGATGCGGTCGATCCGGTCGAACATGTCGTCGACGAGGTCGGGCGCGAGCCCCGCCGAGGGCTCGTCCAGCAGGAGCAGGTCCGGGTCCAGCATGAGCGCGCGTCCCATCGCCAGCATCTGCTGTTGGCCCCCGGACATCGTGCCCGCCTTCTGGTCCTGGCGCTCCTCCAGGATCGGGAAGCGGTCGAACACCATCTCGACGCGCTCTTCGGGCACTTCGTCGAGGATGTACGCGCCCATTTCGAGGTTCTCGATGACCGACAGCGTCGGAAAGATGTTGTCCGACTGGGGGACGTAGCCGAGCCCCAGGTGGATGATCTCCTCGGGCGCCTTGCCCGTGATGTCGTCCCCGTTGAACTCGACCGTGCCGCCCATATGCGTCGTCAGGCCGAAGACGGACTTCATCACCGTCGACTTGCCCGCACCGTTCGGGCCGACGATGGTGACGTACTCGCCGGCCTCGACGTTCATGTCGACCTCCTCGAGGATCTGCAGGTCGCCGTAGCCCGCGTCCAGGTCCTCGACCTGCAGTAGGCTGTCCTCGGCGGTCGTGAACTCGGTCGCGTTGACCGACGCCTCCTCGACGTCGCGATGGTCGCCGGTGCCCGAGCTCATACGTTCTCACCCAGGTAGGCGTCGACGACCTGCTCGTTGCCCTTGATATCCTCGGCGTCGCCCTCGGCGAGCTTCTTCCCCTGGTGCATGACGATGATGTGTTCGCAGTGTTCCATTATCAGATCCATGTCGTGCTCGACCAGCAGGAAGGTGTACCCCTCCTCGCGCAGCTCGTGGATGCGGTCGAGCAGCTTCTCCTCCAGCGAGGGGTTGACCCCCGCAAACGGCTCGTCCAGCAGCAGCACGTCGGGGTCGACCATGAGCGCCCGCGAGAGCTCCAGCAGCTTCCGCTGGCCGCCGGAGAGGTTCCCCGCCTCCTCGTGGGCGAGGTGGTCGATCTCGAAGAACTCCAGCATCTCCCAGGCGTCGTCGCGAACGGTCGTCTCCTGCTCGACGACGTCGTCGCGCAGCCCGGGCGTGACCGCGTTAACGAGCTTCTCCCCGGACTGCCCGCGCGGCGCGAGCATCAGGTTCTCCATGACGGTCATCTCCTCCAGCTCGCGAGCGATCTGGAACGTGCGCACGAGCCCGCGCTGGGCGATTTCGTGAGCAGAGAGCCCGGTGACGTCGTCACCTTCGAACAGGACAGTCCCACCGTCGGGTTCGGTCGTCCCCGTAATGCAGTCGAACGTCGTCGACTTCCCGGCCCCGTTCGGGCCGATGAGCCCCGTCAGCGACCCCTCCTCGACCTCGAAGGAGACGCCGTCGACGGCGGTGATCCCGCCGTAGAACTTCTCGAGGTTCTGCACGCGCAACGGCAAGCCACGGGGCGTCTCCTGGGCGGCCCGCTCGGTCCGACTGTCGTCGACCTCTGGCATGTCCGACGGGTCGCGGGCCTCGGCCGTCGGCTGCTCGACCGCGGTGTCGGGTTCCGCAGCGTCGGGCACTGCGGCTCCGGACTCCGCAGTCTCCGGGTCCGCGTCGTCGATGCCCGCGTCGCTATCCTCAGCCACGTCGACTTCGTCGGCTGCGTCACTCATCGGACTCACCCGCCGTGGTGTGAGCTGGGTCTTTCGGACGGTCGCGTTCGAGGAGGTCGACGCTCGCGGCCCGCTCGGTGCGGTGGCCGAGCAGTCCCTCGGAGCGGTTCTGCATCAGGTAGACGAGTACCGCGCCCAGGAAGATGAACTTCAGGTTCGCGATGCCGTCGACGGCGTAGCCGAGCCACGCGAGCGGGTTCCCGGTGACCATCGCGGCGTAGAAGTTGTTCGGCGCCGGCAACCCGCTTCCGCCGAAGACGATCTGGGCGAGGGCGTTGACGACGGCGGCCAGCCGCCGCGGCCCCTCCAGCAGGAGGGAGGCGAACACCGCGCCACCGACGACGCTGCCGGTGTTCGACCCGGCGCCGCCAACGATGAGCGCCGTGAAGATGTAGAAGGTGATGAGCGGCCGGAACGTGTTGGGGTTGACGAACCCGTACGAGCCCTGCCAGAGGATACCGCCAAGCCCCATCAGTGCGGAACCAAGCATGAACACCTTGATCTTGAACAGGCGCGTGTCCTTCCCGAGCGAGCGCGCGACGAGTTCGTCCTCGCGGATCGCCTTCAGCACGCGACCGAACGGGGACTTCGCGATCCGGCTGAGGAGCACGTAGTACACCGTGACGACGACGAGCAGCAGGAACAGCCCGTAGGTCGCGTCGAGCACGACGCTGTTGTTGACGCCGATCGCGTTCGCCATCCCGTAGACGACTTCGCCGATGGGCGTCAGCCCCGATTCAGTTTCGTAGATGAACTGCGTCGGCGAGCTGGACGGGGTCGATATCCCCTGCCCGCCACCGGTCCCGAACGTGTAGCCGAAGATGGTGACGACGTTGTAGCCGCTCGCGCTGGGGTCCTTGACGGTGCCCGCGAAGTAGCTGGCGTTGAGCCCGAGCCGGACGATTTCGGAGAAGCCGACCGTGACGATCGCGAGGTAGTCGGCCTCCAGCTGGAGCGCCGGCAACGCGACCAAGCCGCCGACGATTGCGGTGATGACGAGTGCCCCGACGACAGCCAGCGGGACCGGCCAACCGAAGCCCGGCGGCGACCCCGTCGGCGGCGCGGCGAGGATCGACATCGAGTAGACGCCGATGGCCATGAAGCCGGCAATCCCGATGTTGAACAGGCCGGTGTATCCCCAGTGAAGGTTCAGCGCCAGCGCCATGATGGCGTAGACGGCGATCAGGAACGTGATGCTGCCGAGCGTGTTCGCCACGGCGTTCAATGGTGCCGCGTTGCTGGCGATCGCGAGGAAGGCGCTGACGAACGCGTAGAACACGTAGATCGCGATCAACAGGGTCGCGACGAGTCGCCGGTCGTTCTCGGTGATCGAGTCCGGAACCGACGCCCAGAGCTGTGTCGTGTAACTCATGCGGTCTTCACCCCACCGAAGATCCCTTGCGGGCGGTAGAGCAGCACGAGGATCATCACCGCGAACGCGGCGACCCGGGCGAAGTCGGAGGGGATCCACACCAGCGAGAGCCGCGAGGCGATGCCGATGACGATCCCACCGCCGATAGCGCCGTAGACGCTGCCGATCCCGCCGAGGATGACCCCCGAGAAGATCAGCAGGAGGAGCCGCCAGCCGAGGTTGAAGTTGAGCGTCCCGCGCTCCAGGACGATGAGGAAGCCGGCGATGCCGGCGAGTCCCCCGCCGATGATCCACGTCGCGCGGACGACGCGCTCCGTGGGGATCCCCGTGATCCGGGCGAGATCCTTGTTGTCCGCCATCGCCCGCATCGCGGTGCCGAGCTTCGTCTTCTGGAGCAGGAAGTGGACCCCGAACATCAGCGCGACGGCGACCACGATGAGCGTCACCTCGTGGGCGTTGATCGGGATCGTGCCGTCGACCATCGAGATCTCTGTTGACGGGATCCCGCTGGTTTCGGTCAGCCCGCGTGTGCCGCTGCCGAAGACGAAGACGATCGCGTAACGGAGCGCCAGCGCGACGCCGATCGAGGCGATCAGCAATGGAATCCCGCCCTTCTCACGCATCGGCTTGTAGACGATGCGGTCCAGGAGGAGGACGACGCCGATGGAGATACCGGCCGCGGCGACGATGCCGACGAGCAGGGCCAGCGGCGTTTTGACCACCGAGACCAGTGCTGGCGTCTTCAGCAGAAACACGTCACCGAAGGCGACGTCCGGGTTGAGCGTGAGGAATGCCGTGATGTAGGCGGCAAACCAGCCGGAGAAGGCGCCGGTGGTTACGTAATCACCATGAGCGAAGTTCGCGAAGTTGAGAATGCTGTACGTCATCGACAGGCCGACGCCCGCGAGGCCGACGACCAGTCCCACGATGAGCCCGTCGATCACGTAGCGGGCCACGCGGGATACCTGAATCGATCCGCCGAGAAGGTGGGTCCCGCCGACGTCGATGCCGACGCCGGCCAGCTTCGCCACCAGGTCGACGAGGAGGTAGCCGATAGCGACCGCCAGGAGAGCGACCGTCGGGCGCTCGGTGAGGACCTGTCTGCCCTTGGAATACAGTTCAGTGGGTTCTGTGACCATGTGTACCGTTCACGACCTACCTGCTATTTCGAACATTAAATAAGCCGCTGTTCAACAGCTCGCCAGACACCGGTATTTCCGGGTAGCGGACAGAAACGCGACGGCACTGGTTGAGCGGCCCGGGGGGTCGGCACGGACGTCGATCCTACACCTCCATACAGTCCTGACAGAGCAATTTCCCGTTGGAGCGGCCCAGGTCGGCCGTGAGCGCCCCACACTGCTCGCAGATGCTCTGGGTGACGACGCCGGCGGTGTCGCCGACCTCCTGGGTCGAGGTCGCTGCCTCGCGTTCGGCCCCGGCCTCGCGCTGGAGCTCACGCTCGGGCGCACGGCGCATCGGGTTCGCCGCGATCACGTCCCGTTCCGTGATGACGCCGACGGCCTCTTCGTCGACGGTGACGATGAGTCGGCCGGTGCCCTCGGTAACCAGCCGCTCCTCGGCGGCCGCGAGCCGTTCGTCCCCCTCGATCGTCGGGACCGGTGGTTCCATCACGTCGGCGACGGTCGTCTCCTCGAGCTGCCCGTCCTCGAGGAGCGCGGTCAGTGCGTTCCGTGGGGTGAGACAGCCCACCGCCTCACCGCCGCGGAGAACGACCAGGCAATCGGCGCCCTCACTCAACATGAGTTCGGCGGCGTCAGCGAGATCGTCCGACTCACTGACGCCCAGGAACTCCCGGTGCATCAGGTCGCGAACTGTGGTACCGTCACGCATATGCGAAGGAATGTCGTGAGAGGTGTAAAAAGTGCCTACAGTAGAGTTATACCGCTTGCCCCGTAATTTACGAATTCGATGCGGCGCGTCACACTTCTGTTCCCGGGTTGACCGGGATGGCTGTCGTGCTCGAGCGTTCGCCTCACGGGTCAGGGTTCCAGTCGGGTGCAAAAAGCAGGGTTCAAACGCGTCCCGCTCCCAGTCGGAGACATGGCCATTCCGTCGTTCGTGATCGGGATCGCCGGTGGCACCGGCGCGGGGAAGACGACGGTGGCGCGGCTCGTCACGCAGAACGTCGACGATTCGGTCACCAGGATCCCGATCGACAACTACTACGAGGACCTCTCGCACCTCGACTTCGAGGAGCGGGCCGAGGTAAACTACGACCACCCCTCGGCGTTCGAGTGGGACCTGCTCCGTGAACAGCTCGAAGCCCTGCTGGAGGGTCAGTCCGTCGAGATGCCCCAGTACGACTTCGAGATCCACAACCGCAAGGACGAACGCGTCACCGTCGAGCCGACGGACGTCATCGTCCTCGAGGGCATCTTCGCGCTGTACGACGAGGCGATCAACGAGATGCTCGACCTCCGGCTGTACGTCGAGACCGACGCGGACGTGCGTATCCTCCGTCGCATCGACCGCGACGTCGTCGAGCGCGGCCGCGACCTCGAGGGCGTCATGGACCAGTACCTCTCGACGGTGAAGCCGATGCACGAGCAGTTCATCGAGCCGACGAAGAAGCACGCCGACCTGATCATCCCCGAAGGCGCGAACAGCGTCGCGGTGAACCTCTTGGAGGAGAAGATCCACGCCGAAGTCGACGGCGACGCCGTCCGTAGCTGGGACCGCGGGAGTGTTGAGGGCGAGCTTGCTGATGGCGTGACGCTCGATACCGAGAGTTAATTCGCTTCTTTGGATTACTCGTCGAGAATTCGTCCCGACGCCGTGACTGCCCCGTCGTTGGCGATGGTTACCTCGACGACGATCTTCCTTGAGGACTCTTCATTCCGTTTGACGAGCTTGTCGGTGAAGCGATAGGCTCCTGCTGGAAGGCATTCGGTCTCTTCACCGACAGTATACAGTGAGTACGTTTCCTCGTAGGCTTCGTCTGCGTGCAACTCACGGACTTTCGCCTCGTAGTTTTCCTGTAGCATACTGTCCGTATATCGCCAGCAACCGTTGGTCGGACCTTCCGGTTCTTCGTTTTTGGCGACGGGTGTGTCAGGAAAAAGAACGATAGGACCGAAATCGAAGCCCGACTCGAGTCGTGGAACGATCGCCCGTTCGGTGACAAATTTAACCGGTCCTCGTCCATCGTTCTGGAGCCTCGCGCGAATTCGAGTCGGGTGGTACTCGGACGCCTGCTCTATGACTTCGGCGTCGAACCGTAGTTGATCCAGCGACGGACCAACGAACCTGCTTAGGCAGCCACTCAGCCCGACACAGGAACAGAGGGCCAGCGATGCCCGTCGCCGTGAGAGCGTCTTTCTCATGCTGTTCCCCGCACTCGACTGCAGTGCCAACGAGACCGAGGAAACCCAGCAGTAGGGGATGCTCGGAAAGCGGATAGGCGATCCAGGACGGAGAGATACTCGAGGCACATCGGTTCAGTCTATCTATCCTATCGCCCACGAGAACATTAAGTACCGTGGACAGGTTTTAAATATCGGTAATGGATGGATGAATAATACCTGATGAAACGTCGTGAATCAGTCCTCCTCCTGGTGTCGCTCCTGACCGGCTGTGCGGGCAGGGGAGACACCGGAAACACCGCTACAGAACAGCCCTCCACTCCGGATCCGGGAGACCAGTTGAGCGTCAGCATCCATCCCGGCACCGACGAAGACAGCACGTCGCACGAGAAGCAAGAGCGAGTCGTGGTGACGAACGAATCCGAGACGGACGCGACGATCAGACGGTACTACCTCGAATACAGTTCCAACCATCGATACTCGTTCGACCGCGTTTCGCTCGCCCCCGGGGAGAAGATCGTGGTCGTGAGTCAGGGGTCGGGCGACGCGACCCTCGAATCCAACCCGCCAGTCCACGTCCGGGACGCGAACTTTCCCGAACTGGTCACCGCGGACGGCGAAGAGACGGTGATGCTGAAAAACCCGGATGGCAAAACGGTCGTCGATGCCACGTACTCCGGAGGATAGCGGATGTTCGTCGTGTGAGCACTCTGGTTGCTCCTCGTGACCTGATTTTTGGCATTTGATGTCGCTAATTACGCCACTCAGTATCGCTTGAAGTGCTCAGCCGCTGAGGCGGTCGCTTTCTGCGTGGCTTGTTCGGGTATCGTTGCTGCTGTAACCACTCAGCATGCCCAGAAAGCCCCAGCCGCTGAGGCGGTCGCGCTGCTCGCTGCGC
>JBDGPU010000166.1:0-17743 GCA_042219525.1 Halopenitus sp.
GGTCCTGGCGGACTGAAAGGGCGATGGCCGGTCGCGGTGTAACGGAGTCGCTGAGGCGACCCCTATCCGCGCCGGGCTGTGCGGAGAGGCGCGGATATGTCGCTTCGCGAGAAATCGAAGATTTCTCGGAGCCCGAAAATCTCCGATTTTCGGGACAGCGACCGCGAGCGGCCGAGGGCTTTCAAGGGGTCTGCGGTGCTGTCGAGGACAGCAGCGTCTGCACGTTTAAATATAGCTTATAAACAAAAGCGCCAGAGGAATTGCGAGAATCCGACAAACCACGAACCGCTCTCACCCTACCAGCCCTGCACAAAAGCATCGCTGCGGAGGTGCCGGTATATAAACCAAACAAGAAAGGAAGCGGCCTCGTCAGGCGAAGATCGCCCGCCAGAACGGGAGGTTGGCGGCGACGAGGACGTAGTACGTGGTCCAGATGAGCACGAGCCCCGAGGTCAGGATGGAGCTTTTCGGCCTCTCGACCGTCAGGTCGTTGCGTGCTTCCACGTTGCGGGCCTCGAACTCGAAGAGGTCAGCGATGACCATCGTGATCACGATGATCGAGAGGATGGCGCCGCCGGTGACGTGGTAGATGGTGAAGAGCAGACACACGATCAGCAGCCCGAAGTTCGTGAACGCGTGCGGGAAGTACTGGTCGACCTCGTCGCTCTCCTTGGCCTGCTCGACGTGTTGATTGTGAGCGAGATGCCGCGTGACCACGTTCGCGAGCGCCATGACGAGTATCGCGAACGGCAGCATCGGCCCGATCACCTCGATCCAGCCGAGGGGCACGAGGAACTGCAGTGGATCCATATTGGGGTATCGGGACAGCACTCATTAGAGTTTTTCCAATCAGGCTCCGGAACCGGGCCCCTCAGTCCCGGGCGACCGTCACCGGTGTCCGGACGAACTCGACGTGCCGGTCGATCGCGACGTCGATCGGCTCCAGCGCCGGCACCTCCCCCCACGAATCGCCGTCGAGAACGAGCTCGACGGGCTCCTCCTCGCGCTCGACGGTGACCGTGAGGTCGTCGGCGAGGACCCACGAGTCCGTCTTCGTCGTGAAGGGCGCGACGGGGACGACGACGAGGCCCGTCCCCGGCGTGAGTACGGGCCCGCCGGCGGCTCGCGTGTATCCCGTGCTGCCGGCCGGCGTGGCCACGACGGCGGCGTCCGCGCGGAAGGCGGCCACGTGCTCCCCGTCGTGCGCGACGGCGTACTCCGAGATGCGCGCGGGCTCGCTCGTCACGAGCGAAACGTCGAGGACGGCCTCGCCGGCGTCCTCACCGGCGACCGCGACGGAGACGACCGGGTGGTCGACAGTCCAGTGCTCGCCGTCCAGCAGCTCCCGAACGGCCAGCCCGGCGTGCCGTTTCGGGGCGGCAAAGTAGGCTTCACCGAGGTCGATCGGCAGAATAGCGGCTCCCGAGTCGGCGAGCGCGACGTCCACGAGCGCGTCCTCTCCCACGGCGACGACGACGTCCGCGGCGTCCGCGTCGACAACGTGGACGCCCGACTCGCGGAGAATCGAGCGTACACCCACTTCCGGTCCGACGACCGCGACGTCCAGGCCCGGCTGCTCCATGCGCGAGAGTCCGTGGGGCACCCGGAAAAAGCCCCCGGGAGCGGCAGCGTCGGGCGGTTAGCGAGGGGGATCACCCAGGTCGAATCGGGCTTAGAACGGCCAGTCGCCGGTGATCTTCATGCCTTCGGCCTTGTCCTCGGCCTCGAGCTGGGCCCCGATGGCGTCGGGATCACGGGGGTCGGTCGTCACGTCGTCGCCGGCGAGGTCGACGACGAGCGAGGTCAGGAGGATGGACTGCTCGCGCAGGTCGCGCGGCTCCAGCTTGTCCAGCGTGTCGGCATGGGTGTGGCCCCAGCCGCGGCCCTCCTCGTCCGTCTCGCCGGAGACCATGTACCCCGGCACGCCGTCCTGAACGAACGGCCAGTGGTCGCTGTGGGGGACGAGCTCGTGGTCGCCCGCGACCGGGTGGTCGAAACGCTCCTCGAGGCGGTCGGCGGCCGCGTTCAGCTCGTCGAAGTCGTGGTAATCGAGCTTCAGCGTCCGGCCGTAGACGTTGCTGTCGACGTTGACGATGGCCTTGATGGCGTCCTGATCCGCACGGTCGGCCTCGACCGAGGAGCCGATCAGCCCGACCTCCTCGGCCCCGTAGGCGATGCACTTGACGCGCGTGTCGAGGTCGTCCTCACGGGCGGCGAGCGCGCGGGCGACCTCGACGACCGTGGCCGTGCCGGCGCCGTTGTCCATCGCGCCCTCGGCGATGTCGTGGGCGTCGACGTGGCTGGAGACGATGACGTACTCGTCCGTGTCGGGGCCGAGTTCCGCGACGGCGTTCCCGCTCTCCGCGTCCGGGGCTTCGCAGTCGACGGCGACGGTCGCCGCCTCGCCCGCGTGCTCGCGAGCGAGACGCGTGCCCGTTTCCGCGGAGACGCCGACCGCCGGAATCCCACCGATGGGTGAGGACTCGCTGCCGACGCTCCCGGTCGGCGGGAGCTGGCCCTCGACGTGGTTCTTGAAGACGAACGCGGCCGCGCCGTTCTGGACGGCGTAGAAGTACTTCTCGCGGCGGTGGATGAAGCGGTCCGCGTGGTCCGGCACGGTCGAGGAGACCATTACGACCTTCCCCTCCACGTCCTGCTCGAAGTCCTCGGGGAGCCCGTAGCCGAGGTCGACGAGCTCGCCGCTCGCGGTTCCGTCCGGGCTTCGCGGCAGCGCGATGCACTCGTGGGCCGCGTCGGCGACGCGGTCGCCGTCGACGGCGACGTGGCTGTCGCCGCGCGTCCAGCCCTGCACGTCGAAGGACTCGATGCGCGCGTCGCGCGCGCCGACCGCGGCGAGCGCGTCCCGCGTCAGCTCCAGGGCCTCCTGCTCGCCCGGGGAGCCAGCCATTCGGTTGTCGATACTGACGAGGTCCTCGAGGAGGTCCCAGCCAGCGGTACTCGTGAACGTCTCGCCGATCCATTCGGCCATGCCCGTGGGTGGTCCGGGCTGGTCGCTAAGGGTTTCGGTGGCGGAGAGCTGGGCGGGGAGTCGTCGGAACGAACCACCCGACAATCCGGGGACGGAAGCACCAAAATCGGGTTAAACGGCGTAAATCCGGATCGACGATTGCGGCTTTATAACCGTCGCCGGCTCGTTGCATGGAGCGTATGAACTCGAAACTCATCCAGACGCTGCTCGTCGCCGGCATGCTGCTCATCGCCGGCTGCGCCGGCGGCGTCCCGGGCACGGGCACGGGCACGGACAGCGGCTCCGCGGGCGCTGCCACGACCGCGAGCGACGCGGGCACGGTCAACTTCTACATCAGCGACGAGAAGAACGCGATCGGCGACTTCAAACACCTCAACGTCACCATCACCAAGGTCGGCTTCGAGAAGGCCAGCAGTGACGGCGGCGGCTGGACCGAGTACGCGGTGGACAACCGCACCGTCGACCTTACCGAGCTGAAGGGGGCGAACGCGACCCTGATGCAGTCGTTCAACCTGTCGAACGGCAACTACACGAAGGTGTTCGTCCACGTCGGTGAGGTGAAAGCGACCCTCAAGAACGGCGAGCAGGTCAACGTGAAACTGCCGAGCGAGAAGCTCCAGATCAACAAGGGGTTCACGGTCACGAACGGCTCGGAGACGAACTTCGTCTTCGACATCGCCGTTCACAAAGCCGGCAACAGCGGGAAGTACATCCTCAAGCCGGTCATCAGCCAGTCCGGCACTGACGTGCCGATCGAGGACGTCGACGAGGAGAACGAAGGCGAGCTTGCCCTCGAATTCAGCGAGAAACCGGTCCGCGGCGAGAACGCGACGCTCACCGTGACCCGGAACGACAGCGCCGTCGCGAACGCCTCGGTCACGGTGAACGAGGAGACGGTCGGCACGACCAACGCTGACGGCCAGCTCACCGTCACCATCCCCGACGCCGAGGAGGTGGAGGTGACGGCCGAACACGACGACGCCGAGGGCGAACTCGAAGTCGAGTTCAAGGGCGGCGAGCAGGACGAGAAGGAGGACGCGAAAGACGACGAGGGCAACGAGACGGAAGACGGTGAGACGGAGGAAGCCGAGGACGCAACCAGCCTGAACGCGACGTTCGTCGGCAACGTCACGCAGGGCGAGAACGCGACCGTGCGCGTCACTCGGAACGACTCCGCGGTCGCGAACGCGACCGTCGAAGTGAACGGCGAGTCGGTGGGCACGACGAACGCCGACGGGGAACTGACGTTCCAGGTGCCGGAAGAGAAGAAACTCAAGGTCGTCGTCGAGGCTGACGGTGAGGAGACCGAACTCGAAGTCGAGTTCGACGACGGGAAGTAAGGCAGAGCTGGGGCGGGCGGATCAGTCCCCGAACCGGCGACGCGGTTTTTCGGCGCGTTTCACGTCGCCAGCGACGGCTCAGTACGTGTAGCTGTAAACGTGGTTGAGCAGGACGTAGGTGACGACGCCGAGCACGAGCGAGAGCAGCCACGCGCCGGCGGCGATGCGGCCGACGCGGGCGTGGGGCGTCTCGGTCCGGAGCTCGTGGGGCGTGTGCGTGAGCCCGAGGACGACGGCGTAGATGACGACGGGCACCGCGAGGATGGACAGGAGGATGTGAATCGCCAGCATGACCGCGTACGCGTAGTAGACGAGCTGCGGGCCAGCGAAGTACTTCGTGCCGCCGCCGGCGACGCGGGGGACGTAGATGCCGAGGAACAGCACGATGAGCCCGAAGGAGGTCATCATTGCGGCCCGGTGCTTGCGGACCTCGCCCTGCCGGATCCAGTACCAGCCGAGACTCAGCGTGACGACCGTGGTCGAGTTGACGACGGCGATAGCGTTTGAGAGGAAGTTGATCGTGTCGCGGCTCAGGTCCGGGAACAGCGCCGCGAACTCGGGGACGAGAAACACCCCGAGAACGACACTGTATCCGAGAACCGTCAGCAGCGCCGTCACCGCCTTCGGGCGCGCCTTCGCGAACGCACGGACGCCGGAACCAGCCATACCGGGTGGTTGGGCTGGCCGGGTAACTCGTCTTCGGTTTGTTTCAGCTACTGGGAATCGAGCAGCAGGACACGAGACGCGCGTCGCCTCAGATCACGCCCGTCGTCGTCGCGACCTCGATGGCGGCCTCCTCGTTGACGCCGCCGGAAAGGATCGTGTAGCGGTCGCGGATCTCGTGAGCCGTCGTCAGCGCCTGGATGAGGTCCTCGTCGCTCACGCCGAGCTCGTCGGCCGTCGTCGGCGCGTCGATAGCGGCGAGCGCGTCGCGGATGGCCGTCCACTCGCCGTCCTCGCCGCTGTGGAGGTACTCGGTCATGATCGAGCCGACGCCCGCCTGGTGGCCGTGCAGCGCCTCGCCGGGCGCGATGCGGTCGAGCTGGTGGGAGAAGAGGTGCTCCGCGCCCGAGGCTGGTCGCGAGGAGCCGGCGATGGACATCGCCACGCCGGAGGAGACGAGCGCCTTGCCGACGATCCACGCCGACTCCTCGAGGCCCGGCTTGATCGAGTCGGCGCTGGCGACGAGCAGCTCCGCGGTCATCTCCGAGAGCGCGCCGGCGTACTCGCTGTACTCCGCGTTCCGGAGCCGCCGCGCGAGCCGCCAGTCCTTCACGGCGGTGTAGTTGGAGATGATGTCCGCACAGCCCGCGGTCGTAAGCTCCCAGGGCGCGTCAACGAGGACGTCGGTGTCGGCGATGACCGCGAGCGGCGGGTCGGCGGCGACGGAGTGGCGCGTCTCGCCCTCGGGGATCGAGGATCGCCCGGAGACGATCCCGTCGTGCGACGCGGCGGTCGGCACCGAGACGAAGCCGACGTTGAGGTGGTCGGCGGCCATCTTCGCCGTGTCGATGGGTTTGCCGCCGCCGAGCGCGACGAGGTAGCCCGGGTCGACGGCCTCGGCCGTGTCGATGAGCTCCTCGACGGCGTCGAAGGAGGCCTCGTCGACGACGGCGGTCGCCGGATCGTCGAACTGGGCGCGCACCCGGTCGCCGGCGACCTCGTTCGGCGTCGGACTCGTGACGATCAGCGGTCGCCCGGAGAGATAGAGGTCCTCGACCGCCGCGCCGAGCTCGTCGATCATCCCGTGGCCAAGCAGCACGCTCCGCGGCAGCTTGATCCACGTCGACTTCTCGAACATAACCCTCCTTTCTTACGGAAACATTTAGTAAGTGAGGTTCGCCGTCCGGCACTTTCGATCTCAACCTAAGTAGCTGTCCAGAAAGTCTTTATCCACCTCATACCCGGCTGCTGCGAACCGATTTGCGATCTCATATGCGTGGGTGCCTGGCTCTTCGCTTGCTTGGACCGCGTTGGTATACAGCTTCTCTCGCATCTCGTCTTTGCTTGAACGTGCAACGTCGTACCAATCGTCTTCAGGGATTGCTTCAACGATAGCGTTGTAAACTGATATCGCTGCAGTAGGGTAAAATGCTGACTGATCAGCTAACCATTCCTCAATGAGCCGTATCCGAGGCGCCTGATGGATGAGGAAGGGAGCAGTCCGCTCTACAAGCTCCTGTTCGTTATCTAAACTACTCGCATCAGTATTTTGGAGGCACCGAAGGAAATACCTGAATTCACTGTGGTACTCAGTGGCGTCCTCGACACCGTCTATCTGACGTTCTACCTGATCAAGGCGCCACTGCCAGAGTTCACGGATAGCTTCCCAATGGTCATGTAGCTGACTATCCTCATTATCGAGCCCGTTTGAGAACGCCCGCGACACTTTCGCAGCCGTCTCGGGATGCTCCACCAACTCGTAGAACTGCACTATCAAACTATCTTCATCGCCCAGAGCCTCGTCTTCGAATACGTAGGCGACCCCGATATGGTTAGCTGTGGCCGCCGCATCGATTAAGCCTTCATCAGACTCGTCTTCCGCTAACAAGTCCAATGCGTGTAGGTAGTAAGGTCGAAGATGGGGATAAGCTGGGGTAAGTAGTGGGTTTGATCGAGTGTACCCGTTCCACGCAGCCTCAAACAACTGCTTCGTTTCTGTCCCGTCGCCGCGAGGAAAGAGGTCGTCCAAATGCGTCCGTATCAAGTCCTCGTCAACTACCCAGAACGTCCTAAAGTGACTGCCCAGCGCAGTTCGAACCGGGCGAGCAGTATCATCCGTAATCCGCTCCTCAAGTATCTGCCGTAGAGGGTGGTCCAACCTATCGGTGTCTAAATAGTTGTGGTGGTCTTGCCATCTGATGTAGCTGGCAAGTACCTTGATCCCATTCTGCCGGACTTCCTCTTCAGTCGTACCGACGCCACCGATCCAGCTCCCTGGTTGTTCCTGCTCCGGTTCAATCTCAGGATCAGTAAGTAATGCGACTAATAGACTCTCAACCCGCTCCGTGTATTCGTCCGGGAAGTCGGTGTGGTCCGATTCGATGCCCTGCCCAATTACACGTGCAATCGAGACACGACACCGAGAACTCCACTGGCTGGGCTCATTAACCACCGCTTCACAGAATGTGAGTACCGGCGGCCATGGGAACCTTCCACCGTCCTGCAACGCATCAACAAACGCATCCAAAACTACATCGGCGTACTGCGGTTTGGCATCCTCCAAAATGTGGATCGCCTTTGCATATGCAGTTGGCTGTTCCTGTACCAATTGTTGTAATTGCTTTGCAAAGCCCCAGTGACTGACCTCAACCTGCCCATTATCCTTATCGGAGAGTGATGACTGCTCTTCGGACCCTTCTTGTGTGCGCTGTTCGTTGATCTCAGGAGGCATCCATGACGGGTATTGGTTCTCGGGTTCCCACTTCACACATTTCTGCAGGACATTCACAGCCGTTTGATTACGGAGCGTATCAAGATCCTCTGGTCCCTTTTGAGATACCTCAGTAACACGAACATCGCTTTTAAAGGGGGTTTGGGATGCGGTCATCACTGGAGTGCCGTACCTTCCGACCAATTCGTCGATGTAGTCCTGCTTTTCGCCCGAGACCTCACCGTCGAGAAGATATAGGCGTCTAAGCCGCCATTGCTCCACACGTTCCTGCACGATTTCTTCTTCCGATTTGTCTTCATGGGAAGCTTTGAGGGCGGCCCCATCTTCGATCCACTGTCTGTCTTGCGGCCCGTGCCTGAGAATCTCGAAGACCTGTTCTTGCTGATCAGAGTCAAGAGAGGGAAATGCGATTTCCACCAACCGATAGAAATCGTATTGGATACCGTCATCGTCATAGTTCGCTTCCTCTCCCAGTTCTTCGGCGACGAGATCCTGATAGATATCGGGATGGTGACTGAGTAGGAATAGGCCGATACGTCGGAACGCAGGGATAGGATCTTCAAGATATGATGTGATCAGATCCCTTCGGTCATCGCTGGTTGGATCATCAGCAACCCATTGCTTGGCAGCACGGCTCAGATAGGTGAACAAGATATGCTTCCGCTCACCGGTATTGTCCTCATCGTAATCCAAATCTGGTATCGGGGTCCGACCAGCAACAGACTCGTAGATCGATTCTCCTTCAGGGTCGGTCCCAGACTCCAATGTCAGTCGTAACGTCTCATCTAACGTTTCTATAAAGTCATGACCACACTCCTCGACAAAGGTCTCCCGCGTTTTCTGGAACAATTCGTGGAGCTCGTACCGTTCGAACTGTTCATCTTGCTGCCAGTCAAGATCTGCATCCCGCTTCGGTGGCTGGATCACACCACGCAAGACGGTCAGTGCCGCCTCCGTTTTGTCGTGCTCTACCAAGTGCTGGACGAGCTGTGCGGCATAGAAATCCAGTTGTTGGAACGACTGTGACTCGGCTACCCATGACTCGATGACCTCGACCGTATCGGCCGCCGCATCCGCCGGTAGGTCCCCTGCTATACTGATCAACCAACGACGTGTATTCGAATCATCACTTTCGAGATTGGCGATGACCTTGACCACAAAGTCGGGGTGAACTTCTACGATGCTGTTCAAATACTGCATCTGTGGGACATTAGGGTCAACAAAGGCCCCACGATCGAAGAGTATCTCACCCCACGACAGGTCAACGTCTTCATCGAGAAAATACTGAGCCAGTGAATCCCGCTCCTCCAGGGTTGACAGTACCGTCGACACGACAGCGTCCGGTATGTCATCTGTCGACCACTCCTTTAACTCATCAAGAAGAATTGTCGCTGTATAGAACGGTAACCCATCCTCACCTAATGCCATTTCCAGGAAATCCGCTACTTTTTGTGGTTGATTATGAGACTCAATAAGAGAAGACAGGTGATGTGTACAAAGCGTGGTAGAACGCGTCTCTCGTTCGAAAACAGTTTCTTCGGATGTTATCTGGCCTCGGAGCTGATCCGCATAGAAGTCAAACGCTGCTGCGTGGATTTGACCAGTGTCCGGCTCCTTACTAAGCAGAAATTCACGGAACTTATCGTGGATCGCGTACCGGGTGGTGCCGTCAGGACCAGTCCCCCTGTTCTGGACAATGACTCGCTTATTTAGGCCACGTAACAACCGCCGGACACCAACCTGATCAAACCGGTCCTGGTCTGACAACACAGCACTACAAATATGCTCATCCAACTCGGTCAATGGGGATGTAGCCTGGAGGAATCGCTCTTCGTCCCCAGTCAACGCCTCCAGATACTCCTCTTCTATGTAGTCCCGGATATCTCCCTTTGGAACCTTGACGGCGGCGGTCGGGTCCTCGATGTCCACCAATAGCCCCAGATAGTACGGGTGGCCACCCAGACGATCATGGAGTTCTCGCGCCGTCGATGGCTTGATGTCCGGCACTTCTTTTGTAAGAAGTTCAACACTCTGCGCCTCACTAAACGTGGAAAGCCGGATCACCGGAACCTGGCCCGTAAACTGCAGTCGTCCCGCTGACAGCAAGGTGGTCTCCGGTCCAAGTACTTCCGTGATCTCCAAGAGAGCATCCTTGATTTTCTCCTCATCATCATCGACATTATGCACATCATCGAGACAGATGAGACGATTATGATCATCTGGAACGTGATCAGCCATTTGATCCAGCGCTTCAATGTATTCGAACGGATTCTCCGTCCAGTCGGGGGGTTCGCGTGTCCAAGATAGACCACCCCCAAAACCACCTGCACTTCCAGAGGCACCCGTGACCTTCCGGTCGCCCTTCTTCACTGACTCTGGGATATCACTCAGGACAGTCCGATAGATCTTCTGTGTCAAGGTTTGAATACTGTGGTGTGATCCAAGCTCAACACGTTCTACTGCGTACTCTTCACTGAACTCGTTCTCAACCCAGTCCAAGAGATAGGTCTTCCCAACACCGGGCTGCCCAGCAACGTGAAACACTGAGTTACCACCATCCAGTTGCTGTGAAACCCGTTCCTGAACCTCCTCTCGTGGAACGTAATTATCTGCAAGCGGAGACGTTACTGTCACTACATCTTGGTATCGCCCGACAAGTCTTTTAACCTTCCTCCCAACCCTGGCGATATACGATTTCATATACAATTACACCCGTTTCATATCACCAGTCTTGGACCGTCGATACAAATAGCTACAGACGACAATTGTCTTACGAACGGGGTCTTCCCTACTCAACCAGTTATACAGATACTTGAACAAAGCCTCCTACCTTCTCCGCCTCTGTCCGCTGTCTCCTCCGGTTCTTTCGCCGTCGATAGGGGTAACAAAGGTGAAACGCTTGCCCGTGAGAGCCGCTTGGCTCCAACGATCTCAGCGTATCGTCTCCCGGGCCTGATTCATAGCGCCCAACCGTTCTACAAGGATTGAAGTCGAGGCTCCATTTCAGCACGTAACTCATCCATTCGTTGGACTGCCCACTCGATCAGAGATTGCTTTTGCATAGCGGACAGGCCTTCTATATGGTCCTCGATCGGTTTTGCTACCTTGATGCGGCACGCCCGCTTATCAGGGAGCTGCTGCCAGACTACATCGCCCAGTTCAGATTCGATTGCGTCTTGGTCGGCTTTGAGCGCGGAGTAAATCTCCTTGTTCCGTTCTTTGTCACCGGTGTCTATGTAGAGTTCAGTTGAGAGTTCGGGACCTTGATGAAATGACCAGCTAACCCGAACCCCGCTTATTCCTGCACCAAACGAAAGCCAACTTTGAGGTTGGGCTTTGAGACGATTCCAATTTGGATTTGCTTCCGCATATGCTTCGGTCAACTCCGAGAAGAATTGCTTGTATGCTTTCTCTCTCGGAGTCAAGGATTCCTGTAGCTCACGCTCCCAATCGTTCGGTTCAATAACGACGGTGAAGTCGAAGCCCAACTCCTCGGAATCCACGAGCCGGATCACCCGAGGCGTAACCGCAAAGAATTTCGCACCTCCTGGGGCACCGGTGTTCAACCACTCCAGAACAGATCGATGTTCGTCCCTGAAATCCTCCGCGAGCCAAATAATGAACTCTGCATCGGTGCCCGCTCCGTAGGTGAGAAGTTTCCCGAGATGGTCGTGATTCGTGGTACCAAACTGGTTTTCAATGACCACCTTCCCGTCAGTGTTCATCTCTGTTCCGGTGATATCCGCACTATACCCGCCGACTGTATCTTCCCGTTCAACCTCGTCAAGTTCAATTCCAATCGTCTGTCCGAGTTGATCGATATGGTCAACTACCCACGGCGTGAAATCGTGTTCTTCGTGATCCCAGATGTCGTCTAAGCTCAGATATTCTACCGACCGGAGTTCTTCTGGATCCATGTCTCGAATCTTGAGTGAACAGACGTTAAAGTTTGAGTCAGTCTTGGGGCTGGGTACTGAACCGTGAGAGACGCTTAGGCCCAGCGATCTCTATTCCTTGATTCAAGGAAGCTCAACTTCAACATCTCTGTCTGCGCTCCTCACCCATCCTTCTGAAACGTCATCGAAGATCTGGAACGTGATTCCCCGAGCCGCTTCGATCTCCTCAAAATCCCAGAAGTAGCCAAGAAGGTAATAGACGAAGTAGCAGTCATTCACGAAATCCACATACCATTCTAACAGATCATCCAAGTCAAAATACGCTGACCATCCGTGAAGCGGTGGCCTCTCATCTTCACCACCTACAACCCTCTCAATATCGCCCCCGATGAAGCTATGGCTCATCGTGCTCAAATCTCCGTGACGTCGGCCGTAAAGATCAGCCAGATCGTCCGCGTCAGGATAGTCTAACTGGCTCAAAGCTGACTTCAAATCGGACGTGTTTGGTGCATCACCCGTCTTTCCCTCCACCCATGCCTCAAACTCTCCATTGTCGCTTTCAATCTCGAAGTAGACTCCATGTGCTGTTACCTCCAGAGCACTCCGATGGAGGATTGTAGCCTGCCTGTATCGTCCGGCCATCGCCAAAAACATAGCCGATTTGAAATCACGGAGTGCGTGCAAACTACAGAAATGGAAGGTAGCATGTCTCAATTCCGATTCCCGACCAAGAATCTCGACCAAAATGTCATGGATTTCACCGATGATTGCCGCCGCATTCTCGAATACCGTCTGACCAACCTCGTTTTCTGCTGTCGCCTCAATGATGCGTAGCTCGCCACCTGCGACATCTGCAATACCGTCCTCCTCGGATATCTCGTCTGTCCAGTACAGATCTAAGGCTGGATACTGATCTTCACTGCCGAACTCTATTCCCATGTGATTCCTACTTTCCAAATCCCCTACAATGTTCGCCCGTTCCTTGCCGTTTCCACTCTCCGTTCCTGCTCACTGGACTCTCGGGTTCTTTCGCGGTCGATAGGGAGTTAGTAAGCTGGCCACTCCGGCGTGAGAGACGCTTATCTCCAACGGCTCTCAGCGACGCTATGTATTCCCAAATGCGAAGACCTCGTGATCGTCAACTCTATCTACTCGATCCCGAGCATCCCATTGGATCTCGAATTCCCAAGTTGCATCTGTCGGGATGTCGGTTTCCTGATCGTGACCACCCGCGAGAACGACATCGTCGCTATCATAGATCTTACTGTAGACTGAAACGGAGAGGAGTTCTTTACCGCTGGTATTCCTGACCTGTCCGGTAATGGTGACAGTCGTCCCGTTAACTTGTAATTCACTTCCAAGAACCTCGACATTGTCTTCTGGTGAGAGTGGTTCGCCCTCTGCGTCAACTTCTATCTCGGCATCTGCGATTTCAGATCGCTCATTGATTGCGTACACCCGAGGCCGCCAGGTTTCGCCAGCATCTAACGAGATCAGTTCTGATTGGGATTCGAGAGCCGGACGGCCGTCGTCCTCATAGAGAAAGTTACCATCCGCATCGTACCAGCGCACGACAAGTTGTACAGGACCGGACGCTCCATCTCCTCGATTCACAATGGTAGCGGTCACATAGGGTGCAGGTTGGTCACCGCTCTCGTCAACAACGAACTCCTCCTCTTCAATCACCAGATCCGACGTCGGTGTTTCTGCTGGGGTCTCTGTCGCTGTTTTGGTTTGCATCGGAGTCTGTTGACCACCAAGCGGGGTATAGGATCCAGTTGGCCTTCCCAGAATCCGGTCCAACAATACATCTGGAGGCAATGGTGAATCCGTTCTTTTTGCTTCGTTATGGAGCTGGACAGCTCGACTTCTTGGCGGTCCGCCTGCCTCACCAAACCAATCGAGAACTTCCAGATGTGCCTGGATCCATTGCACTGCTCGGACACACGGTTCGTTGAACTCAGGAGACTCACTCAATTCTCGGGCTTCATCGAAAAGGGTCGATGCCTGCCGAAAGGTCTTCTCGACGCCTCTCATCCGGTCGGATAGATCCGGCCAGTCCCCGGGATAGTTGCCCTCAATGAAGTTACTGTCCTCGGGTACGTTTTCTATGTACGTCTGCCAACCAGCTTCGTAATCAGAAAGCGCTTCTTGAGATAGCTTGTACCCCTCCTCATATTTCTGGAGTCCCTGCTCGTCCTGATTAGACAACCCTGCTCGTGACGCCCCCGTTGTGTTCGATCCCGTGCATCCTGCGACAACAAGCGTCCCGATGGCCGCCACCGAGCGGATCAGGCGTCTGCGTCTCATATAGATATTTATAAATTTATACTGAGTCGGGGTATAAGCCCTGTGCTGAATTGCTTCTGGAAACTGTACTTGACAGCATACTCTAACCCATATTCCGTGACAATAAAATCTACTGGCGTCTTTAGTTTCTATGCGCTACTCCGCTCGTTGGATGACCCTTGCCGATGAGCGGATTCTGGAATACATCCGCAAACACGGGTCAGGCACACCGAAAGAAATGGAGGACAGCGGTTACGTCCGATACAGCCGCCAGCATATCAGCCAGCGGTGCAAGAAACTCGTAGACTACGGCCTACTCCAGCATCTGGGAAACGGCGTCTATGTCATCACCGACATCGGCGAGGAGTATCTGGAAGGCGAACTCGATGCTGCCGAACTCGAAGCACCAGATGAAGGGTGAGTAACATCAAACCGTCCACTAATGCTGAGACTCCTTCTCTAAAACTGCTCCGTCTAAGCCTGAGTATGTGGTCTATCCACCGTAACCTGTCCCTCCAAACCCTCCCAGCATCTTCGAATCAGTTTCTGGGTCGGTCGTCCTCTCCCGTTGCCGCTCCTGCTCACCGTAGTCAACCACTCCGTACGCTTCGGTAGGGATTTGCCTATCTCAGATGATTCCGGCGGAGACTCCACGTGTAGAACCCCGGTCATTTATAAATATTAAGTACCCTCTCCGTGGGGGAGCTGCTTCCGCAAGCTATCTCAGTTCGCCGATTCCAAGAACGCTTCTAAAGCTTCCCTAATTGTAAAGAACTCGATATCTTCACCGGGATCAGCCAGTTCATCAATGAGGATAAGGTCGTGATCTTCTAATGCGTCAACTTCAAACTCTCTACGTACAGGATCTCCATCCGGACTTGTAATCTCATAGGTCATCGACTCAATCAAAAAGAAGTCACCCTCAAGCAACAGGAGTCTATCGCCAATCGTCTCTGAATATCTCCCTGGTCCCCTCCCCTGGGCTACCTTCCTGAGATATGAAAATATCGTTTCATCTGTTGGAGATTGGTTTTCATCGTATAGTCTTGGATTCTGATTGAGAACATGACCTGGTATCTGATCTCTATCCACTTCTGTTAGTGGGTTTAGGTTAATGTCCACAATTTCGTATTCTGGAGGTGGATTGATTTTGATCTCGCCAGAGACTCGCCAAATCCTGTCTTCAAGATGCTCTACATTTTCTTCCGCAGCCTCAGTCAGGGTATATAGTTCTGTGTTGGAATCCTCTGCCTCAGTGATGGCACCTGATTGAAACCCACTCCAAGAAACGACTACTGATTTGTCAGCTTTGGAATTGTTAACGTGACGAATCATCTCTGATATGACACCCTGTTCAACCGGGTCTTCATGGAACTTGCACTCAACTATGACCAGAAAATCATATCCTGATTTAGTAAGCCAAACTGCGACATCGATCTCCTTGGGATCTCCCTGACCCCGTTCAAGGTCGTAATGTTTCTCGACCTTTTCTACGTCTCGACGTGCCTGTAATCCGGCATAGATGCTCTCGTAGATGTCTTCGTCGATATTGTCGACAACAACTCGTTCTGGAATGACATGCTCGTTAAGAAACCGCTGGTGAACTTCTGAAACGTAAGATCGATGTGAATCCACCTTCTCGGCGACTTGCTTATGGGTGAGTTCGGGATGTTCTATAGCAGTTTGAGCTATCTTTCTCTGCTTCTCTGCCAAATCTTCCAAGGTTATGCCAGGCTTGAGATCTTTCTCCTTTACCGGTTGACTCATAATTAGATATGCTCCTTGAATAGTCTATTATTGCAGGTCACTCGTTTCGGATGTTTATATCTACCTCAGGAATCCAGTCTTTCGGACTCTCTCAAGGCATGGGCAAGGGTTAGACCCGGTCATCCTACCTTACAGCTTGCTGCTGATCAACCGCCAATTCCAATTCCGGCTGAGATGGCGGATTCATTTGTCACCGACCCGAATCCACGCTGAGTCAGTGGCGAATCCCATGAAACCCTACGGGGACCAGGGCCGCCCTCTCTGATCCCTGACCCCAGTGTTCGGACTTGTCGCCTCGGTGTCGGCTGTGTCCTGAGCCTCCTCCAGCCTCCACGTTCTTGCCTGCTCCTGTCTTCCTGTGCCCGGTCACCATCCATCATCCGCACAGAGTTCTGGGTTCTACCGCACGGACCGGTGGCTGTCTTCGACTCCCCTGCACCCGGTCGCACGGCGCTTCTCCGCCACCTACACGAGTCGCCGGATCCCTACCCCATGGGGCTACCGCCCTGGACGCTTTTGCTGCCGCCCGTCTCGCACCGGGCCACCCGCCAGTCTGGTACTCTACCACACAGGCGCTGTCGTCTTGCCACTCGTCTGTGTCCGTCGCCAAACCCCCCCGTCCAAGCGCACTTCCAACGAGTGTTTCAAGGACCAAGCCGCAAGAACCACCGGACGGCAACCGGACAGGTCAAGAAACCTTGAAACGGATCTCGAAAACTTATTTGGCCAAATTGGGCAATAGCGGGGTCGTCTGCCCTGTCTATATTGCTCAGATTCTTTTTGAGCTACGTTTCATGGATTGATTCGGTGACCCCGTAGCCTTACCGGAATCGAAGACAAACAGACCTTGAAACGCTTGAGTCGTTAGATGTTTTGCTCCCGATCAACACCTGGCCCGAGATCCTGAATTGTAATGTCCTCGAATGCCGACGTCGTCTGCTGGGAGTCTGGATTCCATTTCATGGTGTACTCGCCAATACCCCGCTCCTGCATCTCGTGCGTAAGTTGGTCTTGATTGAGCGTACACTCCGTATCGGTCAACTCGCAGAACTTCTCGTAAGCGGCGTATAGATCATCCGTGAATACGATGTTGCCCTTTGCCGGTCGAATCATTAGGTCGATGAACTCGTTTATCTCGTCGCCAAACTCAGTCCAGATCTGGTAGGTCTCATCCACACTACGGACGTTCGAGAAGCCACCTTGGGCGCGGAGACGATCTAACCCATCAAGTGCCCAGTTGAGTATCCCTGCGGCTTCGTCTTCGAACCGGGCGAGCATTTCGTCCTTTGACACCTGTTCGTCCTCCGGAATCTGCTCCTCGAACACGACCGTAATCCACCGGTTCCAAAATGCCTCCTCGCTTCGGGATACTTCAAGCGACTTGTTCGACGCGAAGATGTGCTTGCAGGTAGGCGTAAATCGATACGCCTGCTCGTATTTCGGTTCGGCCGTCATCGGATCGCCGGAGATGGCCTTCTTGATCTCGTCCGTCATATCGAGGTGGTGGCTGTCCAACTCATCGACGATATTGACCATCTTGTGCTCCAGATTCGCGGCTTCGTGCTTACTGGATTGGAGCTTCTCGGGAGAGACATTGGCGATATCTTCCTCCCTGAACAACTGTTCGACTACACGCAGGAACGTCGACTTTCCTGTATCTGTTTCTCCCAAGAGCATCAGAGCCCGCTTATACGACGCACTCGGCCAGAAGCAGTACCCAACGAACTCCTGAAGCTTCTGCTGCTTTTCGTCTTCGGGTACGACCGTGTCTAAGGATGCTTGGAACTCCGGGCACTCGGCGTCGGGATCGTATTCGATCGGGAGTTGGCTGGTAAGGTAGTCCTCCGGCTCGATCGGCTCAAGTGTGCGCGTTCGAATATCGAGCAGGCCATTTTGGACTGCCAGTTTCCCGTCCGGTACGCCGAACTTCTCACGCGGAACCGACCATTTGGCACGTATCAGTTCTGTCGCAGCGTTGAGGACGCCACCCGAGTAGTCTTCGCCCATGAAATCCAACACCTATGAAAGCCTGCTAGCGCAACAAACCACGTCTGCGATACTATATTTT
>JBDGPU010000126.1:0-17661 GCA_042219525.1 Halopenitus sp.
CCACCGGGCCAGCGCCGTACGCCGGACAGCCGGCGCGCGGTGCAGTCGCGGTTGCGGTGCTGTCGCGGTGGCGGTTGCTGTTGCGGACGCGGTCCTGGCGGACTGAAAGGGCGATGGCCGGTCGCGCCGAAGGGGAGTCGCTGAGCCGACCCCTATCCGCGGCGGGCGGTGCGGAGAGCCGCGGATATGTCGCTCAGCGACCGCGAGCGGCCGAGGGCTTTCTGGGTGTTTGCGGTGCTGGCGAGAGCAAGACCGTATCACCTGTCCAAACTTGAGTATAGCGAGGGGCCGAGGGCTTTCAAGGAGTCTGCGGTGCTGGCGAGAGCAGACCGTATCACCTGTCCAAACTTGAGTATAGCGAGGGGCCGAGGGCTTTCGAGGAGTCTGCGTTGCTGTCCAGATCAGCAGCGTTTGCCACTGTTAAACCGGTATATAAAGAGCGACCGAGAGCTTTCCAGTTGTTCTACCCCAGTACAACAAAACGCCCGTGAGCAACCCGGTATATAAATCGAACAAGGTTTTCGCCATAGTATCTGAAGACGATCCGCCGGTCTACTTGCTCGGGTCGATAACGATCTTCCCGAGCGTTCCGGAGGACATCAACTCCTGGTGAGCCGCCGGGAGTTCGTCGAGGCCGAACACTTCGTCGATCTCGACGCTAAACCGCTCGTCGGCCAGGCGCTCGCCGACACGTTCGAGGATCGGCACTTGGTCGTCGGGGGAGGCCATCAGTGACATGAAGCGGAGGTCCGCGTCGGCCTGCTTTGCCGTCATCGAGACGCCGGCGTCGATCTCGATCGGGTTCTCCTCGCCGATGACGACGATGCGGCCGCCGCGCGCGAGGCGGTCGAGGTTCGCTTCAAGGTGGAGGTCCGCGTGGGGCTCGAAGACGACGTCGACCTCGCGGCCGTTCGTCGCGGCTTCGAGGTCGCCGGCAAGGTCGTCGGACCGGTAATCGACGACGGCATCGGCTCCGTACTCGCGAGCGAGGTCGGCCGACTCGCCCTCGCGGGCGGTACCGACAACGAAGGCGCCAGCAGCCTTCGCGACCTGGACGGCGGCGTGACCGACACCGCCGGAGGCCCCGTGGACGAGCGCGACGTCGCCGAGTTCGAGGTCGCCGCGGGTGACAAGCGCCCGCCAGGCGGTCGCGAACGCCATCGCGCCAGCGGCGGCGTCGCGGAACTCGACCCCTTCCGGAAGCGGTGCGAGCTGGGACTCGGGGGCAACAGTGTATTCGGTGTACGTGCCCGGCGAGAACAGGCCGAGCCCCGTCGCGTACACGCGATCGCCGGGTTCGAGGCCAGTCACCTCGTCACCGACAGCTTCCACGACGCCCGCGAGGTCAGAGCCGCCGACGTGCGGGAGTCCGCCTGGCGGGGAGACGTTGCCCGCGCGAATGTAGGTGTCGATGGGGTTGACGCTTGCCGCCTCGATCCGGACCAGTGCTTGATCCGGTGCCGGGGACGGCTGGTCGACGTCCTCGAGGGTCAGTACGCTCTCGTCGCCGTGTCCGTGGTATCTTACCGCACGCATACCGTCACCTTCGTGGAGCCGACATAAAGCGTTGCGGTCGCGTCAGTGGCTACCTCGACCCGCGCGCTCACCGAAGGGTGACCAGCTCCCTCACGTCGGGTAGAAATAACACGAAAGATCGCCCAAATAAAGATTTAACTAACCATCTCCCAATGTCCGGAATAGACGGTCAGCGGGTGCGAAACGCTGGCACGACTCAGACTATGTCAGATACCAACGATAGCAATAGGCGGACGTTCGTCAAGGGTGCAGCAACTGCAGGTGTCCTCGGTGTCGCCGGCTGCCTCGGCCAGAAGGCCGGTGGCGGCGGCGACAGCGGGGGTGACAGCAGCGGGACGGAAACCGAGGGAGCCAAAAAGTGGACTCTCGGTACCTCCTCGCAGGGCTCCTCGTCGTACCGCATCGGATCGACGTGGACGCAGTACGCCAAGAAAAACGACCTGCTCGACTCGGTCAAGGCTAACGCGGTCATTACGGAAGGGACGAGCGCGTCCTATCGCCGCTTCGATGCCGGTCAGTTCGAAATGAGCGGGACGACGACACAGCTCCTGGAGGACTCCCCCGACGAGGGCGCCTACAAGGAGAAGCCGCTCAAGAACTTCGACTCGATTCGGCAGGTTCGCGGCTACATGGGCTTCTACAACTTCGGCCTCTATAACGCGGACAAGGTCAGCGGCTGGGACGACCTCGAAGGGAAGTCCGTCGCCATCTCCTCGGCCGGGTCCGGAACGCGCCCGCCGGTCGAATGGCTGGTCGACCAGGAGATCGGACTCGACAACATCGACAACCGGTACATGGCCTTCGCGGACATTCCCGGAGCTCTGCGGTCCGGCCAGGTCGACGCCGCGTTCACCTGGACGGTCAACAAGGACATCGCGCAGGGCTGGTTCCAGGAGATCGACGCGACGGTCAACTGGAAGCCACTCATGTTCTCGGACTCCACGAAGAAGGCGCTCGATAACGAGCTCTCGTACTCGACGTACGTTCAGCTCGACGAGGAAACCGTCGGCAGCTTTGCCGAGAACTACAGCGGCGCGATAGACTCGTTCACTCTCACGTACCTCTACGTCGTGAAGGACGACGCGGACAAGCAGGCCGTCTACGACATCGCCAAGATGACCCACGAGCACGGCGAGGAGCTCAAGAAGAAGGACGAAGTGATGGGCTTCTTCCCGGACTCGGACGCTTTCCTGGGCACGATGCACCCGGACGTCCCTGTCCATCAGGGTGCCTACGAGTACTATAAGGAGGCAGGTCTCTGGGAGAAGTACAACCTGACGGCGCCTCCCGAAGCTTAATCCCTAACCGGCGTCGATATTTTCTTAGAATAGATGGGAACCGATACCACACCTGATTCGGCGAATTCCCGGACCCTCGAGGACATCGAGCGGACGATAGACGAGAAGTTCCGGGACAGCTACGAGGAATCGATATTGAGCAAGGGACCGATAGAGATACTAATCTACACGATCGCGGTCGTGTTCTTCGCGTACCACATGTGGTTCGCGTACTCGTTCGCGATCCCGGCCTCGCGCCACGGGATCATCCACCTGGCGATGGTGCTCGTCCTGTGGGGGCTCTTCCAGATGGTCGAGGCCGACCGGTCCACGCTCAAAGGAAAACTGCAAACGGTCGGATACGGACTCTACAGCGTCGTCTCGGTCGCGCCGCTGTACGTCATCCAGACGCACTACGACCAGATCGTTCAGGCGGCCGGGATTTACGCCGACAAGTTCGTCTTCCTCGGCGCGGTCGTGATCGCACTGGTGCTGTTCGCGCTATTGCATATCTCGCGGCTCATCAGCGGGATCGCCGTCGCCGGACTGGTGTACTCGTACTTCGGCCCGTACATGCCTGGCATCCTGCAACATCGCGGGCTCACGCCGATCCGGATACTTACGATGAACACCGTCGAGATGCAGGGGCTGTTCGGCACGCTCCTCCAGATCTCGGCGACGTGGGTCGTCATCTTCCTGATCCTCGCCGGCCTGATGGAGAAGTACGGCGGGATGGCGACGTTCATCAAGGGGATGACGCGGATCTCGGCGAAACGGGAACACATCGAGATTGGGCAGGTCGCCGTCGCCGCGAGCATGTTCATGGGGTCGATCAACGGGTCGACCGCCGCCAACACCGCGACGACGGGGGCGTTCACGATCCCTCTGATGAAGGAGAACGGCTACCGGGCGAAGATCGCCGCCTCGATCGAGGCGGTCGCGTCCTGCGGTGGCCAGGTGCTCCCGCCGATCATGGGCGCCGGCGCGTTCCTGATGGCCGAACTCATCGAACCGAACTACTCCGACATCGTCGTCGGGGCAGTCGCGCCGGCAGTGCTGTTCTTCCTGACCGTCTCGGTCTCCATCTCGCTCGCGACCTCGAACAACGTCTCCACCTCGATCAAGGTGACCGAGGGTGGTCGCGGGCTCGGTCGCCGCCTCTTCGACGTGGTGCGCCACTACGAGTACATCGGGATGTTCGTCGTCCTCCTGTGGTGGCTCGTCGGCATCGGTGCGGACCCGATGGTCGCGGGCTTCTACGCCATCGGCGTCCTGCTCGGGCTTCGACTGATCCGGGTCGGTACCGAGGTCGCGTGGACTGACGAGGAGGCCGGCGCCGCCGGCCGCCGCTACCTCCGCGAGACGGTCGAAGGGCTGCGGCGCGGCGCCGAGGCGACGATCGACATCACCATCCTGCTGGCCAGCCTCGGGATCGTCATCCGTGCGCTGATCGTCACCGGGTTCGCCCAGCAGCTCTCGTCGTACCTCGTGGCGCTGTCCGCGGGCAATCAGGTGGTTATGCTCCTGCTGGCGATGCTCGCCGCGATCTTCTTCGGCATGGGCATGTCCACGACCGCAGCGTACATGATCGTCGCCGTGCTGGTGGCGCCGTCGCTGGTGCAGATCGGCATTCCGGACTTCACGGCGCACATGTTCGTGTTCTACTTCGCTATCGTGTCGAACATCACGCCGCCGATCGCGCTCTCGGTGATCATCGGCCAGGGGATAGCGGGGTCGAAGTTCTGGGAAACTGCGCTCGAGTCGCTCAAGCTCGGGTTCCCGATGTTCCTGCTCCCCTTCGCGTTCATGTACAACCAGGCGCTGCTGTACCCGAGCCTGATGACGATCGTCTCGTTCCTGCTCGTGTTCAGCGGGTTCGTCGCGTTCAGCGTCGCCTTCACGGGCCGCATCAGCGAGGAGGTCTCCGCTCCCGTCCGGGTCGGCTTCTTCGCGCTCGGAGCAGGCGCGGTGTTCGCCCCGATGGTCGTTGCGCAGGCGATTCTGGCCGTCGTCATCGCGCTCAGCATCGTCTACCTCGGGGATTTCGCCACCGTTCAGCTCCCCCGGCTCTCGCGTAGCTAACTCCTGTAGGTCTCTTTTGCGGTTCCGCGTACCTTTATGCGACACGGAGCGTACGTTCGGGTATGTCCGACGGCTGGACCCACGTCCGACCCCGCGAGACGAGTAGCCGCGACGACAAGCCCGGAGAGCGGTTCGAGCTCGCCGACGAACTCGGCATCGACCTCTTCAATCTCAACGTCGCAACCCTCGAACCGGGCGAACGCCTCTCGCAGAACCACTTTCACTATCACGAGAATCAGGAGGAGCTCGTCTACGTCGCGTCCGGCCGCTGTCGCGTCGAGGTCGACGACGATCGCTTCGTCGCGGAGCCGGACGACGTCGTCCGCTTCGACGCCGGCCGGGAGGGGGCCCACCTCATTCACAACCCCTTCGACGAGCCGGTACGGCTCCTCGCACTCGGCTGGCCGCCGGAAGGCCGACGGCCGGTGAAGCAAGTGAAACACATCGACGAGTTGCTCGCCGAGCGCGAAGAATAGCTTCGGCAGCGCTCTGCTCGATCACCGCGAGGCCGTTTTCTCGTGTCCACAACTACGACGTACTCCTCGCTGTGGCTCGCTACTCGGCGACCAGCCGCGGCCCGACGATCGGCCCGGCCTCGGCCTGCCGGAGGTCGTGGTCACCGTCCAGTCTCACGCTGTCGCCGACCGCGACCGCACCCTGGTCGTCCAGCTGCGCCACGACGTTCGCGTCGCCGTCGAAGGTGGCGATCCCGAGCGCGTTCGGTTCCCGGACCCCATCCGGCGTCACTTCGACGGTGGTGACGGCGAGCAGCTCTCCCGTTCCGGGGTCGACCTCCTCGAACGCGTCCGAGCCGCAGTCGAGGCAGCGACGCTTGTCGTAGAAGCTCCGGCGACCACAGACCGAACACTCCAGCGCGCGGCTCATTGGCCGGCCTCCAGGATCGTGCAGATGCTGTTGTTGCCGAAGCCCGCGACGTTGACGGCGATGCCAGTGGTGGGCTCGTCGACCTGGCGCTCGGCCGGCGCGTCGCCGCGGAGCTGCCAGACGAGCTCGACGACCTGCGAGACGCCCGTCGCCCCGAGCGGGTGGCCCCGCGCTTTGAGTCCCCCACCTGGATTCGTCGGGAGCGACCCGTCGACTTCGGTCTCGCCGTCGCGCGTGAGCTTCCACGCCTCGCCGCGGGGGGCGAGCCAGAGCTCCTCCGTCTCGAGCCACTCGAGGATCGAGAACGCGTCGTGGATGCACGCAACGTCGACGGCGTCGGGCGTCACGTCGGCGGCGTCGTAGGCGGCGGCCCCCGCTTCGCGGACGCTTTCGATCTCGAGGGGATCCCGTCGGTCGGCAACCGCGTGAGTCCCGACGGCGCCCTCGCAGGCCGCGATTTCGACGCTGCCCGAGGCCCCGGACACCTCACCGCCGTCGGCTGCGAGACCGTCGAACTCCTCGCTCGTGATCACGACGGCCGCGGCGCCGTCCCCCGTCGGACAGCAGTCGTAGAGCCGGAGCGGGCTCGCAACCTGCGGGGAGTCGAGCACGTCGGCGACGTCGATTTGCTTCTGGAACTGGGCGTACGGGTTGCTCTCCGCGTTGCCGTGGTTCTTGACGGCGATCCGAGCGAGGTCCTCGCGGGTCGCGTCGTACTCTCGCAGATACCGGTCGGCCGCCAGACCACCGAAGGAGGGGAGCGTGATCCCCTGGGCGTACTCGTCCTCGTGGGTGATCCGGCTGATGACCTCCGTGGACGTGGCCGTATCCGCGGTCGACATCTTCTCGCCCCCGACGACGAGCGCGACGTCGGAGCGCCCGGCCCGGACGGCGTCGACGGCGTCGAGGAACGCACTGGCGCCGCTGGCGCTCGTGTTCTCGATTCGGTGTGCGCTCGCGCCGGTCGCACCGAGACTCCCGGCGAGCGCGTTGGCGAGGCCGGAGCGTTCGACGAACGCCTCCGCGGCCATGTTGCCCACGTGGACGGAGTCGATGGCCGCGGGCGCGAGGGCCGCGTCGTCGAGCGCGCGTTCGGCTGCCGTTTCCAGTAGTTCGAGGAGCGAGCGGTCGTCCGTCGAGGTGAACTCGGTCATGCCGACGCCGGGGATCCGCTCCCCGGCGCTGGCTGGAGATGCCTCTGGCTGCTCCCCACGGTGGTGGGTCGTCATCGTACGTCACGCACTTGCAACCAACGTGGTATAACGGTGACGTTGACTCACATGGTTCGCCGGGGGTGTCGGCGATGGATAGTCGACGGTGGACGGCGGACCGTGCCCACGGTGAGTAGGATTAAGTCCGTGCGTGGACAGGTACAGTCTGATGCAGACGATCCTGGTGCCGATCAGTGAGAACGCAGAGCGAGCCAGTCGGATCGAGGCAGCGGTCAAGCAGGTGCCGTTCGACCGCGAGAACGTCAGGGCCGTCGTCCTCAACGTCTTCGAGGAGTTCGAGGTCGAGAGCACGATGTGGAGCGACGTGAGCTCCGCGGACTTCTACGAAGAGGAGTTCCCGGACGTCCCCGCGGAGGCAGCAGCCAGTCTCGAAGACGCTGGCTTCACGGTCGACGTCCGCCGGGAACACGGCGATCCGTCGGAGGTCATCCTCGACGTCGCCGACGAGCTCGACGCCGACTCGATCGTCATGGCCGGCCGCGAGCGCAGCCCGGTCGGGAAGGCCCTGTTCGGCAGCACGATCCAGGCCGTCATCCTCGATGCGGACGCCCCCGTCGTCGTCGGCACATCCGCGGACTGAAGCCGGAACGCGCCACCCCGCGACAGTAGTATGGACAGCCCCTGCTCGGCTCCTCGGCCTCCCACGAGCCGAGTCACCGATCAGTCTTACCTAGATTCACCAAGATTCATATAATACTGCATAACTGATGTTCTTTCTGAGTGCAATCTGGTTCCGAATCTCGTCATCGAACCTGAACAGACCGTATAAGTGCTTATAAGTCCTATAAACAGACACTCGTCATCCAATTAAGAGGGGGCCCGAGATCGAGCTTCGAGGCTTTTTGGGCGAGCGTGATTGAGAAGAAAGCTGCAAAGCACAGCTTAGAAAGGCCGTTCAAGGTGGATTCAGGAATACAATTTCGAAATCGCGAAGAACTACGCATATTTACCAGAATGAATACTGTTATGAAGAAAAGACAGATTCAATACCAAAACTGACCCTGGCCTATCGGGAACCGAGACGACCGGCGAACTCGTCACTCTCGAATACTGAGAGAAAGGGAAGCAATTCGCCGGCCCGTCCGCAATCCCGGCTACGACGACAGCAGGTCGCGCGAGGAGTTCGTGACGACGAGGAGGCTGCTCGTCCCCATCGCAACCGCGGCGAAAAGCGGGTTCAACAGCCCGAAGACGGCCAGCGGGATCGCGACGGCGTTGTAACAGAACGCCCAGCCGATGTTCTGCTTGACGCGGTTGCCGGCGGCCGTCGCGAGGTCGAAGACGGTGTCGACGGAAGCGAGGTCGTCGTCGACGATGGCGACGTCGGCCGCGTCCGCCGCCATCGCCGTCCCGCCACCGAGCGCGATCCCGAGATCGGCAGTCGCGAGCGCGGGCGCGTCGTTGGTGCCGTCGCCGACCATGACCGTGTCACCCGTCTCGGACAGCCGTGAGACGGTTTCGGCCTTGCCCTCCGGCGGCACACCGGCGAAGACGCGGGCGACGGCCGGGTGGTCCTGGAAGGTCGCGGCCGCGCGTTCTTCGTCGCCGGTGAGGACGACGACCTCGATCCCCCGGTCGGTGAGCGATTCGAGCGTCGCCTCCCAGCCGTCGCGGAGTTCGTCGCCGACCACGACGAGTCCCTCGGCCGCGCCGTTTCGACCGATGACGACCGGCACGCGACCCAGATCGCGCGCGTCCTCGGCGCGCTCCTCGATGTCCGCCGAGAGGTCCCAGCAGCGGTCGCGGAACAGGTCTGGATGCCCGACGAGCAGCTCCGCGCCGTCGACGACGCCGGAAACGCCCTTGCGGTGGCTCTCGAACGCGGAAACGTCGCCGGCGATTCCTGAGTCGTCGGACGTGGCCGATTCCGCGGCGTCGACGCCGGACTCGTCGCCATCACCACCCTCGGCTGCTTCCGACATCTGGCCGCCGTCCGCCACGGGGTCGTCCTCCGTGTCGGCGATTCCGTCGCCGGCGACGTCGGTGGCCGCGTCGCCGGCCATCGCGACCGCCTGGCCCACCGGATGCGACGACCGCGTTTCGAGCGCGGCCGCGGCCTGCAGTAGGTCGTCGGACACGTTGGCGTCGACGACGCGCATGTCGCCGGTCGTGAGGGTTCCGGTCTTGTCGAAGACGACGGTGTCGGCGTCGCGGATCCGCTCGAAGACGGTCTCGTCGAAGACGACGATGCTCCGTTCGAGCGCGTCGCGCACGCCGGACGCGACCGCGAGCGGCGTCGCGAGCCCGAGCGCGCACGGGCACGAAACGATGAGGACGGTGAGCCCGACCAGCAGCGCCTCGGTGACGCCCACGCCGAGCGCGAGGTAGCCAGCCGTGACCGCAACCGCGAGCGAGAGCACGAGCGGGACGAAGACGGTGGCGAGCCGGTCCGCGAGTCCCTGGATGCCGTGGTTCGAGCTCTGGAGGTCCCAGACGAGTTCGGAGATGCGGTCGAGGCTACTCGTCGCACCCTCGTCGACCGAGACCACCAGCGCGCCGTCGGCGACGACGGAGCCGCCGACGAGCGCGTCCCCTGGCTCCTTGTGCACCGGCAGCGACTCGCCCGTGACGACGGCCTCGTCGACGGCGCCCTCGCCGTCGACGACTGTGCCGTCGACCGGGACGCGCTCGCCGTTCTTCACGAGCAGCCGGTCGCCGGCCGCAAGTTCGTCGATCGCGACCGTCTCGTGGCCGTCGTCGACGACGCGGCGTGCCTCGTCGACCTGGACCGCAGTCAGGTCCGAGAGCAGGTCGGTCGCGCGGCGCTTGACGCTCGTCTCGTAGTGATTCCCGATGGTGACGATGACGATGATGGCGACGGTCACGTCGTAGTAGACGTGGGTCCCGCCGGTGATCACGGTGAGGTTCGAGTAGAGGTACGCGCTCACCGCCGCGAGCGCGACGAGCAGGTCCATGTTCGGCGACCGCGTGCGGGCGCTGACGTACGCACCCCGGAGGATCGGCTTCCCGGTGAACAGCAGGATGACCGTGGTGAGGACCGCGATGAGGATGAAGAAGTACGTCCCGGACGTGCTCGCCATCGCGTCCGCGAGGAACGCGGCCGTCCGGTCGTTGTAGAACAGCCCGTCGAAGTAGGTGGGGTAGATGATGGCGACGTACTGCAGCATCACCATCATCCCGAGGAGCACGCCGACGGCGAGCCGCGCGGTCGCCATGTGGTCGGCCTGGCGCCGCGAGAAGGCGTCGTCGCGCGGGTACGCGTCGTAACCGAGCCCCGAGACGGCATCGCGGAGCTCGTCCTCGACGACGGCGTCCGGGTCGTGGTCGATCCGGACCGTCTCGGTGACGTAGCTCGCGCTCGCGTCGCTGACCCCGTCCTCGGCCGTCGCGACCGACTCGATGAACGCCTCGCAGGTCGCACAGTGCATCCCCTGGACCTCGAAGAACGTCGCCTCGTGGTCGTCGGGCACGTCGGCCGTCGCTTTGCCAGCCGCCGCCGCTTCGCCGTCGGCGCCCACCGGCGCGCCAGCGGTTCCCTCGTCGTGGGCCTCGCGGACGTCGCCCTCGCTGACGCCGTCGACGTCGCCGAGGGCGGCGTGGACATCCCGACAGCCCGGACAGCAGAACTGGTTGCCGTCGTCGTCGACCACGCCAGTCTCCGCGGCCGGGAGCTCACACAGCGTGCAGTCGTCGTGTGCCGAACCGGTCGGCGACGGTTCCGTGCTCATCTCAGACACCACCTCCAGCCGTCAGCGGATCGTAGAACGGGAACATCGGGTGCGGGACGTGGATGCCGAGGCTCATCAGTCCGTGGGCGAGCAGCACGTACCCCAGAACGACGAACACGACGCCCAGCAGTCGATGGAGTCGCCGGCGGTGGGTCGCGTCGACGCTCTCGATGAGCGTCCCGTAGGCGAACACCGCGGGGATGGTGCCGAGCCCGAGCGCGCCGAGCGCGACGGCTCCCGAGAGCGCCGACCCCGTCGCGAACGCGTAGAGGTACGCCGGGTAGAGGATCGGACAGGGGAGCAGGCCATGGACGCCCCCGAGGACCAGAATGCCGGGCCCGCTCGCGAGGCGGTCGACGTGGTTCGTCAGCCAGCCCGCGACGCGGTCGAGCCCCGGCAGGTGGACGCCGCCGGTCGACCCGCCGAGGAGGTACTTGACGCCGACCGCGACGACGGCGAGCCCGATCAGTACGCCGACGACGCCGCGGACGAGCCCCGCGGTCGCGACGAGTCGGTCCGTACCGACGTAGAAGGCACCGCCGAGCGCGCCGACCAGCGCGCCGATAGTCGCGTAGCTCGTCGCGCGGCCGACGTTGAACAGGAGGTGCTGGCGGACCTCGTACGTCGAGAGGTGGCCACGGCGACTGTCGCCGGCGTGGCCCCCGGTGTCGCTGCCCGTTGTCGTCGCCTTCGCCGCCGACCCACCATCCGTTTCAGGGTTCATCCGGCCGGCGTACATCGTTACGAGGGGGCCGCACATCCCGATACAGTGCGCACCACCCAGCAGGCCAATGAGGAGGAAGAGCGCGACGTCCACACCGACGAGATCGAAGAGGGCCGGCGGCGCCTGCAGCACGCCGTTCACCGTCGTCGGCGACACCTGGAGCACGCCGTCCATCGTCGCCAGCGACACTTGGAGCATGCCGTCCACCGTCGCCGGCGACACCTGGAGCACGCCGTCCATCGTCGCCAGCGACGCACCGAGGACGGCGGCGTGCATGCTTACTCCTCCACGAAGATGGTGCCGAGCATCCCGGCCTGCTCGTGCGGGATGCAGAAGTAGTCGTACTGACCCGGTTCCTCGAACGTGACCGAGAACTCGTCGCCGTTCTCGAGGGCGCCGCCCCGGTCGCTCCACCAGGCGTCGCGCGCGGCCTGCTCGCTCTGGAAGTCGCCGGTGGAGAAGAACTCCGCGCCCTCCGGGAGCGCGTCCTCGTAGGCGGTGATCGTGTGGGTCCTCGCGCTGTTATTGTGCCAGACGACAGTCTCGCCCGGTTTGACCGTGAACTCGGCCTCGACGAAGGCCTGGGCGGTCATACCGATGTCGTACGCGGCGGTGTCGCTACCGGTGGCACCGAGACAGCCGGAGAGAAGCGAGACGCCGGCCGTCGCGGCCGCCCCAGCGGACGCGAGGAACCGTCTGCGCTGCATACTCGTTCTCGGGACTGGCGGCGTTTATGTATCGCGGTTCGTTTCACGTCCTGGGAACGGCGACCCGCGAAAACGGCCGTCGCTGGGCGATAGCCACCGTCGACAGCGACTCACTTGTCGCACTCGACAGCGACTCGCCGGTTACGCTCCCTGGCGACTCCCCACGCCACACTCGGCCACGGCCTGTCCGGATATAAAGACGTAAATCCGCGGTTGCCGACCGCCCGGATATGCAACCGCGGTTCGTCGGCCGGCTCGGACTCGCCGACGCGGTGACGGTGACCAACGCAGCGGTGGGCTTCGCCGCCGCCGTCCTCGCCACCGTCGACGCGGGGCTCGCCGCACGCCTCGTCCTCTTCGGGGCGATCGCTGACGGGCTCGACGGCGTCGTCGCTCGCAAGCGGGGGTCGACGCCGGTCGGCAGCTACCTCGACTCGCTCGCGGACGTCGCCTCCTTCGGCGTCGCGCCCGCGATGGTCGTCGCGGTCCGCGCGCTCGACGCCGCCAACTACGGGAGCGGAACGGGCGGCGCCGGCGACCTCGCGCTCGCCGCGGCGGCCGTGGTCGTTCCCGCTGTCTACGTCGCCATGGCCGTCACGCGACTCGGGATGTACACGGCCTACGACACCGACCACGACGAGACGGAGGGGGTACCGACGACGCTCGCCGCGACCATCCTCGCGGCGGCCATCCTCGCCGGCTACACGAACCCGGTCCTCCTGCTCGGGGTGACGGCGGTTTTCGCCGGGCTGATGGTTTCGAAGATTACCTACCCCGACCTCCACCCGCAGGACGCGCTCGTGATGGGCCTCGTGCAGGCGGCGACCGTGCTCACTCCGGGCTTCTGGGGTCGCGTCTTCGCGTTCGCGCTGCTGTTCCTCGCGGCCGGGTATCTCATCCTCGGCCCGCGCTTCTACTGGCGGAACGGATTGGGGAGCGGCTCCTCACCTGTCGAGCGCTGAATTCGCCGAGAAAACGTTGGTACCGACGGATCTACATCCCCATGTCGGTGGCGGGTTCCGGGACCGGCAGGTCGTGGACGGCGACGCCGAGGAGCTCCGCGGCGTGGTCTAAGGCCATGTCGAAGCCGTAGTAGCGTTCCAGCTCGTCGCCGTCGGGGCTCGGACGCACCTTCAGTATCGCGTAGCCTTCGACGTTCTGCGCGATCGCCGCGGTCTTGCCGTCGGCCTCGAACGCGAGGATGCGCTCCCCCTCGGCCTCGTAGTAGCTGGCCGTGATGCCGTTCTCCGTTGCCTGCGCCGGGTCCTCGCGCGTCGGTCCCGCAGCTTGCTCGTCGTCTTGCGCGTCGCCGTCTTGCGCGTCGGCATCACTGTCGACCATGCCGGTACATCGGCCGGGAGGGGTTCGAACCTGTCGGTTGCCCTAGCGAGCCTTCCGTCGACGCTGGGCCTGCGCGTCGAGGTAGCTCGTGTAGCCACCGATGACGAGCGCGAAGCCGACGAGGACCATCGCGAGCCCGACCATCCGAGAAAGCCCGAGCGTGAACGCGGAAAGGAGGACCCCGATGAGTATCCCGAAGACGCCGACGAAGCCCAGCAACATCGCCAGCATCGGCGACGGCTGGAGCTCCCCGCAGTTTGGGCAGAGTCGGACGTCCTCGCTCATCGGCTCGCCGCAGTTGAGACACTGGACGGTTCGCTGACGGCTCACGACTCCACTCGCAGCCGCTCGCTTATAAACGATCGTCGATAGCGACGTCGACGACGACGGTACGGAGCGGCCACAGCCGTGGAAGCCCGCTCAGAACTCGCCGAGCGTCGTGTCGCCGTACTCCTGTCTGTCGGCGGGGGCAACCGTCGTTGCGATCACCTCGTCGACCTCCCCACGATTGTCGGCGTCGCTGTTGATCGCCCGCGTCGCCCCCTCGTGGTCGACGTGGAGGCCGGCCTCGTCGTAGAGGTCGTACATCACGCCGCTGTTGGAGAGGATGACGTGGACGCCGCGGTCGGCCAGCTCGAGGACGGCGTCGAGCAGCTCACGCTGGTCGTCCCGGTCGAACCCGCCGGCGCTGTACTCCGTGAACTCCGCGGTGGGGCTCATCGGCTCGTAGGGCGGATCGAAGTAGACCAGGTCGCCCGGCTCCGCGGCGTCGAGGACGTAGGTATAGTCGTCGTTGCGGAGGTCGTCGCTCGCGAGCCGATTCAGCGCTTCGCTGGCCGCCCGGACCTCCTCGGCCCGGACCCAGTCGGGGTTCGCGTAGCGGCCGATGGGAACGTTGTACTCGCCGTCGCTGTTCTCGCGGTAGAGCCCGTTGAACCCGGTTCGGTTGAGGTAAAGCAGCCGGGCCGCCTCGTCGAGCGGGTCGAAGTCCTCGCCGTTCGGGCGACGGTTGAACAGCGCGCGCTGCTGGTAGTAGAACTGGTCGATCGCGCGACCGTCGCGGCCCTCCTCTGCGAATTCCGCGTCGGGGTCCGGGTCCGACTCTGGATCCGCGAACTCGCGACAGCGTTCGATGAGCGCCTCCGGCCGCTCGCGGACCTGCACGTAGAAGTTGTGAAGGCGCGTGTTGCGGTCGTTGATCGTCCCGCGACTCGGCTCGTGGTCGAAGAAGAGCGCGCCGCTCCCGAAGAAGGGCTCGTGGAACGCGTCGGCCTCGCGGTCGTAGTCGGCGGGGAAGCGAGCGTACAGCTCTTCGAGGAGCTGGCGTTTGCCACCTGCCCACTTCAGGATCGGCGTCGCCATCGGTTCGTCAGAGGGGAGTCAGTCCGGGGTTAAAAATGGGCCGTCTGCGGCGGGGCCGCGGGGCCTCCACCGCACTCTCAGACCGGTTTCGTCAGTCGCTCGACCTCGTAGCCGGCGTCCTCGATGGACTCGACGACGTTCTCGGTGTGCTCCCGGCCGGAAGCGACGACCTCGAAGACGAGGTACGCCTCGCCGATGGAGAGGTCCTCGACGGCCCGGTCGTGCCGCACCGAGCGGACGTTACCGCCGTGATCGGCGATGATGTCGCTGATCTCGGCTAGCCGGCCAGGGCGGTCCTCGATCTTCACCCTGAGCGTGAGCAGTTGGCTGCGGTCCTCCAGCGCGTGCGTGATGACCTCCTGGAGCGCGCTCATGTCGATGTTGCCGCCACAGAGGATCGGGACGACGCGCTCACCTTCGACGTCGAGGTCGTCCGTCAGGAGCGCGGCGACGGAGGCCGCGCCGGCCCCCTCGACGACCTGCTTGGCGCGTTCGAGCATGGCGAGCGTCGCCCGCGCGATCTCGTCGTCCGAGACGGTGACGACCTCGTCGACGTGCTCGGCAATGATGTCGAGGGTCAGCTCCGAGATGCCGCCGGTTGCAATCCCGTCCGCGATGGTGTTAGGGTCCGGGTGATCGACCGGGATCCCCTTGTCGAGACTTTCCGGGACCGTCGCAGCTTCCTCGGCCTGGACGCCGACGATTCGGACGTCGTCGAGTCGACCCTTGAGCGCGGTTGCGACGCCGCTGATGAGCCCGCCGCCGCCGATCGGGACGACGACGGTATCGAGGGCGTCGACCTGCTCGGCGATCTCGAGGCCGAGCGTCCCCTGGCCGGCGACGATGTCGGGGTCGTCGTAGGCGTGGACGAACGCGACGCCGGGGTCGCCGGCAATGGACTCCGCGTAGTCCATCGCCTCCGCGAAGTTGCTGCCGACGAGTTCGACGGTCGCGCCGTAGTCGCGCGTTGCGTCGACCTTCGTCTGCGGAGCCGTCGTCGGCATGACGATCGTCGAGGGAATGTCGAACGTCGTCGCCGCGAGGGCGACGCCCTGCGCGTGGTTCCCGGCGCTGGCGGCGACGACGCGCTCGACGTCGTCGCGCTCGGCGAGCCGCGAGAGCTTGTTGTACGCGCCGCGGGTCTTGAACGAACCCGTGCGCTGGAGGTGTTCCATCTTGAGGGTCACGTCGCCGCCACAGACGTCGCTCAGCGAGCGACTGGCTTCGATGGGCGTGCGCCGGACGACGTCCTCGTTCGTCATCCGATCTCGCGCGGCTTCGACGTCCGCGAGCGTGATTTCGGTCATCTGTCGGGAGCGGCTGGTGACGGTTCGGTCGAATATTCGCCTGATCCGGTACTCATGGTTCCTGCTATTCCGGAGTGTATGATAAATCGTGGGATACGGGAATCGATAGCGGGAGGGACGGTCCGGGGCGGGATCGGGTCGCGACCGTCGGCACTACGCGTGTAATGAACGATATGAATGGGTGGACACCCGGATTGCCCGGCGTTCCGGCACGGGTAGTCCCGGTTGCCTCCTCCACCCCGCGGCCCGACGAGCGACGCACGTCCAGCGGTGGGCTGCTCGCTTCCGCGCCTGACCCAGTACCACTGACCAACCACGGCAGGTCGCCCCTGCAGGCGAGTGCCGTGGAACCGCTGTCCCCGTCGGACGAGGTTTCGACGTTGGCTCCCGGGGCCCGTGTCGGTCTGACCGGACGCCCCGGAGTTCGGTCCCCGCTGAAGACTACCTCACGGGTTACGAGCGGGGCCTAACCGCCCGACCTAGTCCATCCCATGATACACCAGTCCTACTTAAGGGCCTTTCGAACTGGTGGGTCGGAGTGGGCGGTGTGATTTCGGTTCATAACTTCGAAAATCAGCACGGCCTTCAAGCGGTTGTAACTCGGCTCTCCCGGCGTCGGACTACTGGTTCAGCACGGCCCGGGCGTAGACCGCTGCGATCGTCTGCGGCAGCAGCGAGAGCAGCACCACGGCCGGCGGGTGATGCTCGATCCAGCTGTACTCGGGCCCGAAGCTGAACACGAGCGTCTCCGGGAGCGCCAGCCACCAGGTGAGCGCGAACAGCAGGATCGCGACGCCGAAGACGACGAGCCCACCGGCCATCGTCACGGGGTCGACGTTCCCGCGCTCGGCCGACGCGAACGCGACGATGCCGATCAGGGCGAAGAAGCCGACGCCGCCAGCGCCGACCAGCCCTGCGTTGTAGTACGCCCGCACAAGCCCGGACTGGCCCTCGACGAGCAGCCACGGGAGCGCAACGACGATGACGACGAGCAAGCACGCGACAGCACCGGCGACCGGCGCGACGCTCCGGATATCCATGTGCGTTGCTTGCGTGGACGAGCCTTAAAAAAGATTGATCCACCTCCGTCGTATTCGATCGGGTATCGGCACTGAGCCGATTCAACGCAGCTTGGATACACCCGGACGCTGAAGTGGTCTCATTTTGCGTGGGTAGTGTAGCGATAGTCGACACCGATACCACTCAACACGTTTCGAAAGCCCAAGTCGCTGAGACGAACGTTTTCTGCGTGGTTTGTTCGGTCGTCGTCGTGGGCGACATCACTCGGCATGCTTGGAAAGCCCCAGCCGTTGAGTCGGACGCTTTCTGCGTGGTTAGTTCGGTCGTCGTCGTGGGTGATACCACTCAGCACGCCCAGAAAGCCCCAGCCCCTGAGGCGGTCGCGCTGCTCGCTGCGCTCCTCACCCGGCTCCCTCCCTCACTCCGTTCGGTCGCTCGCCGGGATTGCGGTGCTAGCTTCGCAGGGCGTCCCGCTCAGCGGCTGCCCCTTTCAGTCCCA
>JBDGPU010000116.1:0-17481 GCA_042219525.1 Halopenitus sp.
AGCGAGCAGCGCGAGCGCTCAGCGGCTGGGGCTTTCTGGGTGTGCTGAGTGGTGTTGCTAGCGACGATAGCCAGGTTTGTTTTTAATCACGACCGGTCAGCGACCGGTAACTTCCGAGCATGCCGACTAGTGCCGCCAGCGACGACGGTCTTCTTAAATCCAGCTCAGAGCCATAACTCACCAGCAACACCGATCTCGAATACGAATCGACGCAAGAACCAAGCCGTTAGCGCCGAACAACGGCATATGAACCCCTCCACCGACACTCAAACGACCGAAACGCCGCCCGAGGAGTCCTCGCTCATCGGCGTCGACGGGCGGGCGTTCTCGCTGAAGGCCCTCCTCGTCGCTGTCGCAGTTCTTGGCGTCGGCGCGGTCGCCGGCGGATTCGTTCCCATCGTCGGTAGCCTGGGTCGCATCGCGGGAATCCTCGCGGCGGCCTTCGCGCTCGGCCTCCTCGCCTCGCGCCGTCGGTACGTCGAGACCGCGATCGCAGGCGCGGTCGTCGGCGTCGCGAGCGCCGTCCTCGGTCTGGTCACGGCCAGCGTGCTACCCATCGGAATACAGTTCCTGGGCGAGTACGGGCTCGGGCTGAGCGCGGTCGGGGCCGGGCTCGGCGTGGTGCTAGCGCTGGTGGGCCACTACTTCGGACGGGATCTGCGGGACGGACTCACCCGGGACATCGAGGGCTGAGGTGGCCGGCTAGCGGATTCGGCTATCGAACTTCGTAGCTGCCGTCATCGTGCTCCGTGACGATACCGGCGTCACGGAGGCGGTCCAAGGCGTCCTCGATCGACCCGACGGACGTGTTCACGCTTTCCGCCACCGCTTCCGGCGTGCCGTCGGTTTCGACGACGGCGGCGAGCACCTCCGCGAAGAAGCGGTTGTCGGCTTCCGGGCCGAGGCGGTCGTCGATCCGCGAGAGCACGTCGTCCAGGCGACCGTGGACCCAGCGCTGGGCCAGCGACAGCTCGCGGTCGAGCGCCTGGAGCGTGCTGAACTCGGCCGCGAGGTCGGCGAGCCCGTCCGACTCTTCCGACTCGGACACGTCGATAGACAGGTGCGAACACCGGCCGCTCATGTCGAGGCTTCGGCTCGCAGGGTACGCGCTCTTCGCCCCGAAGCCGTACGGCGAGACGTTGACCTCGAGTCGGATGCTGCGGGAGATGTGGAAGTACTTCCGGCGCTGGTCGTCAGTCGTCGACTCGATGAGACCCGCGTCCTCCAGCTTCCGGAGATGGTCGATGACCGCCTTCGGACTCACCCCGAGATACTCCGAGATCTCCGTGACGTAGCAGGGTTTATGCGAGAGCAGCCGGAGAATGCGCCGGCGGTTCTCGTTCCCCAGGAGATCTAGCAGTACCGCGGAATCCATTGACGTTTGGTTAGTGTCGGACAGTAAAAAGGCTGACTCACCAGCGACGGAGTTCTGGCCGTGAAATTTTGCAGAAAAACCGCTCCCGTCCCGCGATTAGTTGCTCTTCGGCCCCGGGTTCCCCGGCGGGTCCGGCTGCGTCTTCGTTCCCGAGTCCTCCGAGTCACCCGCGCCGTCGTCGGAACCCCCCGCCGAACCGGCGGCTCCGCCGTTGGCGCCGCTCGAACTATCTCCGGCGGTCCCCGCGCTGGAGCCGTCCGTATCCGATCCGGTCCCGCTCGAATTCGCATTGTTCGAGCTGGAACTGCTGGAATCGTTCGCTCCCGCGGTCCCGGAACCGTCGCTTCCACCCCCGTCAGTTTCGTTGCCACCGTTTTCGTTACCGGTTGTTCCGGAGCCCCCGTTGCCATCGCCGGCCCCGTTGCCATTGCCGGCCCCGTTGGAGCTGTTGCCAGCCCCGTTCGACTGACCGTTGCCGGCGTCCGACGGCGGTCCCTCGCCGTTCGAGCCGTTCGCCGGCCCCTCGCCCCGCGCCGACTCGTTTGATGCATTCGCCGGCGTCTCGCCTGGCGCCGACCCGTTCTCAGCTCCGTCCGCGACTCCGGGGATGTTCAACGGTGCGCCAGTACGGTTCGCGATCTCGTCCGGCGGCCCGCTGGCGGCGTCGGCCGCCCGCTCGACGATAGCAAGCGACTGCTGAACTGCGGTGGCGTTCGGCGCGACTTGCTGGGTCTGGTTGGCGGCAGCGCCCAGCGATCGGAGCTCGGCCCGCAGCCTGGCATCCCGGGCCACGTACGTCGGAAGCGAGATCGTCCCGTTGCTCCGGAGCTTCGCGAGCCGTGCACGCTGTGCCCGAAGCTCGGCGACTCGCTCACCCAGTCGGGCGGCCCGGTTCCGTGCCTGCTCGACCGTCGCGTTGCCCTCGACGCTCGCCTCCCAGATGCCCTGATCGACCGCGGTGTTCGTTTCGGCGGCCGTCGACTGGATGAACGACGAAACCGACGAACCGAAGCCGACCGATCCGTTCGATGCGCTCGAGTTGTTCCCCTCGTCGACCGCGGTGACGGCGGCGCCGTCACCTTCCAGCGGCGTGCCCGGTTGCCCTACTGCGGTACCCCCCGCCAGGGCGAGGCCGACGAGGAGGACCGCAACGACGAACAACGTTCTCATTGGTCCACCGAAGGCACCCCGTGCTTATAAATGCGGATAGCCGTTCGTTTCGTTTACCGCCGAAAACGGACGCTATCCCCTGACTAAACCCGCTCGTGAGTCCCTGAGTCGGTGGGTTCCCTCAAACTGTCACTAGCGGGTGATTCACCCCTCGCTTGGGTCCTCACGGGCGTCGGGGCGACCGGGTTCGCTGTCAGCATCGGTCGCGACGCCGGACTCTGCGTCCCGGTCGGTGTCGGTTCCCAATCGCGCGAACGACGCCGCCGCGAGCAGGACGGCCGACAGCGACAGCAGCGCCGTCACCGCCGGAAGAATCACGCCCGGCTCGTAGCGGAGCGGCGGGTGGAACCCGAACCAGTAGTCGACGACGTCGTTGACGAGCAGGAGTCCAAGCGCCGTCGCCAGCGCACCGCGCGTCGTCCGCCCGTATGCCGGGATCAGGAGCGCGAACAGGACGAACAGCAGGTGCGTGACGACGATTCCCCAGTAGTCCCACAGCGACCCGGCCGTCCCGAGGTACAGCTCCGGGTGACGGTTCAGGGCGAACGCCGGCCAGGTCCCGTACTTGACGAGCCAGACGAACGCGAGGGTGTGAAGATACGCCAGCGCGCGGTTGGTCGGCACCGCCGTGACGGGCCGGCGGGCCGGCCCCGCGACGAACGGCAGCAGGGTCGCGAGCGAGAGGGCCGCTAGCGCGACCGCGACGGGGGAGTCCGCGTAGAGCGGCCACAGCGCCGTCGGAATCGCGGGCAACGACTCGACGTAGAAGCGCACGCCGACGAGGAACGCGAGGATCCAGACGAGGAGCAGCCAGCCGACGCTCCAGGCGTCGCCGAGGACCTCCCGGGCGACCCTGTCACGCCAGCGGCGCGCGGTGGCCCGCCAGTTAGGCGTCTCGCCAGCGGCCGACGCGGTCGGATCCGAGTTCGACACGTGAGGGGGTCAGTCGGCATCGGGCAAAAACGCTCGGGCGTCGCGACGCCGGCCCCGTGGCGGCTTCCGATGCGGCGCGCACGTCGCCCCGGTTCGGGCCGGCCGCGCAGCCCCCGGGAACGCGATGGCTGGGACAGGAGATCCGGATACGGCGCGGCCTTCGAGAGGTTCCGGGAGCCGAACGCACAAGTGGGCGGTCGCCCGAGAGAGGGGTGTGTACCGACGAGACCTCAGGGACGAATCCCAAGACTGCCTGCTAGCTGACATGGCGATGGTCGACAGCGACGTGCAGGCGGCCGTCGGCCCGGACGGCCGAGTCGCGTACGTAAAGACGCGGGAAGGCAGCATGGACCTCTGGCTCCTGACCGACGACGGCGAGCGACGCCTGACGAGCGAGGGCGTGCTCGCGATGCGCTACGGTCGAACGGACGCACAGTGGTTCGACTGGAGCCCGGACGGTGACCTGATCGCGTTCGTCACCGCCGACTCGGAACTCGCGACGGTCGACGCCGACACCGGCCAGGTCGACGTCCTCACGGACTGGGACGGCGGCATCGCGGGCGTCGCGTGGGGACCGGCGGGCATCGCGGTCGTGACCGACCACTTCTCGCGGGCGAGCCTCGCGGTGGTGTCGCCGGACGGCGACCGCTTCCGGGTCGTCGCCGACGACGAGTACCTGTACGCCGACCCGCGCTGGCAGAGCGACGCGCTCGTGGCCACCCAGTCGACCCACGAGGACTTCTTCGACCACGAGGCGGCGCTCGTCCGTGTGCCGCTCGACGGCGACGTGAAGACGCTGTTCGCGGAGGCCGGCGTCCGGGCGGCGTCCCCGCGGCCACGACCCGAGGGCGACGGCGACCTCGCGTTCGTCCACGACGGACGCGGCTACGACGCGGTGTACGGGTTCGATGGCGACGCGATTGCTGACGCCCCTGACGGCGGCGACCCGGTCGAGCTGTATGCGGTTTCGGAGACGGAAGTCGCCGACCCGGTCTGGAACGACGCGGGCGACGAACTCGCGGTGACGGCGACGGCCGACGGCCGGGCCCACGTCCACACCGTCGCCGTCGACGGCGCGATCAGTTCCCACGGTGCGGAAAAAGCGGGGACCGTGCGTGCCAGCGGCGACGCGATCCACTCGCGCCCGGCCTGGGACGGCGACCGGCTGCTCACGGTGCGGGACGCGCCAGCGACGCCGCCGTCGGTCGTCGACGTCGACGCCGAAGATGCCGACGATGCCGGCAATGCCGACGACGCCGAGCTGACGCCCTCGTCGACGGCGGGGCTCGAAGCGCGGCTCCCGGCGCCGGAGGCGTTCACCTACGAGTCGGATGACCAGACGATCCACGCGATGGTCCATCCACCGGCGGACGACGCCGCGGCCGACTCGGTGCCGTTGCTGGTGAAGGCGCACGGCGGCCCCACCGCGTACGACGGGTTCGAGTTCGATTACCGGGCGGCCTACTTCGCGGCGCTCGGCTACGCGGTCGTGCGCCCGAACTACCGCGGGTCCGACGGCTTCGGGCGCGCGTTCCGGATGGCCAACGACGGCGACTGGGGCGGCGGCGACCTCGACGACGTGATCCGCGCCGCCGACGCGACCGCCGAGCGATACGACGCCGTCGACGGCGACCGCGTCGGGATCTTCGGCGGATCGGGGGGCGGGCTGATGACGGTGAACGCGCTCGGTAACTCCGACCGGTTCCGCTGTGGCGCCGCCTTCTACGGCGTCTACGACTACGAGACGTTCCTCGACGACACCGACGACGTCGGCTGGCAGCTCATGAAACGCGAACTGGGGAACCTCGTCGACGACCTCGAGGCGTACCGCGACGCCAGCCCGATCCAGTCGGTCCCGGACATCGACGACCCGCTCGCGGTGCTTCACGGGGCGGAGGACAGCCGGGTCCCGATCAGCCAGTCCGAACAGCTCGTGGACGAGCTGGCGGCCCACGACGTCCGCCACGAGTTCCGTCGCTACGAGGGCGAACCGCACGGGTTCTTGGGGCGAGAGAACGTCGTGGACGCGTACACTCGCGTCGCCGACCTCTTCGCGAAGTACCTGCAACGTGCGCCCGACGACGGCAGCAGCCAGCCCTACGAACCGCCGGCCGAAAACTAGGCGAGGAGAACAGGGTCGTCGATCGCGAGCCAGCTACAGGTCGCGCTCGTTGCCGACGTTCAGCAGTCGTCCCTCGCACTCGCTACAACGACGGCTCGCCGGCGCCTTGACCCGCCGGCCGCAGCCGACGCACTCGAACTCGTTGGACGTCTTGGGGGTTGTGTTCGGCCTCATACTAGATAGGTGTCGATTTGCTCCGTAAAAGCATGTTCCTGATACGCATTTAAGAATATTAGTACACGTACGATCAATCAGCCACCGCCGGGCGATTCTCGAGTCTCGCTTTTTAAGTACTGTACGTCAACAAGTGACACACCGATCGGACGGGCAGTTATCGCGGGGGCTTCGGGCGATTCCGCGGCGCGTTCCGGAGAGCAAATAGCCGCTTTCCGGGGTCAGGTAGACGCCTGCGCGTTCTCGAACGGATGGGGTGGCAGTCGGAGGTCGTCGAGGTCGGGGAGGTGTTTCAGGTTGTAGATGACCCGGAGCTCCTCCGTGATCGGTCGGCCGCCGCAGGACAGGCGGATGTCGCGGGCGAGCATCTCCGACGGGAGGATGTGGTCGACGGGCATGTCGATCTCGCCGTCGAGCACGGCGACGGCGCAGTTCGCACAGGCACCGCCGCGACAGGCGAACGGCCACGCGAAGCCGCGGTTCTCGGCGGCTTCGAGCAGCGTCTCGCCCGGCTGTGCCAGGAACTGGCCGTAATCGGTGTGGCTGAGGTCCGCCGCGGCGGCTTTCTCGAACAGGTCGTCGTCGTCGAGCGCCCACTCGTAGTCGTCGAGCACGGCGTAGTTGAGGTAGGTGACGCGCGTTTCGACGCCAACCTCGTCGTCGGTGCGAGGGTCGCCGGCGCGGGGGTCGCCTGCGCGCGGGCCGCCAGCGCGAGGGTCGCCGGTGCGGGAGTCGCCAGCCCGGGGATCGCCAGCGCGGGCACTATCGGCTCCTGCAGCGTCGGCGGCGGCGAAGCGGTTCTCGGCCGGCAGACCGTCGGCCTTGATCGCCTCGTACGCCTCCGTCACCAGCTGGAACTCCGCCGCCGACCCGCCCTGGTCGGGGTGGGTTTCCATCACACGGTGCCGGTACGCGGCGTCGACTTCCTCGTCGTCCGCGTCGGGCTCGATACGCAGCACATCGAAGGGGGAACCCATTGTCAGTGGTACGGGCAGGAGACGCAAAAACCTCTCCCCACGGCCGAACAGTGACGTGGAGCAACGAGCTGCCGCCGTCGACGGATCGACCGTGGACCAGCCGCCTCAGTCGTCGGCCGGGTTCCCCACAATTTTTCGGGCGCCCTCCGACGGGGTATCAACGGGCCCCTCCGGGTTGTCAGCCTGTTGGCTCGCCGAAAGTCCGAGTCGGTAGTCGTCGGCCTCGCCGCGGAGCTCCGTGCGCCCGCGGTGGGCGGCCACGTCGTCGTTGCAGTGCAGGCGGACGGCCTCCACCAGCGCCTCGGCCTCCAGCGGCTGGCCCCGCGCTTTCAGGTCCGCAACGTCGGCGTCAGCGGGCACGTCGAACGCCCGCTGGGTGAGTATCGGCCCCTGGTCGAGGTCGGTGGTCACGTAGTGGGCGGTCACTCCCGCGACGCGGACGCCGGCCTCCAGGGCCTGCCGATAGGCCTGCGCGCCGGGGAACGCCGGCAGGAGGCTGGGGTGGACGTTGACGATGCGGCGCTCGTAGCGGAACACCACCTCGGGGCTGAGAATGCGCATGAACCGCGCGAGAGCGATCAGGTCGACGTCGTGGTCGTCCAACAGTTCGAGCAGACGCGCCTCGTCGTGGCTCCCAGTCTCGTCGCCGACGTCGTGGAAGGGCAGGCCGTACTCGGCGGCCAGCGGTTCCAGGTCGTCGTGGTTGCCGGCGACGAACGCCACCTCGGCCTCGACGGTGCCGTCGTCGACGGCGGACAGCACCGCCTCCAGGCAGTGGGACTCCTTCGTGACCAGCAGTGCCAGCTGGGGAACGTCGTCGCTGTCGGGAAACCGCACGCGGACGTCGACCCCGAGCTCCTCGCCGAGCTCCTGCAGGTCCGCCCGCAGCTTCTCGCGGGTGCAGACCATCTCCGCGCAGTCGACCTTGGTCGTCATCCGGAACACGCCGTCCCGGACGGCCTGGTCGATGTCCTCGATGTTGATCGCCCGTTCGAACAACAGCTGGGTGACGCCGGCGACCAGTCCTGTGTCGTCGTCTCCCACCACGGTAATCTCGGTCAGGTCGCCGGTCATCGCGCCGTCACCTCCACGTTCGAACGGATTCGTCGCATCGAACCTGGGTTTATACCCGAAAGAGGATAGCTTTTCCCATTCCGCGATACCTGCGCACGCCGCGCTCCGACCGCGTGTGGGGCAACGCGGGCTATCGACGCGGCATTTCACCGAAACGAAGAGTAGTTAGGCGCTGGCGACCTCGCCTCGCCCATGCGCGCTGCCCTCGTGATTCTCGACGGCTGGGGACTCGGCGACCACGACCGACGCGACGCGGTCGCGGCTGCCGACACGCCGACCGTCGACGCCGCGACAGCCCGGGGGGCATCCGGCAGACTCGAGGTCACCGGCCGCCGCGTCGGGCTCCCGGACGCCCAGATGGGGAACTCCGAGGTGGGCCACCTCAACATCGGCGCCGGCCGCGTCGTCGAGCAGGCCTACACCCGGATCTCCGACGCGATCGCCGCGGGCGAACTCGGCCACAACGACGCCATCCAGTCGGCGTTCGACTACGCCCACGACCACGACGGGCGCGTCCACTTCATGGGGCTCGTCTCCGACGGCGGGGTCCACTCCGACATCGTCCACCTGAAAGCGCTGATCGACGCTGCCGCCGACGCTGGCGTGCCCGCGACGACCCACGCGTTCACGGACGGGCGCGACACGGCCCCCGAGATCGCCGACGAGTTCCTCGCGGAAGTGAGCCAGCGAGCCAGCGACGCTGGTACCGGCGACGTCGCCACCGTCACCGGCCGGTACTACGCGATGGACCGCGACGAGAACTGGGAGCGGACGAAGCAGGCCTACGACGCCATCGTCGAGCGCGACGCCCCCCACGTCGCCGAGAGCGGTATCGAGGCGGTCGAGGCGGCCCACCGCCGCGGCGAAACGGACGAGTTCATCGAGCCGACCGTCGTCGAGGGCGAGCCGGCGCTCGCGGACGGCGACTCGGTCGTCTTCTTCAACTTCCGCGCCGACCGCGCCCGCCAGCTCGTCCGGATGCTGACGGACACGACGTCGACCTGGGAGTACGACCTCGACCAGCCCGACGTCCGGATGACGACGCTGACGGAGTACGACGAGACGTTCGACTTCCCCGTCGCGTTTCCGCCCCAGAACCCCGAGGAGACGCTCGGGAAGGTCGTCGCCGACGCCGACCTGGAACAGCTCCGCATCGCGGAATCGGAGAAGTACCCGCACGTCACCTACTTCCTCAACGGCGGCCGCGAGGTGGAGTTCCCCGGGGAGATCCGCGCCATCGTCGAGAGCCCGGACGTGCCGACCTACGACCTCCAGCCGGAGATGTCCGCGCCGGAGCTGACCCAGGAGGCGGTCGACGTCATCGAGAGCGACGACCCCGAGCTGATGGTCCTCAACTACGCGAACCCGGACATGGTCGGCCACACCGGCGACTTCGCGGCCGCCGTCGAAGCCGTCGAGACGGTCGACCGCGAACTCGGTCGGCTCCTCGACACGATTCAGGACGCCGGCGGCCACGCCGTCGTCACCGCCGACCACGGCAACGCCGACGACATGGGCACCGAGCAAGACCCCCACACGGCACACACCTTCAACCCGGTCCCGTTCATCTACCTCTCGCCCGAGAACGACGATGGCGGGGTCCGCGTCCGGAGCGACGGCTCGCTGTGTGACGTCGCGCCCACGTTGCTGTCGTTGATGGGGATCGAGCAGCCGGCGGCGATGACCGGGGAGTCGCTGCTGACGGAGTAGCGTTTAAATGGAGGACGGCGTCGCAAGCGACGACGCGAGGGCGACCGATCTTCCGAATCTGGGCGCCGCACTGTGCGAGCGCGACCCCCAGTCTTTACAACTACCCTGTCGATCCACCCGTATGTCGCGCACTGAGCGAGAGGGCGACTCCGTCCTCGGGTGGACGGCAATCGTCCTGGTGACCTTCGGGCTGATCGGGCTGCTCGGCTACGTCCTGCAGTTCTTTCTGAGCGCACGGTTCACGATCGTGTTTACCGACGTCTACACGACTGTCGTCGTCCTCGCCGCGACCTTCGTCATCAGTCGGGCGTTCGGGTACTTGCTCACGTTGCTGCAGCAAGCGAGCCCACTCACCCTCCACCAGCGTGAGGTGTTCTACCGGCTGTTCCAGCTCGTTACGTTCGGGGCCGTGTCCGTCGTCCTCGTGATTTACGTGTGGGACATCGCGCTGACGAACGTCCTCCTCGGCGCGGGTCTCACCAGCGTGATCCTGGCGCTGGCGGCGCGGCAGACGCTCAGCTCGGTGTTCGCCGGGATCACGCTCATCTCGACGAGCGTCTTTCGGGTCGGCGACTGGGTGAAGATCGACCAGCGGTTCGGGCAGATCACCCAGATCTCGCTGTTCAACACGATGGTGCGGAGTCCGCAGGGGGAGACGCACGTCTTCCCGAACGACGACATCATCGCGAGGGACATCACGAACCTCGGCAAGGGACGGTACCGAAACGACGTCCTGATCGGGGTCGATTACGAGACGGACATCGAACACGTCAGGACCGTCTGTGACGACGTGCTCGAGGAGTTGACGACCGAGGACGGGAACAACGTCGACGGCTATCATCCGACGACGGTCAAGGACTTCGACGAGTCGCAGATCACGCTGTCGGTAAAGATGTGGGTGGCGGAACCACGACCGATGGCCATCAACCGCGCCCAGACGACTGTCTTCACGAACCTTCAGGACCGGTTCGCGGACGAACGAATCACGATCCCCTTCCCGCAACGAACGATCAGCGAACGCGAGACACTGTAACACAGTCCGGTGCTCACTGAGCGCGCTGTACCCTCGCAAAGCTATTGATATCCCTCTGTGAACTGCTTTGTTGAATCCACAGAAGGCGAAGGGATAGCGTCGCTCTGAAGGTGGAAGCGAAGCGGAAGAGCCGAATGTGACTAAACTCTTCTTCCGCTTCGATAAGCAAGCCGCATCGCTGGCTCAAAAGCGCTGTGCTGCCAGTCCAACGGTGGTGAGTGATCCGACTGGCAACGAATTTCCCGGCTGAAAACACGTTACGCTCCACTTTTTCGGGTTCACATGGATGCGACGTACCGCGAGATAGTCGATTGGACGAGTGAGATGGATCGAGTTCGCGCCGTGCTGCAGCTGGAACGAACGGGATTTCCTGCACCCTCAACGCTGTATCGGTCGTTTGAGAGGGTGCCCATGTCGGTATGGCGCGGGTTCCTTCGGGAGTCCGCAACCATCCGAGATCCGGGCTCGCACGGCGCCATCGATGCCACGTTCTTCGACCGCGAAACGGCATCGAGACATTTCCAATATCGCTCGGATCGCCAGATAGGCATGCTGAAAACGACGGCGCTGGTCGACACAGAGTCGTGTGCCATCCTCGATATTCACTGCTCGGCACTGTCCCCACGACACGCAGAGTGGTCGTCGAGTTTCCCTTCGCAGCACCGAGAAATCAGCGAGTCTCGTCGGCGACAAGGGCTATGACGACCAATCACTCCGGGACGCCCTCGTTCAAAGGGCGTCCGGCCCTTGCTACGTCACCGGCTGTTCGTGCATTACGAGCACGCACAGTTGGCCAGCGAGTTATACGGCCAGCGCTGGATGGCCGAGATTGCCTTTTCGGCCGTCAAGCGCCGATTCGCCCCCGCTGTTCACCCTCGCGCGTGTCACCGCGAGTTTCGCAAACTGGTGTTGACCGCCACCGTCTACAACCTCAAACAAGGACTCAAACAGTGACCCCGACGCCGTCATCGGATTCAACAAAGCAGTGTATTCCAACATAATTCACCAGACGTCGTAGAGCATCACGGTATAATACTCGCGAGCAGCGCGAGGCTGAGTGAGAGCATGAAGAGCGCGATCCCGAAGATGTGGTCGAATCGGCGCTGGTAAGCCATCCCAAGTACGACGCCGGCGAGGCCGATGCTGGCGGCAACCAGGAGTGCTTCACCAACTGTCGGCGACTGGAGTGAGGCGAAGGGAGCCATAATGTTTATAAATTAATCATTGCACCAGTCGCACAAAAGGGTGGCGCCACCCGACGACAGGATAGCACTGATGCAGGCCGCACAGGCCCAGACGAGCCAGCCACCACTCGCAGCACAGGATCCGCAGGCGGCGATGGTGCCAGTGTAGGCTCCAGCGAGGGTCAGCACACAGCCCCAGCTCACGTTGTCACAGCCGAGGAAGTTCGGAATCTCGGTCTGGGCCTCAACGAGATCGTCTCCCTCGAAGTACAGTGACGTAGCGACCCAATAGGGCTCGATGTCCTCGGGCACGTAGCGCTCAACGTGGTGGGCCGACACTTGCTGTTCGTAGTCGGCATTGTCGGACCACGCGATGTAGGTCTGCGTCTGCTGTGAGGGGTCGCCGTCTCGGAAGGGGATGACGACAGTGCGCCACGCCTCACCGCTTCCCTCAGAGCGGACGGTGTAGGCGTCATTCACGGCCGGCCTGTAGCCTCGATTGAGCAGTTCACTCCGAAGATCTTTGGTCCGAGAGTCACTAAGCGCATCAGCGAGCGCCGTGCGGCGGTCGTTACCTTTCAGTTGCTCTACATTGTGCTCATCAGCTGCCGCCTTGACCTCGCGGGTCAGAGAAGCTAGGGCAGTTACGCTAACGCCGAGCGCCGAGGCGGCCGTCTTCAAGAATCCACGTCGAGAAGCCTCGGGTTCGTCCTGGTTACGACGAGACGCCATTGCCTCCCACGCCTCGCAACAACCGCCGCCGTCGTCGATATCGTCGTTCAGTTCGGCTCGATACTCTCCGAAGTCCGGGTCGTCCGGTGACATACATACGTCCCATCACTTCATTTCATTATAACGTTAATTTCTGCGTATTCCCCGGTTATATGCGAAAAGAAGTAGGAACTGCGTCATGGCTTAGGATATAAGTCAATACTCATAAAATGATTATTATGTGAACTTATGTCATGTATTTTAACGTAAGAAACTATAAGTAATGTCTGTATTGATCAGATGAATACAAATGCGCGAACGCATTGATCCCCAAATCCTTGGCACGATTGCGCGGCGCACATCGCTCCTCCATAGGATCCGTGACGGGTGCAGGGACAAGCGAGAGCTCGAACAGTCTCTCGATATCTCACGGTCAACACTTGATCGTGCTGTTCGTCGTCTCAGTGATGAGGGGGTCGTCCGCTACCAGAATGGGAAATGCACAGTCACTCTATTCGGACAGCTTGCTCTCGAAGAATATGAACAACTCAATACCCGGTATGAGGCGCTTGACAAATCCAAACCCCTACTCCAAGTCCTGAATCCCGACATCCCACTTGATCCTCAAGTCTTTGACGGAGCTCATATCGTCTTGTCCGAGAAGCCTGCGCCGCACGCCCCCATAAACGGCCTCGAAGATCACCTCGAACAATGTCATTCCATCATTGGGTTTTCGCCTGTTGTCCTCCCACGATACGTCGAGATATTTTATGAACACGCTGTCGAACGTGATGTTGAAATTGAACTCATATTGAATTGCGATCTCGTGAAGTATCTTTGGACCGCCTACCCATCAAAGCTCCAAGACGTGCTTGAGCAGGAAAACACTACCGTATGTCGCATCGATGAGACCACAAAAATCGGGATCGTAGTCGTTGACAACGAACAAGTTTGGATCGGAGTCTATGACGACGGAGGATTAGAGGGTGCGATCATAAATGATAATGAATTCACTCTTGAGTGGGCAACTGATATGCTTCACACATATCGATCACAGGCTGAGAAAGTATTCTTACGGGGACGCTCTTCGGTGGTCTAGCGGAAGACTGCATCCCGATGTGCCCAACTCAACTCTTCCGGGGCCTAGTGGCCATCCCTGATTCCCAGTGCTCCACGTCGATCAAGATCGTCGCCTTCAGCGATTGGACGAATAATTCGTGCGGTTGTGATAGTGGTAGCTGATCTGGTCGCGCTGGAAGCCACTGGCGGCGATAGCTGCGCGGCAGTTCCAGCTTGCCTGCTCAGCAGACATGCGGAGCAGGCGGCGCAACTCCCGCGCCCGGTACTCTTATTCCCAGCGAGAGAACGAGCTGTAGTGCGGCGCCTCATTGAGGTCAAATACGACGGGGATGCCGGGCAACTCGTTGAGCTGGACTCAGTCGATCACATCGCCAGCCTTACGATCGCGTCCCGTAGGCGCTAAATTTGGTTAAGCTGTGCTCGGACAGGTGCGAAAATATGATGAAGGGATCTTCACGATTGGAAGGTCGCTCTCGGCAGCCGATCGTCGCCGATGCGACAGTGTTTCACTCCGATGGAGGCCGCAACCCGGGCGAGACGAACCACCAGCTCATTAGTCAACAAACCATTATTTTATGCTGGACTACATCCCGAACCTGTGATTCGTGGCACTCCCATTCTAAACATCAACGAGAAACCCTCGTGAGTAAGCGAGGCCGGTAGATGTTTATTAACGAGAGCATCATTAATGCAGATAGAATACGTTTGCGGAGGCTTGATAAATATATACAGGCAGTACTGGACCAGTTCTACCACAGTAATTAGTCCCAAAACCGACCACCAACTGAACTAAATATCTCATTCGTGCCTGCTGCTATTCGTGTCCTTTTAGTTGGCCCTCAATAGCGCCTCGGCAGGATTCTGATCGTTCGTCTCCCATCCAACCAAATCGACTCATCCTATTGTTAACTCCCCACAAAAGTTGCTCAGATAAAGAGACTAACCCCTCAAAAGGACCAATCAGCTAATCTCTATTTATAAAATGCTGATTGAGTTCTTTACTCGAAGTCGCGCCGCATCGCGATCTCGAACCACGGGCAGAGGCGCAGCTGGCGGTACCACTCGGGGTTCTCGTGGAGGTGTTCGTAATCGACCCACAGCATGCCGGCGATCTCGTCCTCGTCGGGGTCGACCTCGACCTCGTCGAGGGTGACCTTCAGGACGGCACAGACCTCCCACTCGAGACCCGCGTTCTCGTAGTAGCGCTTGTACTCGAACTTGTCCGTGACGCGCAGGTCGTTGTACTGGTCCGGGGTAATGCCCAGCTCCTCCTCGAGGCGCTGGGTCGTCGCTTCCTTCTGTGACTGGCCCTCGACGGGGTGGGAGGCGACCGTGCCGTCCCAGTGGGTGTCCCACAGGCGCTTGCCGGGCGCGCGCTGCGCGAGGAGGAGTCGCCCCTCGCCGTCGAAGACGAGGCAGGTGAACGCGCGGTGGCGAATCCCGTCACCGGTGTGGGCCTCGAGGCGGTTGACCGTCCCTTGCGGCTCGTCCTCGGGGTTGACGGCGATGACGTCCTGGGCGGCGTTCTCGTGGGACTCCTCGGCAGTCGGCGTGCTCGCGTCAGTCGGGGTGTCCGAGGGCTCCGCGCCGGACGCCTCGACAGCATCGTCCGTACTCATACGAGTGGCAACGACGACAGGGACTAATAAGGGTTCGATCGGTGGCGCTCGCGACGGCGCGAACGCGAACTCTCCCGGCCACTATCCCAGCCGTTCCCGGCCACTATCCCAGCCGTTCCCGGCCGCTATCCCAGCCGTTCCCGGCCGCTATCCCAGCCGCTCGTCCAGAATGAGCCGCGTCTTCGTCGACTTCACGTCGTCCATCTCGCGGGCCTGCGAGATCAGCTCGTTGACCGCGCGCGTGTCGACGGCGTCGACGATGAGGACCACGTCCTCCTCGCCGGAAACCTGCCAGACGAAGTCGACCTCGTCCCACTCCGCCATGCGCTCGCCGATCTCGCTGGTGTCGACGTTCATCGCGACCGAGATCTCGACCATCGCCTTCACGTTCCCGGTCCGCGTAGTGACGGTGAATCGTTCGATGACGCCTTCCTCGGTCATCCGCTCGACGCGGTTCCGGACCGTTCCCTCCGAGGTGCCGACCTGGTCGGCGATCTCGGTGTAGGGCGTTCGGGCGTCGCGTCGCAGGATGTTGAGGATCCGGCGATCCAGGTCGTCCATATCGATCCGTGGGGCGCTGGCCACTTACCGATTACGAATTTCGTAATGAATCTTCGAACGACGCACTTATTATCCTGGCTGCGTACGTTTCTCGTAATGATGGACGCCTACGTGGCACTGGCGGACGGACGCGTGCTCGAAGCTCGCAGCCGTGCGCCGGGGCGCGCGAACGGTGAACTGGTCTTCACGACCGCGTACACTGGGTACGAAGAGTCGCTGACGGACCCCTCCTACGCGGAGCAGGTCCTCACCTTCTCGTACCCCCTGATCGGGAACTACGGCGTCCGAGCCGAACGATTCGAGTCCGAAACCGTCCAGCCGGAGGTCGCAATCGCCCGCGAGTTCACCGCGGACGTCGCCGACTGGCTCACCGAGGAGGGCGTGCCGGCGGTCGACCACCTCGACACGCGCGAGATCGTGACGACCGTCCGCGAGGAGGGCGCGATGGCCTGCGGCGTCGCCGCCGGGCCGGAGGCGACCCCCGAGGACGCCATCGAACAGATGGAGGCCTGCGAGCCCATGAGCGACCACACCGACATCGGCGCGGAGGTCTCCGTCACCGAGCCGACCGTCTACGAGGTCGACGGCGACTACGACGTTGCGCTGATCGACTGCGGCGCGAAGGGCTCCATCATCTCCTCGCTCAACGAGCGCGACGCGGACGTGCACGTGCTCCCGTACGACGCGGCCCCCGAGGACGTCGCCGCCATCGACCCGGACCTCCTGTTCGTCTCGAACGGCCCGGGCGACCCGGCGAACTTCGTCGCCGCCCAGGAGGTCGTCGACGAGTTCGTCGGCGAGGTCCCCATCGCGGGCATCTGCCTCGGCCAGCAGGTCGTTGCCGAGGCCCTCGGCGGCGACACCGAGAAGATGGAGTTCGGCCACCGCGGCGTGAACCAGCCCGTGCAGGACCTCGAGTCCGGCCGCGTCATCATGACGACCCAGAACCACGGCTACACGGTCGCCGACTCCGGCCCGCTCGAAGTCACGCAGATCAACGTCAACGACGACACCCCTGAGGGCCTCGACAGCCCCGAACTCGACATCATCACGCGCCAGTACCACCCCGAAGCGAACCCCGGTCCCCACGACTCGCTGGACTTCTTCGACGACGTCCTCGGGATGGCCTCCCCGTCACATTCCATCGCGGCTGACTGATTCTGCTTCGTCGGCTTTTGCCATCGCGGGTGATTCGTGTTCTCAGCTGGAGGAATTGTTGCAGTCGACAGCTATGCAGACTCGTTGAATGCCCTCGGCCGCTTTTGCTTATAAACTGTATATAAAGACAAAGGCACTGTCGCGCTCGCCAGCAACGCTGTCCCCTTGAAAGCCCTCGGCCGCTCGCTATGAGTTGGTTTAAATAGGTGATACGGGCTTGCTCTTGACAGCACCGCAAACTCCCAGAAAGCCCTCGGCCGCTCGCGGTCGCTGAGCGACATATCTGAACCTCTCAGCACCGCCCGGTTCAGATAGGGGTCGGCTCAGCGACTCCCCTTCGGCGCGACCGGCCATCGCCCTTTCAGTCCGCCAGGACAGCACCGCTCAGCAGCCGCGACAGCGACAGCACCGCAACCGCGACTGCGCCGCACGCCGGCTGTCTGGCGGACGACGCTTGCCCGGTGGCCGCCGCGAGCGACGCCCCGGCCACCACTCCTGGGCGGGACTGAAAGGGGCAGCCGCTGAGCGGGACGCTCTGCGACGCCAGCACCGCAACCCGGCGAACGAGCGACCGGAGGGAGCGAGTGAGCCGGGTGAGGA
>JBDGPU010000059.1:0-17198 GCA_042219525.1 Halopenitus sp.
ACCACTCCTGGGCGGGACTGAAAGGGGCAGCCGCTGAGCGGGAAGCCCTGCGAAGTAAGCACCACAACCCGGTGAGCGAACGCAGTGAGCGAGCCGGGTGAGGAGCGCAGCGAGCAGCGCGACCGCTCAGCGGCTGGGGCTTTCTGGGCATGCTGAGTGGTGTCGTCCACGACGACAACCGAACAATCCACGTAGAAAGCGACCGCCTCAGCGGCTGGGGCTTTCTGGGTGTACCGAGTGGTGTCGCAGGCGACGACAACCGGGCTAATAACGTCCGATTGCACAGATAGCCGGTCACCGAGGCTCCGCGAACAGCGACTGGCAACTCGTGTTTATATACTATTTAAACATAGCCGTCGACCATGTTCTCGACGTACTTCGCGATGACGTCGACCTCGATGTGGACGGGGTCGCCGACGGCCTTCTCCGAGAGCGTCGTCAGCTCGTAGGTCGTCGGGATGATCGCGACCTCGATGGCCCCTTCGCGTTTCTCGGCGACGGTCAGCGAGATGCCGTCGAGCGAGACGGAGCCCTTCTGGACGACGTACTGCTCGACGCCCTCGGGGACGGAGAAGGTGAAGCGCCAGTCCTCGCCGACCTGCTCGATGGCCTCGACCTCGGCGACGGTGTCGACGTGGCCCTGGACGACGTGGCCGTCGAAGCGCCCGTCCGCGGGCATCGCGCGCTCGACGTTGACGCGGTCGCCCTCCGTTACCTCGTCGAGGTACGTCTTCGCGACGGTCTCGGCTGCGAGGAACACCTCGAACCACTGGCGGTCGGCGGTCTCGACCTCGCCGTGCTTCTCGACCGTGAGACAGACGCCGCTGACGTTGATCGACTGGCCGTGATACAGGTCCTCCAGACCGGCGGCCGCGATGCGGAGGCGGAGGCCGTCCTCCGTCGCCGTCCGCTCGATGACCTCGCCGGGCGTCTCCACGATCCCCGTGAACATACCCGAGCTATCCGGGGGGCATACAAATCGGTTGTCGTGTGCAGTTTTGAGACGCCGCGGTTATGCTGGCCCGCACCGGCCGCGGCACCGCGTCACCGGCTCCGCGAGGCTTATGAGCGCTCACGAGCTACTGTTCGGTAATGCGATTCGGGATCCTCGACTTGATCGGGCTCGCGATCACCTTCGCGTTCGCGTACCCCGTCGCGAACTACGGCGTCCTCCGGATCCTCGCCGGCGAGACCCTGTTCGGTTCCGTGCTGATCGGCATCGCCGTCGCGATGGTCGTTATCCAGGAGTACTTCCTCGACCCGAAGCGACTGCTCCGGAAGTTGCTCGGCGGCCTGCTCCCGAGTCGACTCCGAGCGAGCGATTCCTCGTCGACTGAAAAGTAGCCCGACCGTCCTACTACCCTGCTCAACGGCCCGCCAGCCTCAGCGCCGCTCCGGCGTGATCCCGAACGGATACTCGTGGAGGATCTCGTAGCCGTCCTCGGTCACGGCGACGAGGTCCTCGAGCCGCACGCCGCCCTGCTCCGGGTCGTAGACGCCCGGTTCGACCGTGACGACGTGGCCGGCTTCGAGTTCGGTGTCGCTCGAGAGCGACGGGCCCTCGTGGAGCGAGACGCCGACCCCGTGGCCCGTACCGTGCGTGAAGCCGGCTTCGCCCTCGCCCGCGTTCGGATCGAAGCCGTACGCGGTCAGCTCGGCGGCGGCCTCGGTGTGGACGACCCCGGCCGTCGCGCCGGCTTCGACCTCCGCGAGCGCGGCCTCGCGGGCGGCCTCGCAGGCGACGTACGCGCGCCGCTCCCAGCCGCCCTCGGCCGCGACGACGAACGTCCGGGTCATGTCGCCGTAGTAGCCGTGCGGCCCGCGCGGCGAGACGTCCAGCAGCACCGTCTCGCCGGGCCGGATGGCGTCGACGCCGGTGTAGTGGAGGTCCGCCGCGGTCGGGCCCGCGCCGATGACCGTGTTGCCGGCGTCGCGCACGCCGTCGGCCGCGAGCGTCTCGTTCACTTGCCGGCGGAGCCGCTCCGTCGAGATCGGGCCGCCGTTCCAGACGAGCTCGTCGCCCTCGACGAAACTCTCGGCCAAGACCGTCTCCGCGCGGGCCATCCCGCGAGCAGTCGCGCGCTGTACGCGCCGGAGGCAGTCGAGCTCATCGTCGGTTTTGACCAGGCGCGCGTCGGCGACGGCGCTCGTCGACGTGACCGCGTGCCCGGCCGATTCGAGGTAGACGGCGGCGTCGTGGGGGATCGATTGGGGGACGAGGAGGGTCGCGTCGGCGACTGTGGTCCCGTTTCCTTCGCCGACGAGGTCGGCGACGACGGCGGCCGCCCGCTCGCCGGCCGGGTCGCCGAGGGTCTCGGTCCGGACTTCGCGAGCGACGCCGTCGATAGGGGCTCCGGCGGCCCCCTTGTGGTGCTCGACGAACTCGCGAGTCGCTTGCTCCTCGAAAAGGGCGGGCGCGCAGAGCACGGCGCGGTCCGCAGTGACCACGACGGTGAAGTCACGGTCCGGTCCTCCGAATCGAGTGAGGTATCGCAGGTCGTCGTCGAAGCGGTCGCCGACGGCGACGAAGGCGTCGGCGTCGGCGCTCGCGAGGGCCTCGGCGACGAAGGAGAGGTCCGTCCTTGGGGCGTCGGGCCTGGGGGTGGCGTCGGCTGGTTCGGCTGGTGTCGGCGAGGGGCTGGCGTCGTCGCCCGTCACGCCTCGGGTTCCGGCGGCGCCAGTTCCTCCTGTACGTCGGCGATCAGCTCGTCGACCGGATCGTGGCGGATCTCGTTGAACAGCAGCACGCTGATCGGAAGTGTCGGCGCGCCGTTGATGAGGTTCTCGAGGATGACGAGGCGCTCGCGGGCCCGCGAGATACCGACGTAGAACACGCGGCGCTCGTTGTCGGTGAGGACCGGGACGGGGCTCGTCGTGCTGGTGAACTCCTCGTCGACGCCGTCGACGTCAGTCGGATCGTCGACGCTCGCGACCATCTGCTCGACGACCTTCTCCGTGAGGTCGGTCGAGACGAAGACGTGGTCGGCCTCACGGCCCTTCGCGGAGTGGATCGTGCCGACGCGGACGCGGGTGGGCTCGACGTCCTGGTAGTCGCCGTCGAAGTAGGCCTTGATCGTGTTGCGCTGGAAGCTCGTGACCTTCCGGACCATGTCGCCAGCGCTGGCCGTGTCCGGCAGGAACGGAACGAAGTTGCCGATCTCGTCGGCGGGAATGTCGATCTCGGCGACGTCCTCCACGTCGGCCCTTTCCTCCTTGTCGTCGAGGAAGTCGTAGAACTCGTCGCGCTCGTTGGTGCCGAAGGCGGATTCCTGGAGCATGTCGGCGAGCCGCCGGGCCTCCAGGCCGTTGACGGGGTCGTCCTCGGCGAGCTTCTCGATCGCGTTGACGTAGTCCTGCAGGCGGTCCGTCCACATCCGCCCGTCCGTGAGCAGCGTGAAGGGGATGCCGTAGTCGATGAACTCGTCGATGAAGTCGAACATCTGGTAGCGCGCCCGGAAGAGGATCATCACGCTGCCCTCGTCGTCCTCGACGGTGTACCGGACGTTCCGGACGAGCTCGATCATCGAGGGGCTCTCGATGCCCTCGACGACGCCGCCCTCCTTGCGCGGGCGGAGGTCCTTCTCCTGTCGCTTGTCGATGTGGCGGATCTCCGCGTTGACGACGTTGAGGATCTCCGAGGGGAGCCGGTAGGAGTTCGGCAGCACGACGTCCTCGCTCACGGGCGTGTCGAGGAGGAGGTCTGGGTCCGCGCCCTGCCAGGCGTACACGACCTGGTCGTCGTCGCCCGCGATGAGCGCGCGCTCGACGTGGGGCCGCCACTCCTCGTACACCTCGTACTGCAGCGTCGTGATGTCCTGGAACTCGTCGATGACGAGGTACTCGACGTTCGGGATGAGCGAGCGCTGCTTCACGCGCTCGAGCATGTCGGCGAAGCCGACGACACCCTCCTCGCCCTTGTACGCGCGCCAGCCGCGGATCGCTTCGGGGATGTCGACGCGGTCGTCGTCGGAGGGCCACGTCGGCGTGTACTTGTTCCCCTCCTGCGCGTTGGGGTCCTCCTCGGGCGGGAGGCGAACCTCCTCGACGTCCCACTGGAACGGCACGTCGTACCAGTCGGCCACGTCGCGGTCGGTCCGCTGGAGCCACTGCGACGTCGCGATGATCTTGTTCCCGAGCGTCGTCGACCGCGCGGTCCGGCGGCCCGCCCCGCCGTACTCGTCCTCGAACTCGATGCCGTAGTCCTCACAGAACTCCTCTTTGGCGTCCTCGTCGACGACGTCACCGCGCGAGAGGTCGAGCAGCTCGTACGCCTTCGCGTGCATCGTGCAGACGTTCCCCTGAAGCGTGCGCGGGGAGATGTCGAGTCGCTCGGCCAGTCGCTCGCGGATCTCGGCGGCGGCCGCGCGGGTGTACGAGACGACGAGCACGTCGCGTACGTCGATACCGTCCTCCTCGATCAGCGCCTCGACGCGGTCGAGGAGCGCCGTCGTCTTCCCGCTGCCGGGCCCCCCGAACAGGCGGGTTACTGTCGGATCGGCGTCAGTCATTGTACACCTAGTAGGCCCGACCTGTGATAAGCGGCGTGGGTTGCGCCGAGGCTCTCGACCACCGATTCGAACCGGCTGCCCGGCCGGTTCCAATAGTGTGCCCGAGGAGGTCGAACATCGTGCCCGATTTGTTCGAACTGCGTGCCCGATTTGTTCGAACTGCGTGCCCGAGTAGCTCGAACTTCGTGCCCGTCGGTTCAGCGTGCCCGTCGATTTACTCCGGTTGCCCGGTCAATTTCCTCGCGTTGCGCGCGCGTCGCGTACTTCCGCGCCGTCGCGCACCTTGTCCTCGCAGGCGGGGCACACACGGGGAGCTTCCACGTCGTTGGGAGTGAAGACGCGAACGTAGTCCGCGGTGACGAAGGCCCCGCAGTTCTGACAGCTCGGCATATTCTCGTCTTTATTGTACCATGTAATAGTCGTAACGGGTGAACTACCCTACCCTGCTCGCTTACGGCTGTCGCGGTTCACTCGCTGAGGGTGGGGCTTCCTGTTTCTACGACGCGCTTTGCAGATACGGTTGTATCCGCAGGGAGCGCAGTCTCCACAGGCGTTGATTCGGAGTGTCCCACTCCTACATCTTCGAGACCGCGAGAAAGGATGTTCCATGCCGCATTTGCATCTCTATCTGCCTCGAACGCACAGGTCGGGCACGAATGTTCACGTACCCACAACGGTTTGTCCGTCTCCGTTCCACACGCCGCACACTCTTTTGTCGTACCTCGTGGGTCTACGGAAACGAAGTGCGTTCCTTCACGCTCGCACTTGTATTCGAGCATTCGGAGGAACGTCCCCCACGAGGCTCGGGCGCGGTTTCGGGAGTTACCCGGTAGTTCGACCAGCCCCTTCGCATTTAAATCCTCAACCGCTACAAGGTCGTATTCTCGGGCATAATAGCTCGACAACTTGTGGAGGAAGTCCCTCTGTTTGCGTTTCAGGTCGGCATAGCGTCGGGCAACCGTCTTGCGCTGTTCTTCCCAGTTGTTCGAGCCGTGTTCCTTCCGCGAGAGTTTGTGCTGGGCACGTTCCAATTGCTCGCGTTCGTCGGAGAAGTCTGGCGACTCGATAGCGGTTCCGTCAGTATCATGTGCGTACTTTAGGATACCAACGTCGATTCCGACAACTCGCTCTGGATTCTCCGGCTTCTCGAGAGTATCTTCGTCCACGTCGATGCCGAAGGTGGCGAACCACTCGCCCGTGGGTTCTTGTTTGACCGTGACCTGCTTGATGGTTGCATCCTCGGGGATATTTCGGTGGAGATTGATTGGAATCTCACCGATTTTGCTCAACCATAAAACAGGCCGACCACTCGTATTCTTGAGCTTGAAGCCGGACTGGTTATAGGTGAGCGACCGATATTCCCGAGGTGGTTTCCACTTCAGCATCCCAACAGCACGTCCGTTCTCTTTCTGCGCTTTAAGTGTGGAGAGGTTGTCGTAGACGCGCTTGACCACCATCTGCAACACTTTCGAGTGAACGTCTCCGAGGCCCTCCCACCACGATTTTAGTTCGGGGAGAGTTCCCTGTACCTCGTAGCGTGCGGGAATATCGTCAGCCTCGTTGAGTTTGTAGAGGACGTGATTGTAGAGTTGTCTACAAGTATCGACGTGATCCAGAAGCGTCTCGGTGAGGACTTCCGAGGGATCAAGTCGATACTTGTAGTTGTAGTGCATCTATGACTCGCGTTCCTCAATAAGTTCGTCCAGTTTCTCTTGAACGAACGAAGAGAGATTCAGGTGATTATCCTGAATCCATTCCTCTTGGTCGTCACGGATGGATATGGTCTTTCGCGTTACCATATCATAACTTGCGTAATTTACATACGAGTAGTTTGTGGTTGACATGGACCTGTGGGGCGGTCGTCGCAAAGTGTTTGGGAGACGATGACGGCGCTGACGAATCGCGGAGCGGTTCGTTCGCACACCAGAAATCACCGACTTCTGGGGATGCTGTATCCCCCTACTGTGCTACTCGGTCGATTCGCTACCTGCGTTGCTCCTTGGGAAGGGGACTTATCGGCTGCGTTCAATTAAATAAAGCCGTCCTTATCGAAATATCGGACCATAAAAAATGGCGATTCTCCGAAGATCCGATTCACCCAGTCGGTACCCTACGCAGCCGGTTGCCAGCCGCAGACGCCACACTCCGTCGCCGATTCGTCGTGGAGGCCGCCGCAGTCCGGACACTGCTTCTTGTTATACGATCGCTCCCAGCGTTCGATTTCCGTCTCGTGCCCGTTATCCTCGAGAAATTCGTCGAACAGGTCGTCACTGCTGGGTGCTGAGGCCATACAAGGTATGGTAACGCGTGCCACTACTTAGTTCTTTCCGGGAACCCAGCCCCGACGCAGGCGGCCGATTTTGGATCGTACCCTCCTGCCGGCAGCGACTTCGAGCACCCGCCGCTCGCTCGCCTGGACTCACCAGCGACGGGTCGCCTCCTGGTCTCCGCGCGACCCGTTCCGACCCGTTTATTTGACCACGGCTCCCCCTGTCAGCCATGTCCGAAGGTACGCCCCAGGAGCTTATCGCGGCACTGCGCGAGGCCGACGCCGTCAAATACGGCGAGTTCGAGCTGTCCCACGGCGGGACGAGCGACTACTACGTCGACAAGTACCTCTTCGAAACCGACCCGCACTGTCTCCAGCTCATCGGCGACGCCTTCGCCGAGCGGCTGACCGACACCGACGCGAAGCTCGCCGGCGTCGCGCTCGGCGCGGTCCCGCTCGTCGCGGTGGCCGCCGCCGAACTCGACCGGCCGTACGTCATCGCGCGCAAGCAGGCGAAGGAGTACGGCACCGGCAACCGGATCGAGGGCCGCCTCGAGGCGGGCGAGGAGGTCGTCGTCCTCGAGGACATCGCCACCACCGGCCAGTCCGCCGTCGACGCCGTCGAAGCACTGCGCGACGCCGGCGCGACCGTCGACCGCGTCCTCGTCGTCGTCGACCGCGAGGAGGGCGCCGAGGAGCTGCTCGCTACTCACGACGTCGCCCTCGAATCGCTCGTGACCGCCTCGGAACTGCTCGCGGATCAGGAGTAAAGCGGCGTCGCCGGCGACCACCCGTTTTCTCCCCCGTCTCCCCAGCGCTCCACCCGAACCAGCGTCGCTCACCCCGCGGCGCGTCGCTGCGCGTTCCGGTGCGCGTCGTCCCTTCGGCGCGACGCCAGGCCCTCGGCATCGACCGGGAGGGAAGTTCCTCTATCAGTGGGCTCGTTGGGGCACGTAAAAACGCCGCCGCCGTGACCCCGTCGCCGCTCGTGGGGGTCTCGGCCCCGCCCGTCGCTATCGGGCCGGAGATGACCGCCGCGCTGCTGGCGACGGCGGACGCCATCGCGCTAGTCTGGTTCTCGGTCAAGATAGTCGCCGGGTTCCGGGAGTACCGACAGGTCACCAACGAATGCAAGGAGGAGGACGAGGGATCGAAGGGGTCGACAGCGGACACCGAGGCCGTCGACGCGGGTCAGTCAGAATAAGCCGCGGTCGGGTTCCGTTTCAAGTCGGGTCGACGTTCGAGGGCGCCCACGACTCGACGACGGCGAACGTGAGCGTGCTCAGGACGCCGATAAGGGTCCCGGCAGTGAGCGCGAGTGCGAGGTCGGTCAGCGCGAGCGCCGTCACCCCCTCGGTCTCGGGCAGGAAAAAGCCCGAGAGCCCGTAGAGGACCACGGCGATGGCGACGACGTAGAACGGCGCGTTGAGGTAGCGCCAGCGGAACCGGCCCGCGAGGTACTCGTCGGTGATCTGCCCGAGACTGGAGGTGATCCCGGCGGCCGCGGCCCAGACGACGAAGCCGTGAGCGAACGCCGCCAACGCCGTTCCGATCGGGATGGGCCCCTCGCGGGTCGCCCGGACGACGTCGAGCGTTTCGAGCCCCTGCACGCCGCCGATGACCAGCAGCGCGAGCGCGACGACGTAGGTAATGATCGTCACCCGACCGGCGTACAACACGTTGCGGATCCAGTCGGCCGATTCGTCGATGGTCGACTCGAGACCCAGCCCCCGGAACAGCGAGTAGAAGCCCAGCAGTGCGGAGATAAGCCCGAGGACGGAGGCGCCGGCGACGTCGAACAGGCTGGCGGCGACGAACAGGGGGTAGATGAGCAGCAAGATCCCCAGCGGGACGAGAATGGTCCCGCGCGTCTCCGAGTCCGCGAGCACTTGCTTGATGGTGTAGTACATCGACTCGAGGTTCTGGGCCTGCCGGACGACGACGCGGCGGACGCCGTCGATCGGCATCCGCGAACGGATCACCGGAAGGACGGACTCGTCCTGGGCACCGTCCGTGATGACGATCGCCCGGATCTCCTCGCCGGTGGAGAGCTCGGCGAGGACGCGGTCGATCTCGTCGCCGACCGCCCGGTTCGCCTTGACGTCCGAACCGTCGACGCCGGTGACCGCGGCGACCTCGACGGCCTCGTCCTCCCTCGGATCGAGGTCGTCGTGGACGTGGACGCCCTGGAACAGGACGTTGACGTCGGAGTCCTCCGGGTCCGCGGTCGCGAGGTCGACGGCCGCCTCGCTGACCGCGTCGCGACCAATAACCGGGGTTGTGTGCCCGGTTTTGCGGCCGAGGTCGTCGTCGAGGTCGACACAGAGGACCAGCAGCATCTACCGACGCTACGCCATCCCGCGGCATATGCTTTCGGCTGTTCGGGCAGGTCAGAACCAGCGGTCCGGGGTCGACGCTGGCGACAGCCCCGTGCGTCGCTGGCGACAGCCCCGTGCGTCGCTGGCGACGGTGCCGGGGACGTATGCGACAGAGACCTGGTACGTCGACGGCGTCGTCGCCGACGATGGCATCGGCCCCCTGTTTCGCCGCGAGAGGATTCCTCCCGTCAGGGTGCCTGTGGGTTAGTCACAGGGATATCGGGAAGGGTCCGGACGCTTTTTCAGGCACGAGGTGGTAGTACGTCGTAGATGATATCGAAGGGCTGTGAACAGTGCGCGAAGGGCGGGAAGATGGTCCTGTTCGTCTACGGGTACTGTGACCAGCGGGACTGTTTCTACTGCCCCCTCGGCGAGAACCGGAAGAACGTCACCGACGTGTACGCGAACGAGCGGAAGGTCGAGTCCGACGAGGACGTGCTCACCGAGGCGAAGCGCATGGACGCGCTCGGCACCTCCATCACCGGGGGCGAGCCGCAGGAGGCCCTCGAGAAGACGTGCCGCTACCTCGAACTGCTGAAAGACGAGTTCGGCGAGGACCACCACACCCACCTGTACACTGGCATTACGGGCGGCCGCGAGAACATGCGTCGCCTCTCCGAGGCCGGTCTCGACGAGATCCGCTTCCACCCGCCCCTGGAGCTGTGGGGCGACATGCACGGCACCGAGTGGGAGGAGATCCTCCACATCGCTCGCGAGGAGGGGCTGACGCCCGCCTTCGAGATCCCCGGCATCCGCGCGGAGCCGGAGTTCCTCGAGTTCCTCGACGAGGGCGCCGCCGAGTTCTGTAACATCAACGAGTTCGAGATGAGCGACGGCAACTACCGTCGCATGCAGGAGGAGGGCTTCGAGCTGCAAGAGGACCACATGTCGGCCGTCGAGGGCTCGAAGGACGACGCCATCCTCGAGGAGATGGCCTCCCACGAGAAGGTGTACTTCTGTACGAGCGTCTTCAAGGACGCCGCCCAGCACCGGAACCGCCTGAAGCGCATCGCGAACAACATCCGCCGCGAGTTCGACGAGGTGACCGACGACGGCACGCTCGTCTACGGCAAGACGACCGCCGACCCCGAGCGCTTCGAGGCGCTCGGCGTCCCCGAGGAGTTCTACACGGTGAAGTCGGACCACGTCGAGGTCGCGTGGTGGCTCCTCGAGGAGATGGTCGAGGACGGCGACCTCGACGACGGCGAGATCGTCGAGCAGTACCCGACCGTCGACGGTACCGTCGTCGAGCGCACGCCGGTCGCGTAACGGCCGTCGGCGCTCGCGCGTTCCCGTTTTCGCAGTCCCTGACCGCCGACGCATCGTCCTGTCTTTTAACCGATAGCCACGCCTTCGTCGCATATGGCAACCGACCCTGACGCACCCGGGGCCGACGACGGCGCGGACGAGTTCGACGACCGCAACGTCTACGGCGGCGAGCTTGCGCCGTGTAGTCACGACCCCGAGACGGGCTATCTCCGCGACGGCCACTGCCGGGACGTCGACGGCGACGCCGGCCGCCACCAGCTCTGTGCGGTGATGACGGAGGAATTCCTCGAGTACAGCCGACAGCAGGGCAACGACCTGATCACCCCGCGTCCCGAGTTCGACTTCCCCGGGCTGGAGCCGGGCGACCGCTGGTGCGTCTGCGTCGACCGCTGGCTCGCCGCCGTCGAGGCCGCCGAGAGCGAGACCAACCCCGCCGGCGACGACGTCGCGCCGCCGGTGATCCTCGAAGCGACGAGCGAATCCGTGCTGACCACCGTCGAGCCCGACACGCTCCGCGAGCACGAGTACGAGCCCGCGTAACCCCGGGGGAGGACGCCGCCTATTTATAAGGGCGCCGCCTGCGAACCGCCTCCATGCGCTTCACCGTCGAGACGGAGGGCCGGACGGCCGTGCAGGACCTCACCAACCGCGTCACCGCTGTACTCCCGCCCGACGCCGAGGGTGTCGCGACCGTCTTCGTCCGGCATACGACCGCTGGCGTCGTCGTCAACGAGGCCGAGGAGCGACTGCTCTCGGACGTCGAGACGTTCGTCGACGACCACGTCCCCGACGAAGGGTGGGAACACGACCAGATCGACGATAACGCTGACTCGCATCTTCGCGCGCTGCTGCTCGGCGAGAGCGTGACGGTCCCCGTCGCGGACGGCGAACTCGACCTCGGTACCTGGCAATCGGTGCTGCTCGTCGAGTGCGACGGCCCACGGACGCGGGAGGTCGACGTACTCGTGCACTAAGGAGGTCACCTGGCGAAATCGCCGTCGAGAAAAGCCGCCGTCCTGCGGTCGTCGTGTTAGCCGAACGGTCCCTTGCCGCCGCCACCGCCCATCATGCCGCCGAGGCCGCCGCCACCGCCGCCGCCCTGCATCTTCTTCATCATGCGCTGCATGTCGCCGTCGCCCATCCCCTGGAACTGCTTGATGGTCTGTTCCATCATCTTGTGCTGTTCCAGCAGCTGGCTGACGGTCTCCTCGTCGGTGCCGGAGCCGCGCGCGATGCGCTCGACGCGGGACTGGCCGACCTTCCGGGGGTTCTCCAGCTCCTCCTCGGTCATCGCGCTCATGATGACCTCGAACCGACGCATCCGGTCCTGGGTGACGTCCATCGCGTCGTCCGGGAGCTGGTCCATCATGCCGCCGCCCATGCCCGGAATCATGTCCATGACCTGGTCGAGCGGCCCCATCTTGTTCATCGCGTCCATCTGCTTTTTCATGTCCTTCAGGGTGAAGCTCCCCTCCAGCATGTCCTCGGGGTCCCAGTCCTCGTCCTCGTCGCCGGTCTCCGCCATCGCGCGCTCGACGCGCTCGGAGAGCTGCTTGAGGTCGCCCATCCCGAGCAGCCGCGAGATGAAGCCGGACGCCTCGAAGCGCTCGACGTCCTGGACCGTCTCGCCGGTCCCGAGGAAGGCGATGGAGGAGTCCGTCTCGTTGACAGCCGTCAGGGCGCCACCACCCTTCGCTGTACCGTCGAGCTTCGTGATCATCACGCCCTCGATGCCGATGGACTCCTCGAACTGCTGGGCTTGCTCCTTCGCGCCCTGGCCGATCGCCGCGTCGAGCACGAGCAGCGAGCGGTCGAGGTCGACGACGGATTCGATCTGCTCGATCTCGTCGATGAGGTCGTCTTCCAGCGCGTGGCGACCGGCCGTGTCGACGATCTGCACGTCGGCGTCCTGGGTCGCCTCGAGGCCGTCGCGGGCGATCTGGACGGGGTCGTCGCAGTCCGGGTCGCCGTAGAAGTCGACCTCGGCGCGCTCGGCCATCTCCTTCGCCTGGTCGTAGGCGCCGGGCCGGAACGTGTCAGTCTGGACGATGGCAGGGCGGAGTCCCTTCTTCGAGAACCACCAGGCCATCTTGGCCGCGGAGGTCGTCTTTCCGGACCCCTGAAGGCCGGCGAGCATGATCGTCTGCGGCTCCAGCGGGAGCTCCGTGGAGTCGCCGACGAGGTCGACCATCTCCTCGTAGACGATCTTGAGGACGTGGTCCTTCGCGGTCGTGCCGCCGGGCGGCTCCTCCTCCAGCGCGCGTTCTTCGATGCTGTCGGACAGATCCATCACGAGGGAGACGTCGACGTCGGCCGAGAGCAAGGAGCGCTGGATCTCCTTGACGATCTTCTCGACGTCTTCCTCGTCGAGCCGGGATTTCCCCTGTAGCGTGTCGAGGGTGCCACGCAGGGAGCTTCCGAGGTCGTCGAGTACCATTTGCCGTGAATAGGCGACCCAGCGGGTAAAGCCTTTGTTCGTCGGGGGGTCGTGTGTCTCCCACTGACACACACCCGTTTCGCCCGACGCGAACGGAGTACGTCGATGGGACTGAGGCCCAGCCGACACGCGACTTTTTATCCGATGACGAGCAACCCCCCGACGTGATCGGCGCCATCGTCCCCGACCCCACCACGTACGCCCTCTTCCTCGCGGCCGCCGTCGCCCTGATCCTTACGCCCGGCCCGGACACGCTGTTCGTCCTCTCGCGAAGCGTCGAGGACCGTCGCGTCGGCGTCCGCGCGGCCCTCGGCGTCGCCGTCGGCGTGCTCTTTCATACCCTCGCCGCGACGCTCGGGCTGGCGGTCGTCTACCGGGCGGTGCCCGGCGCTGCGGAGCTGATCCGGTACGTCGGCGGCGCGTATCTCGTGTACCTCGGCGTGACGACGATCCGGGGCGCTGCCGGCGACGTCGGAAGCGATAGCGACGGCGACGGCGACGTTGCGAGCGACGGCGACGTTGCGAGCGACGGCGACGTCGCCGGCAACAGCGCCGGCGACAGCGCCAGCGCCAGCAGCGTTGCCGGCGACGGGGCTGGTGACGTCGCCTCCGATCCAGTTGCCGCCACCGACGGCTTCCGCGAGGGCTTCCTCGTCAACGCCCTCAACCCGCAGGTCGCGCTGTTCTTCCTCGCGTTCCTCCCGGGCTTCGCCTCCGGGCCGGCCGCGACGGCGCAGATGGGGCTGCTCGGGGCGAGCTACTCGGCGATCACCGCCGGCTACCTCGTCGCTGTCGCCGTCGCGGCCGACGCGGCCGCGGCGCTCGTGCGCTCGCCGCCGACGCAGCGCCGGATCGACCGCGTCGCCGGCGTCATCCTCGTCGCGCTCGGCGTCTGGGTCGCGGTCGGCGGATAAAGCCCGAACCCGTCGCCAGCGACGGCGCCGAAACGGCGGGGCTTGCCGCTTGGACACCAGCCAAACCCCGTGGGGGCGATCCGCACACCATGACCAGCGACCTCACTCTCGCGGACGTGCTCGACGTCGACTATCCGGGAACGCCCGCGTGGTCGGCCGACGGCGGCTACGTCGCCGCGCCGGTGTACGAGGACGACGGCCAGTCGCTCCGCATCGCGAACGTCGGGAACCACGAACAGGAACCCGAACCCGACGCCACGGGTGCGGAGGTCACCGAAGTCGGCGAGGCCGGCGAGGGACACTGGCGCTTCGCGCCCGATGAGGGCCACGTCGCCGACTTCGCCTGGGGACTCGACCCGATGCCCGCGCGCCTCGCCGTGCTCACGGACGAGGGCGAACTGCTCCTCCTGAACGCCCGGTTCCGCACGGTCGAGCGTATCTCCGGCGACGTCGACGCCGACGACGTCGCGTGGACGAGCGACGGGCGCTGGATCGCGGCGTATCGCGGCGGCCGGCCCTGCGTCTTCGACCTGGAGAACGGCGACGACGTGCGGTTCGACGTGCCCGAGCGCGGGACGTACCTCGGCGAGGAGCGCATGCTGGAGTTCGGCCCCGCGGACCGGCTGCTCGCGTTCCGGTTCGTCGACCACGAGGCCAAGCAGGTCGGCGTCGTCGACACCGACAGCGAGGAACTCGTCTGGCGCAGTCGTACGCCCGCGTCCACCCACTCGCCCGCCTGGGCCGACGAGGGGACCCTGCTGTTCGACCGCGCAAGTGACCACGGGCGCGTCCGGGAAGTCGTCGCCGTCGACGTCGAGGACGGCGACGCGCGCGTGCTTCACCGCGAGGAGGAGGAAGAACACGGCGTCGCCTCGCTGGGCGGCTTCAGCGTCTCGCCGGACGGCGAGCGCGTCGCGATGGCGCTCCCACTCGACGGCTGGGAGCACGTCCACGTCGTCGACGTCGCAACCGGCGAGCGCCGGCAGCTGACGGACGGCGAGTTCGACGACAAGGGCCTCGCCAGCTCCGTCCCGCAGTGGCTCGACGCCGACACCCTCGTCTTCGCCTCGAACCGGGAGGACCACGGCGTCCGCGGCGTGTACGCCGTCGAGGGCGTCGGCCCCGACGCCGAGCCGACTGTGCGGACGCTCGTCACCGGCGGCACCAACGTCCACCCGCGGCCGGCGCCCGATGGCGAGAAGCTCGCGTACGTGCACGCGTCGCGGGCGCGCTCGCCGGAGCTGCGCGTCGACTCCCTCGACGACACAGGGACAGCAGCGCCGACCCGCATCACCGAGTCCGTCGTCGACGACTGGCCGGTCGACCCGATCGAACCGGAGCACGTCTCCTGGGAAGGTGTCGGCGGCTTCACGATCAACGGGTACCTCCTTGACCCGCGGGAGTCGCCACACGTCGCCGACGACGCGACCGACCTCCCCGCCGTCGTCTGGGTCCACGGCGGGCCGATGCGCCAGATGCGGGACGGGTGGCACCCCTCGCGCTCGTACGGACTCGCGTACGCCGTCCAGCAGTACCTCGCACACCAGGGCTACGTCGGCCTGTTCGTCAACTACCGCGGCGGCATCGGCTACGGGCGCGCGTTCCGCGAGGCGCTGTTCGGCAACCGGGGTGACCACGAGATGGACGACGTCGCCCGCGGCGCCGACTTCCTGCGCGACCTTTCCTACGTCGGCGACGACGTGGGGATGTGGGGGCTCTCCTACGGCGGCTACGCCGCGCTCCAGCTGCTCGGGACCCACCCCGAGGCGTACGACGTCGCCGTCAACCTCGCGGGCCTCGCGGACCTCGAACTCTACCGCGACTGGGCAGAGGAGACGAAGTACCCCACCGTCGCCTCCGCGCAGGTCCGGCGGTTCGACGGCGAACCCTGGGATGCCACGGAGCGCTGGGAGGAGGCAAGCCCCCGGACGCATTTCGAGCACTACGAGAACCCGCTGTACAGCTTCCACGGCACCGGCGACCGCTACGTCAACTTCGAGCAGCTTGACGTCGTCGTCGAGGAGCTCCTGGAGCTCGGCAAGGACCACGAGTGGGAGTACTACCCCGACGAGAACCACGTGTTCTCGGAGCGGGTCACCTGGGAGCGCGCGCTCGGGAAGATCGAAGCCGCGTTCGACGAGCACCTGCGTTGAGGCGGCTCGTTCTCCTTCTCCAGGGGCGCTGACCGAGACCGCAGCTTCGGCCTCCCGAAATCCGCCGGTCACGCACCCGAACGGTCGTATCGCCCAGTTGGCGTTTGCGGAACACTTATGCGACGTACGAAACCAGCAGTGTAGATGGAGAAGACGGTAATTCTCCCCGAAGATCGGACTATCGCAGCGGCCGACGGCACGGACCCGGCGTCGTCGTACGGTGTGGTGACGCAGCATTCGGGCTACAGACGCGTCGTGTTTTCGGGATCGTGCGTGCCCGAAGGCGACGCGCCCGAGCAGGTGCGACGCATCCTGACGCACAAACGATTCGCGCTCGAAGACCTCGGGGGGAGTATGGACGACGTCGTGTCGATGCAATGCTTCGTTCGTTCGGACGTGCTGTCGCGGGACACACAGACAGCGATCCACGAGGTTCGCCACGAGTTCTTCACCCGACCCCACCTCCCGGCCAGCACGATGGTCGGCGTCGCGAGCCTCCTCGACCCCGACGCCCTGGTCGAAATCGAACTCGAGGCCGAGATTCCCGACGACGAGTGGGAGACGCAGGTGCTCACGGGCGACTGACCGGCCGAGAGCCTGGCCGGCAGTTTCAGAGCGTCGGGGACACCACCACCTGTCGGTTTGAAAAAGGCGGATGGTCGGGACGGAGCCCCGGCTACCGCGCACGGTCACCCCTTCGGCTCGATCCGCCCGGCGAAGCTCTGGTAGTCGATCGTTCCGTCCGGGATGTGGAACGTATCGGTACAGAACTCGTAGACGTTGTCCGGTGTCTCGCCGTGCCAGAGGAGGTAGGCGAAGTCGTCCTCGACGACGGTGTCGTCGACGTCGATGGTCGCCCCGTCCTGCGAGAACTCGTCGAAGAGGTCCGTGAACAGCCCCTCGATCTCGTCGAGACCGTGGAACTCGCCCAGGTTCGTGACGACGACCGAGTCGTCGGTGTAATCGACCATGACCGCCTCGAGGTCCTGTGCGCCGAACGCGTCGAGGTGATGCTCGAGCACTGCGGTGGTGTCGCTCATGGGTCTCACCGAGTGACAGTTCAGCGAGCGGTCATTTAGTTCTACCTCGGAATTCGCGCCGTTCGCACAGCTGACCGCCCTCTCTCCAGGTAGCAAACGGCGCCGACATCTCGCGATGAAAAGACGGTCCGGACCGGCCAGGGCTGGTCGTCAGCGCTCGGTCGTATCCTCGAGCGGTATGTGTTTACCCCGAGGACGCAACAGCGGGCACAGCCTGAGCTCGTGAAATC
>JBDGPU010000050.1:0-16966 GCA_042219525.1 Halopenitus sp.
CGACGCCCGGCCACCACTCCGGGGTGGGACTGAAAGGGGCAGCCGCTGAGCGGGAAGCTCTGCGACGTAAGCGACGCGAGAGCGAAGCTCTCGCTAGTCTGAGGCTTCGCCTCAGGCACCGCAACCCGGCGAGCGACCGAAGGGAGCGAGCCGGGTGAGGAGCGCAGCGAGCAGCGCGAGCGCTCAGCGGCTGGGGCTTTCTGGGCATGCTGAGTGGTGTCGCCCGCGACGACAATCAAACAAACCACGCAGATAACGACCACCCAAGCGGCTGGGGCTTTCTGGGCATGCTGAGTGGTATAGCAGACGACGACAACCAAACAAACCACGCAGATAAGGACCGTTTCAGCAGCTGAGACCTTTGGAGTTTGTCGAGTAACGTCGCCTGCGACGATGGTCGATCCCATTTATAAATGCGATCCCTCAACAGCTGAAATTGTAAGTTAGCCAGAGGCACTGTCGGAGGGCCGGTCGTTTATATACAGTTTAAAGTAATCGTCCAGCAATCAGGTCTCTCAACGCAATCCGAACGGCCCCGAATCCACGACCATCTCACTTAAAAGTAAAACCCGGCGCGAGCACGCGATATACGCCCCCGGTTTTAAGCGGAAACAGTTCCATGTCGATTACATGTTAGCGCGAGGGTCGCGGCAGCTCGTTCGGCTCGTGTTCGCGTCGCTGGCCGGGGTACTGGTCGCGTCCGGGGTGGCCGCCGGCCACGTTCGCTTCGTGACCGATACCGAAGACGTCGGGAAGGCCCTGAAGTTCCTGGCGGACGCCCTCACGGATCCGGTCAACGCCATCCTGCTCGGGGGTGGCGGCATCGGGGTCCTCGTCGCCATCGTCGTCTACCTCCAGATCGAACCGTTTCAGCGCGACGTCGAGGTGTTCCGCGACGTGATGACCGGCTACAGCGACCTGCTCTCGTGGCTCCTCCGGCTCGGCTTCGGGCTCCCGCTGGTCGGCGCCGGCTTCGCCGGCTACTTCATGAACCCGGTCGTCGAACCCATGATCGCACCGCCGTTCGCCCGACTCTTCCAGATCGGCCTCGGCTTCGCGCTGCTGTTCGGGATCGCCACGCGTCTGGCCGCGCTGGTCGGGCTGGTCGCGTACCTGCTCGCGGTCCCGGTCGCCCCATTGCTGCTGTATTCCCTGGAATGGATCCCGGGCTTTCTCGCCATCGCGATCGTCGGGAGCGGGCGCCCGAGCGCGGACCAGATGTTCAAACGCGTCGCGGAGGCCGAGGGGACCTTCTACGGCCAGATCGATCCCATCCATGACCTCGCCAAGTGGGTCAACGAGCGTGTCGACCCCTACGAGAAGTACGTCCCGCTCATCATCCGCGTCGGGATGGGCGTCGCGTTCGCCTTCCTCGGCCTCTTCGAGAAGCTACTCGCCCCCCAGATGGCGCTGGCCGTCGTCGAGAAGTACAACCTCACGGCCGTCGTCCCCGTGTCGCCGGAGCTGTGGGTCCTCGGCGCCGGCCTCTCCGAACTCGCGCTCGGCGCCGCCATCGCGTTCGGCTTCTTCACCCGCGCCTCCGCGCTGACGGCGATGTTCGTCTTCACGCTCACGCTGTTCGGGATCCCGGACGACCCCGTCCTCGCGCACATCGGCCTCTTCAGCCTCGCCTCCGCGCTGCTCATTACCGGTGCGGGCCCGTACGCGCTGGACAACTACATCGGCGCGAGCAAGCCCTCCGCTCAGGTCGAGGAAATGCTGGGGCGGTCCGCCGAGCCGAGCGACTGAGCCGCGCCCGCGCAGCACCGGCACAGGATTAATCCCCTGTGGCACGTAGCTTTCGTATGACATCTCCTTCCTTCGCTGACCGAATCGAGGCGTACGATAGCGACGCGCTCGAGCCCAGCGAGACCGAGACGGCGACGTTCGGCCTCGGCTGCTTCTGGGGCCCCGACAAGCAGTTCGGCGCGATCGACGGCGTTGTCCGCACCCGCGTCGGCTACGCCGGGGGCACGATTCGCGAGCCGACGTACCACGCGCTCGGCGACCACAGCGAGGTGATTCAGGTCGACTACGACCCTGACGAACTCACCTACACCGACCTCCTCGAGATCGTCTTCCGGAGCCACGACCCGAACCGGCAGACCCGGAACACGCAGTACCAGAACGTCGTGTTCGCCGCGAACGAGGCCCAGCGCGACGCTATCGACTCGTTCCTCGCCTCCCAGAATCTCGACGCGGACGCCATCGAGACGCGCGTCGAGCAGCTCACGCGCTTCTACCCGGCGGAGGACTACCACCAGAAGTACAGCCTCCGGTCGAAGCGAGCGATACTCGAGGGGTTCGAGGAGGCCGGCTACGACGACGAGGCCATCCGGGAGTCGCCCGCCGCGGCCAAGCTGAACGCCGAGGCCGGCGGGAAGGACGTCTCGCTCGCCGGGGAGCTGCGCGACGCCGTGGATCCGACGGCCGAGCAGTGAGCCAGTAGTCGGCACGGTCGGTCGACGTTCTCACCGCCGACCGACGTTCTCACGGTCACTGACCGTTATTTTCGCGCCCACTTCAGCATCCGCGCGTAGAACGGTTCCGAGGAGAGCGCCTCGGGGTCACCGACGAGCGTCAGCGACTTCTTTGCGCGACTCAGCGCGACGTTGCTCCGGCGGTGATCCTCGAAGATTGGCCCGTCGAGGTCCCCGGTCGCGACGAACGAGACGATGATGACCTCCTTGCTCGAGCCCTGGAAGCGGTCGACGGTGTCGACGGTGACGTCGGTTCGACGGCCGATCTCCGCGACCTGCGCGCGGAACGGGGCGATGACGCCGATGTCGTCGGCGTCGACTCCGGCCGCCGTATACGCCTCCACTATCTCGACGACCCGCTCGGCCTCCCCGACGTTCCGATTGCGGTCCTGCTCGCCGTCGGGGTCGACGAAGTTGACCGTGTCGCGGAGTTCCGGCGGAAGGGCGCCGGGGTCGACGCCGAGGTCAGCGATCGACTGCGTCGCGACCTCGGGCGTCGCCGGGCGGAGTGCGCCGTCGTAGAACTCCGCGGAGGGGAACGCCTGGATGCGCTGGGCCATCCGGTACTGCCGGTCGAGCATCACGCCGGCCTCCGGATGGTCGGTGATTAGCCGCTCGAAAAGGCTTTGCTGCAGGTCGTTCTCGGCCCGGACGACGGGTGGGAGCTGCTGGTGGTCGCCGACGAGGACGAACCGCTCCGCGCGGTTGATGGCGGCGAGCGTGCTCGGCTCCGTTAGTTGGGAAGCCTCGTCGACGAGCGCGACGTCGAACTCCTGCTCGCGCATGACGCGGGAGCCACAGCCCGCCGTCGTGGCCGCGACAACCGGCGCCGAACCGAGCTCCGCGGCCTTTCGGTTCGGCTCGCCCTTCCGGACGAGCCGGAGGTCCTGCATGTCGCCGCGGACCCCGTGCTCGGTGCCGACGCGGACGATCTCGCCGTCCGCCTCCGCCTCGAAGTCCTGCTCGCGGAGCGCCTCGAGCGCGTTGTCGACGGCGCGGTTCGTGAACGCCGCGAGCAGCACGCGGTTCCCCTGCTCGACGAGCGCGCGGATGGTTCGGGCGATGGTGTACGTCTTCCCCGTGCCCGGTGGGCCGTGGATCAGCGCGAAGTCGTCGGCGGAGACGGCCATGTTGACCGCCTCGTTCTGGGCCTCGTTGTTGTCGATGTACGTCCGCGTCTCGCCGGAGAACTCGGGCTCGCGGCGCCCGAAGAGGACGTCCTTCCGACGCTCCTCGCCCTTGAGCACCGCGTCGTGCAGCGCCGTCGACATCCGGTCGACGGATATCTCGGAGGGGTAGACGTCCAGGCGACGGAGCTCGACCGGCTCGTCGGTTTCGACGACGACGAGGTCCTTGTTGCCGTCGATGGCGTCGGCGTCGAGGGTGTCGACGTCGATGGCGTCGACGGCGTCGACCTCGGGGTCGAAGGCGCCGTCGCTGGCACCGTCGCCAGCGACTTCGGACAGTTCGCCGTCCAGCGTCCGGATCCGGCCGAGTTCGGCGTGGCCGCCGACGGGGTCGCCGTCGGACGCGAGCGCGACGTCGCCCTCGCGGAGCTTCGAGATGGCTTCGTGGTCCTTCAGCGCGCGCACCTCCCAGCGACCGCCGGCGATTTCGGTCTGTGACACGGGTTCGAGGTCGATGAGCGCGCGGTCGTCGGCCGCGCGCTCCACCGCGGTCTGCTCCCAGAGCTTGCGGTACTCGGCGTGGGTCTCGCGGCGCTCGGCCTCGATGGCGCGGTAGAAGCGACTGACGTACTCGCGTTCCGCCTCGGGGAGCGGGCGACCGATCTGGCCGGCCTTCGACTCCTGGTCCAATCGGCCGGAGACGACCATGCAGGTGTCCTGCTCGAAGCAGTACTCGCACTTGGCGTCCGCCTCGTAGCCGGTCGGGATGCCGGCGTCCTCACCCTCGCCGTTGAGGGTGCGCCACTCCATCGCCGCGAGTTCGTTTCGGGTCCGGACGACGAAGTCGAGGAGGCCGCCGCCGACGGTGAACTCCTTGGCGGGCGAGAGGTCGCCGCTCTCCTCGTTGCGGTCGAGGGCCTTGTTCTTCGTGTACAGCAGCGTCCCGATGTCCGGGTCGATGCCCCGCTCCTCCAGCATGAGCGCGTAGCAGGCCGCCTGGATCTTGTCGTGGAAGCGCGGCTCGCGCTTCGTGTTCTTCCCGGTCTTCAGCTCGACCGGCATCCCCCGCCGGAGCGCGTCGGCGCGGCCCTTGATCCCGAAGGTAGGGGAGATGAGCGTCGACTCCGAGCGCCAGCTGTCCTCCTCGGTGAGCGTGCCCTGCGAGAGCCAGCCCTCGATGGCGGCGGCGTTGCGCCGGACCTCGTCCTCGACCTCGTCGGTCTCGTAGCCGAGGAGGCCGAGTTCGAGGCCGGCCTCGGCCACGCGGTTCTCGACTGCGTCCTCGAGGTCGACGCCGCGGAGCAGGTCGCCGAACACCTCGTGAACGACGGTCCCTTTGACGACCGGGTAGTTCAGCGGAATGCCACTCAGCTTGTTCAGGTAGTACATCCGCGGGCACTGCACCCACGACCGGATGCTCGTCACGTCGACGAGGAAGTCGGGCTCCAGCACGACGTAGGACTCGCCCGACGTCGCGTACGTCGTCTCGCCCTGGTACTCGTCCGCCTCGACGTTGGTGACGAGCAACTCCATCCCCGTCTCGGCGTGCTCGGCGGTCTCTGTCCACTTGCCCCACAGCGTGACGGGTACGGGGTCGCCCGCGCCACCCTCGGGCCGGACTTCGATCTCACATAGGTCGCGCTCGCCGTACTGCGTCGACACTTCGCGTCCGTCGCCGACGTCGACGATCGGTCCCCGGATATTCACGATGATCCCTGGTCGGTGGTGGCGAAAAACGCTGTCGGTGCGACCGAAGGAAAAAAACAGGCGGGAAACGGGCGGGGTGCCTCAGTAGACGTACTCGTCTTCGGTGATCTGCGTGTAGCTGTCGCGCCACTTGCGCTTGTTCCACTTGTACGCGAGCAGCAGCTTCGCGGACTCCCAGCCGGCGGTGTACCCCCGCCGGAGCAGGTCCGTCCCGGAGTCGGACGCGAGCATCGCGTCCGCGGCGCCGATGATCCGGTTCCAGTCGGCCGGCGTGTAGTCCGCGACCATGTCGGCCATCGTCACGTTGCGCAGGACCTCGTCGCCGATGGCCTCCTTCCAGCGCCGGTTGTACGCTGTGAGGTCGCCGGCGGCAACGAGTTCGCCGGCGATGGCGCCGGTGCGGACCGCGACGTGATCGCCGCCCTCGTGGAACGAGGAGGTCGTCCCCATCGCGCCGCCGACGACGGCGATGCCCGCGTCCGTCGGTGAGTCGATGGGCTGGGTCGACGAGATGGAGTACGTCTCCGTCCCGCCGCGTTTGCCCGCCTCCTCGACGAGCGGGAAGTCCTCCTCGACGTCGTACTCGTCGCCGTACTGCCATTCCAGCAGTCGCTCGATGTACTCGGAGCCGGACGGGACCGTCTCGTCCTCGGACCGCAGCAGCTCGTAGTCGTCGCGGTCCTCGACTTCGTCGAGGTCGAGCCCGATGGGCATCGTGAGGCCGACGCGACAGACGCGGTCCTGGTTCGGGAACACCCACGGGTACGCCGTCTCGCCGGGCATGACGCCCCACCAGAAGACGATGGCGTCCTCGACGTCCTCGTACACCTCCTCGGGGAACTTTCGGTACTCCTGGTAGGCGATGTGATTGGCGTCCCGGGAGGCGAGTCGCTCGGAGGCGGGCGCGTGGTCCGGAAGGTACCGGTCGAGCACCCGGTTCGTGACGGTACGCTGCGGGCCGTCTGCCAGCACGAGGAAGTCCGCACCGACCTCGTCCCCAGTGTCGAGTTCGAGGACGTGTCGCGGCGGGTCGTCGCCCGGGGACCGCGACACGTCGGTCTCGACGTCCCGAACCGAGGTGCCGACGCGGTACTCCGCCCCCGCGACCTCCGCGCGCTCGCGGAGCCAGTCGTCGAAGCGAGCGCGCTGGAAGGTGTACCCGAACTCGTCGTACGAGGAGTCGATACCGGTCTCGTACAGCATGGCCGCCTCGTCGGGCCCGCGGAACTCCGCGCGGTTCAGCTCGTTTTGCACGACGCCGTCGTCGAACTCGTCCGGGTGGATCCCCATGATGTCCACCCAGTAGTCCAGAATCCCCGCGGCGTCGGTCGAGTCCGGCCCGAGCCCGTCCCGGTCCGCCCGCGGAACGCCCTTCTCGAGGACGAGGGCGTCAGCACCGGCCTCCGTGGCCGCGTGCGCGGCTGACGAGCCAGCCGGGCCGCCACCGACGATCGCGACGTCTACGCGTTCCATACTCGCTACCGACGCCGTTTCGCTATTAAACCAACGGAAATGCAACCGAAAATCCGACCCGCTCCGTGCTGGCGTTACGCCGCCAACCTTCCGTGCTGGCGTTCGCCGCCAACCTTCCGTGCTGGCGTTACGCCGTCGTCCGCGACCGACTGAACACAGCGGCGGCGACGACCGTCACGGCGACGGCGATGGCGACGACCGGCCAGCGACCGATCGTCCCGTCGAGGCCGACTCCGGTCAGCAGCGTAACCGCGAGGAACACCGGCAGCACCGTGCCGACGAAGTAGCGCCACGTCGTCGCAAGCCTGGCCGTCGTCGCGCTCGCTCCTTTCCGAAACTCGTCGACTGCGGCGGGGCCAAGCTGCCACCCCACGAACAGGAGGAAGAGGAGCAGCCCGAGCGTTAGCAGCGTATTAACGACCTGTCCGGCGATGAAGCTGAACAGGGACGACCGGAGGGCGTTGGCGATGCCGCCGAGGCCAATCACCGTCGAGACGGCGGCGACCGCGGTTCGCCGGGACTGATCGAACTCGTCGACGACGAACGCGACCGGGATCTCGAGAATGCTGATCGACGACGAGAGGGCCGCCAGGAGGACGACGCCGAAGAACAGCGTCCCGATGAACTCGCCGCCCGGGAGCGAGCTGAACGCGCCAGCGAGGCTGACGAACAGGGCCCCGGGACCGCCGCTACCGGGTTCGACGCCGATCGAGAACAGCAGCGGGAAGACGACGAGGCCGGCAAGCACGCCGACGCCGGTGTTGAGGATGGCGATTGTCGTCGCGTCGACGGGCAGCGACCGATCCTCGCCGAGGTAGGAGGCGTAGACGAGCATCGTCCCGGCGCCGATCGAGAGCGTGAACAGCGCCTGGCCGGCCGCCGGCGCGAGCAGGTCGAGCCAGTTCGCACGCAGGGTGGCGGCGTCGAACGAGAGGAAGAACGCGTAGCCCGCGAGCGCCCCCTCCTGTGTGCCCGCCCAGACCGCGAGGGCGGCGAGCAGGACGACGATGGCCGGCATCATCACTTTCGTGCCGACCTCGATGCCGCGTCGCACGCCGCTCACGACGATGGCCGCGGTCAGCGCGAGAAACACGAGGTGGAAGACGGCCGCTTCGGGACCGAAGGAGACCGCCGAGAAGTGGGCCCCTGGCCGGCCGGCGTACGGGGCGGTTCCGACGAAGCCGTAGAGGCTCTCGAGGAAGTAGCGAAGGATCCAGCCGCCAACGACGCTGTAGAAGGAGAGCAGGATCGTCGCCGTCGCGACGCCGAGCGCGCCCGCGAGCGCCCAGCCGCGCGACCCGGAGAGATCACGGAGGGCGCCGACGGGGTTGCGTTTCGCGCGGCGCCCGATGACGAACTCGCCGAGCAGTCCCGGGACACCGACGAGGAGGACGATAGCGAGGTAGACCAGTAGAAAGGCGCTGCCGCCGTTCTGTGCTGTCATCCACGGGAACCGCCAGACGTTCCCGAGCCCAACGGCGCTCCCGACCGCCGCGAGAATGAACCCGAGTCGGGTTGCCCATGTTTCACGTGTCATTGGGTGATCAATCGGATCGGCGGGCAAAAGGGCTACTACCTGCGGATCTTTCAATCCGGCATACATAACGTCGTTCGGCTATCTAAACGGCGTTTCTACCATAGAACCGGTTGCCGAAACACCGACTGGCCGAAAGATCGTCGGTCCTTCATGAATGTATGCGTACATTTCTCCTCCCCGGCGAATTCGGATCAGGCTTCGCCGTACACAGGTACGGCGGCGCCGCTCGTCACCGACGCGGCGTCCGAGCAGAGGAACCGGACGACGTCGGCGACCTCAGCTGGGTCGACCCAGTCTTCGCTCGGGGTCATCATCTCGCGGTTCATCGGCGTGTCGAGGACGCTTGGCATCACCGCGTTCGCGCGGACGACGCCGAGGTTCTCCGCCGCGATGGTCTCCGTGAGGATCCGAACGCCCGCCTTGGATGCGCGGTAGATCCCGTCGCCCTCGCCGCCCTCCAGCGACGAGCGCGAGGAGACCGAGACGATGGCACCCTCGGTGTCCCGGAGGTGTGGGATCGTCAGTTTGGAGACGAGGAACATCGATTTCAGGTTGACGTTCATGAGGAAGTCGAACGTGTCAGCGTCCGTCTCGTGAATCGGATCGCCCCCGCGCCAGGTCCCCGCGATGTTGCAGACGTGGTCGAGTCGACCGTGGTCGTCGACGATCTGATCAACCGCTGCTGCCACCTGGTCCTCGTCGGTGCAATCGGCCTCGTAGAACATGGTCGACTCGTCGAGATCCAGCAGGGCGTCCTCGTGGTCCGGCGGCCGGACGTCGACCGCCGCGACGGCCGTACCTGCATCGCGAAACGCCTCGACGACGGCGCTGCCGAGCGCCCCCGAGGCCCCGGTCACCAGCGCCACGTCACCGCGGAAATCGAACTCGGCGTTCATGGGTCGTGGTGGCACGCCACGCACTTAAAAGAAGACGCCACGTGGGACAGGGAACCGCCTGCCCTGATTAGTCGCCCTTCCAGTTCTTCTCGTCCGCGTCGTCCTCGTCGCCGGGTTCTTCGCTCTCCTCGTCGCTCTGCTCCCCGTCGGCGCCGGTCACATCGCCTTCGGAGAGCTCGTCGACCTTCTCCTCGACCGTTTCTTCGACGGTCGTTTCGACCTCCTCGGTCACCTCCTCGACTTGCTCTTCCATCGTCTCCTCGACCGTTCCTTCGACGGTTTCCTCCACCGTTTCTTCGACGGTCTCTTCCACGGTATCCTCAACCGTTTCCTCAACGGTTTCTTCGACGGTCTCCTCGACCGTCTCTTCGACGTCCTCGGTCACACCTTCGACGGTCTCCTCGACTTCGTCCTTCCGGGGACGACGGTCGACGCGGTCGTTGACGTCCTCGAGGCGGTCGATGACCTCGTCGACCTCCTTCGTTAGCGTCTCCTCGACGTTCTCGGTGACCTCCTCGGTCATCCACTCGGGGTCGAAGCGACCCATCTTCCAGCCGACGTGGATGAGGTAGGAGATCAATACGCCCAGCCCGAAGGCGACGCCGACGGTGGTCCCGACGAGGACGATGATCACGACCGCCAGGAAGATCATCAGGCCGTACGCGAAGTCGACGAGGAAATCGACGCGTCTCGGATTCATCGATTCATCACGCTCGTCTGTATAGGTGTGTATGTCATAAATACGAGTCTATACAGTAGCTACTCGCTCGACTGGCTAATACCCATCCATCCGAATATCTGAGTGTTTCCTGATCTGGGTCGTCGTTCCGGCGTGTCTCTCATGGCCCTTTGCTCCGTTGAACCGGTTCTGCTTGCATCGTAGATGCCCACGACACCGCACAGCGCGCTCAGAAAGCCATCGTTGCAGCGGTCGCTTTGTGCGTGTCTTGCTTTTGTCTCGTCGCCACCGAGACCACTCGGCGTATCTTGAAAGCCCCATCCGCTGAGTTCGTATACTTATGCGAGCGTTGGTGGCCGTCTGATTACTCCTGGCTCGTGCGCGTCCAATTACGGATTCTTTAACCGCGGCTCGCTCGTTTATCACATATGGTCGAACTTCTACTCGGTATGGGGCTCCTCGTCGCGCTGTTCGTCGGGTACAACATTGGTGGCTCGACGACGGGACCCGCGTTCGGCCCGGCGGTCGGGTCCGGCGTCCTGTCGAAGGTCGGGGCCGCGTCACTCATGTCGATCTTCTTCTTCATCGGCGCGTGGACGCTCGGTCGCCGCGTCGTGACGACGCTGGGGAAGGAACTGCTCACGAAGCCCGGCATCTTCACGATCGAGACCAGTATCGTCGTGCTGTTCTTCATCGGCATGGCGCTGTTCGTCGGCAACTTCTTCGGCGTCCCCGCCTCGACGTCCATGACGGCCGTCGGCGCCATCGCCGGCCTCGGCGTCGCCTCGAACTCGCTGGACTGGGCGATCATGGGCGAAATCGCAGTCTGGTGGATCGTCGCACCCATCATCGGGTTCTGGGTCTCCGGGATGATCGGCCGGTACCTCTACCCGACGATCAATCGCTGGGTCGCGGTCGATAGCAGCGAGGGGGAGCTCATAACCTACGACCGGTCGGGGATCGTCCCGCGACCGGCACTGGGTCCGAATACGACGCGCCGCGAGGTCGGCGGCGCCGTCGTCGTCGTCGGCATCGGGTGCCTGATGGCCTTCTCGTCGGGCACCTCCAACATCGCCAACGCCATCGCGCCGCTTGTCGGGGCGGGCGTGGCGATGAACCCGCTGATCCTGCTCGGCGGCGCCGCGGTCGCTATCGGCGCGTTCACGATCGCCCGGCGAACGCTGGACACGCTCGGGAACGACATCACGGACCTGCCGCTGACGGCCGCCATCGTCGTCGCCGTCGTCGCCTCCGCGATCGTGACTGCGCTCTCCGCGATCGGAATTCCGGCGTCGTTCGTCATCGTCGCGACGATGTGTATCGTCGGCCTGGGCTGGGGGCGTGCGACGCGAACCGTCACCGTCTCCGAGGGGATCCGCGGTGAAGAGAAACCAAACGTCTCCGTTGGCGCACTGACCGCGGAGGAGCCGGGCGAGGACGTGCCGGAGATCGGCGAGGAGGAACCGGAGGATATCCCGTCCGCGGGCGACCTTTTCGACCCCTCGACGACCGGGCGCGTCATCCTGATGCAGAACGTCGTCCCGTTGCTCTCGACGATCGGCGCGTACGCCGCGTTCAAGCTCCTGTTTACCTTCGTCTGGTAAGCCCGCGTTCGCCGACACCGTCTCAGGGGACAGGCTCGCGCTTCTTTCTCTCGAACGCTGACCGCGTCGCCAGCGAACCACCCGACTAGCGGGAGTCAGGACGTCGAGAGGGTGTGGAGGGTCCCCAATCCGAAAGACTGGATTTAAGCGCCCTTCGAATAGCGATATAGACGCAAATGAAGCTTCACGAATACCAGGCGAAGGATATTTTCGCCGATGCCGGGATCCCGGTTCCGGAGTCCCGACTCGCCGAAAGCGTCGACGAGGTCGTCGACGCGGTCGACGAGATCGGCTTCCCGGCTGCCGTCAAGGCGCAAGTACACGTCGGCGGCCGCGGCAAGGCCGGCGGGATCAAGATCGCCGGCGACCGCGCGGAAGCCGAGCAGTACGCCGAGGAGATCCTCGGGATGGACCTCAAGGGCTACACCGTCGACCAGGTGCTCGTCGAAGCTGGCGTCGACTTCGTCGACGAGCTCTACGTCGGCGTCACGATGGACCGGAGCAAGGGCCAGCCGGTCCTGATCGTCTCTACCGAGGGTGGCGTCGACATCGAGGAGGTCGCCGAGGAGACCCCCGAGGCCATCGTCCGCGAACACGTCGACCCCGCGTTCGGCCTGCACCCGTATCAGGCCCGCAAGGTAGTCTACGAGGCGGGTGTCGACCGCGACGTCGCCGGCGACGTCGCCAGCATCATCTCGACGCTGTACGACCTCTACGAGGACAGCGACGCCACGGAGATCGAGGTCAATCCGGTGATGGTCACCAGCGACCGCGACGTGATCGCCGCCGACGCCGTGATGAAGATCGACGAGGACGCCCTGTTCCGCCAGCCGGAGCTCGCGGAACTGGAAGAGGAGTCCTATGAGGACGACCTCGAGCGTAAGGCCGGCGAGTACGGCTTCGACTACGTCCGCCTGTCGGGCAACGTCGGTATCATCGGCAACGGCGCCGGCCTCGTGATGGCGACGCTCGACCTCGTGGACCACTACGGCGGCGAGCCCGCCAACTTCCTCGACATCGGTGGCGGCGCGAAGGCGGAACGCGTCACCAACGCGCTCGACATGGTCTTCTCCGACCCCAACGTCGACTCCGTCGTCTTCAACATCTTCGGCGGGATCACCCGCGGCGACGAGGTCGCGAAGGGGATCAACGAGGCGCTGTCCGGCTTCGACGAGATCCCGAAGCCGGTCGTCGTGCGCCTCGCCGGCACCAACGCCGAGGAGGGGATGGAGATCCTGAACACCGACCTGCTGCAGGTCGAAAAGACGCTGGACGCGGCCGTGCAGCGTGCTGTGGAGAACGCCGAGGAGGTGGACCAATGAGCATCTTCGTCGACGACGACACGCGCGTGGTGGTACAGGGTATCACCGGTGGGGAGGGCAACTTCCACACCGGCCAGATGATCGAATACGGCACGAACGTCGTTGCCGGCGCGGTACCCGGCAAGGGCGGCGAGGAAGTCGCCGGTGTGCCCGTCTACGACACCGTCGACCAGGCGGTCGAGGAGGAGAACGCCGACGCCTCCGTCATCTTCGTCCCGCCGGCGTTCGCGGGCGACGCCATCTTCGAGGCGCTCGACACGGACCTCGACCTCGCCGTCGCCATCACCGAGGGCATCCCGACCCAGGACATGGCGAAGGTGAACAAGCGGCTCTCCGAGTCGGACACGCGCCTCCTCGGGCCGAACTGTCCCGGGATCATCACTCCCGGCGAGGCGAAACTCGGCATTCTCCCCGGCAACATCTTCTCCGAGGGCAATGTCGGGCTCGTCTCCCGCTCCGGCACCCTCACCTACCAGGTCGTCGACAACCTCACCGAGCGCGGCATCGGGCAGACGACCGCCATCGGCATCGGCGGCGACCCGATCATCGGGACGTCGTTCGTCGACGCCCTCGAAGCGTTCGAGGCCGACCCCGACACCGACGCCGTCGTGATGTGCGGCGAGATCGGTGGCGAGGACGAGGAGCAGGCCGCCGCCTACATCGGCGAACACATGGACACGCCCGTCGCCGGCTTCATCGCCGGCCGCACGGCACCGCCGGGCAAGCGCATGGGCCACGCCGGCGCCATCGTCTCCGGCTCCGGCACCGGAACCGCGGAGTCGAAGATCAACGCCCTCAACGAGGCCGGCGCCCCCGTCGGCGACACCCCGGACGAAGTCGCCGACCACATCGAAGACTTCCTCTAGCGACGGCCGACGACGGTCGCCGTTCTTTTGCTTTCTGTCCGGACCTGAAACTGACTCGCGGTGTCGACACAGATCCGTTGTATCGGTTATCTGTTTAAAGCGATCTACCCTAAAGTATGTGAGGAGACGATCGGTCGCCCGGGTCTGATAGCATTTTACCCTCCGTGTTCGAGTCACGTGGAGTGCACTGCTCCCGACCTACTGGGAACGTTCTCACAGATGACGCGAATAGGACAGAATCGGCCTCTACTGGTCATCTGAGCGTGTTCTCTGGCGAGTATCCGAGATAGGGGTTCAGATCGGCCTACGCTTACCATCAGCTGTCGTTGTATATTAACAGGATGATATAAACAGTACCGGCGCATGGATTTCTCCACGTCATCACGTTGCCGTCGCGATCGCCGTCGCCGTCGCGACCGCCATCACGAACGCCATCGTCATCGCGATCCCCTCGCCAAGGCAGTCGCCTTCGCCTTCGCAACCACCGTCGCCACCGATCAGTTCACGTCGTGGACGTACTCGTAGGAGTCCGACAGCGCCTGGGCGTCCTCCGGGAGCAGCGCGACGGTGAGGTAGCCGACGTACTCCTCGAAGTAGTCGACGATGCGAGCGATGCGCTCCGAGTCGATGGCCTCCAGCGAGTCGAGGATGATGAAGGGCACCTCCTCGTGGACGTCGTGGACGAGGTAGCCCGCGAGCGCGAAGACGAGGCCGGTGACTTCCCGTTCGCTCTCGGAGAGATGGTCGACCGTGTCGCGGTAGGTCGCGCCGTCGTCGCTGGAGCGGATGACGTGCAGGTCGAACTCGGTCCGCTCGACGGTGCGGCGTCCCTCCCGAACCTCGCGCTCGCGGCGCTCGATCCAGATCCGGTCGATGTTCTCGTACTCGAGGATGTCGAGGACGGACTCGATGTGCTCGTTGAACGATTCGACGGCGTCAGCCTCGATGCGATCCACGCGTGTGCGGAGCTCCTGCAGCCGCTCGGTGAGCTCCTCCCGCTCCGTTCGGAGGGAGTCCAGCTGTTCCGCGGCCGACTCCTGGGCCTCGATCTCCTCCTCGACCGAGGCCAGGTCGTCCTCGAGGGATTCGATGCGCAGCTCGAGCTCGTTCGCCTCGCGGTGCTTCTCGAGCACCTCGTCGTACTCCCCGCCCAGCTGCTCCGCATCGTCTTCCAGCGACTCGACCAGCTCGATCTGCGCCTCGCGGTCGGTCTCGAGGGTGGCGATCCGCTCTTCGATCGCCGCGATCCGATCCTCGACCTCGTCGATCCGGCGTTCGGCCTGCTCTCGCTCTCGGCGTCGTTCCTCGAGTTCGGCTTTCCGGTCGGAGAGCTCCTCGATCTCGTCGCGCAGCTCGTTGCGCTCGCCCAGTTTCTCCGTCCGGAGGTCCCGGAGCTGATCGACCGTGTCGGCGATGCTCTCGCGGTCGACTTCGGAGCCACAGGTCCAGCAGACGGTCCGGTCGCCATCGAGCAGCTCGTTGGTGAGCGCGTCGGCGCCCGCGGAGTCGTCGTCGGCCTCGGGGTCGACGGAAAGACCGTCCTCTTCGAGCAGCTCTTCGTTGAAGCTGATCACGCTCTGGAGCTCGCTCAGCGTGTCGTCGAGGGAGCGCTTGCGCCGGCGAAGCTCCTCGATTCGACCGCCCAGGCGGGCTGGGTCGGTCTCCTCGTCGTCGGCCTCGGCGAGACGCTCCTCGAGGTCGGCTCGTTCGGATTCGAGTTCCTGGAGCGTCGTTCGTTCGGTGTCGAGGTCGAACTCCAGGTCGTCCAGCTCCGCGCGTGCATCGCGAAGTTCCTCGAACGCGTCCTCGATCTCGGCTTTTCGCGACCGGCTCTCCTCGAGGTCGACGTCGAGGTCGTCGATCGCGGCCTGGACCTCGGCGTGTTCCTCTCTGGCGTCCGCCAGTTCGTCCTCGAGTTCGTGGCGTCGCGCTTCGAGGTCGGTCAGGCGGTCCTCGCTGCGTTCGAGCTCACGGATGCGGTCGTCGAGCTCGCGCTTTTCGCGTTCGAGTTCGTCGATCTCCGCGTCGATGCGGTCGGTGTCGATCGGCCGCATGATGATCTCCCGGAGGTCATCGCCGCGAGCGACGGCCTGCCGGGCCTCGTTGTTCTCGAGCAGGAACGCGAAGAGGTCCGCGAGTTCGGGGTCGTCGAGATAGGGGTCCCCGTCGTAGACGACGTTCGGCCCGCGACGCTGGAGCGTGCGGTGATACTCGTCGCCGCCGATCTCCAGCGTGACTTCCCCCTCGTCGGCGTCGCCTTTCAGGGTTGAGCGTTCGCTGCCGAGTCCGGCCATGATCGCTTGCAGGAACGACGTTCGGTTGGTCGCGTTGCGCCCGCTGAGCACCGTCACGCCGGGGGGAAGCGTCACGTCCGTTTCGTCGATGCCGCCGATGTTACGTGCGGAAACCCCCACCTCCGACTCGGCGGACTGCTTTTGCGCCATCGTGCGTATTTCTGGGAGTATACGTTTATAAGTTGTGTCGATTCGGGTTGATAAACACGGATGCGGAGAAATCGGCGCTCTCCCGTAGTTCAAACGTGGGGACGGTGAGCGACTATGGCGTTCTTCTGATCAAGTGTTTATAATTCGTTCGACGTGAGAATGAAGCCGCTTTTACTTTTAAATTCTTTAAACGGGGAGCCGCTGCTGCTCCTGACAGCACCGCATCCTTTTTGAAAGCCCTTGGCAGCTCGCCATACGTGGGCCTGAACTGGTGATACGGTCTTGTGCTTGACAGCACCGCAGACTCCTCGAAAGCCCTCGGCCACTCTTGCTTATATACTGATTATAAAGGTGCAGACGCTGCTGTGCTCGACAGCACCGAAAACACCCAGAAAGCCCTCGGCCGCTCTTGCTTATAAACCGTATTTATCAGTGCAGACGCTGCTGCGCTTGCCAGCACCGCAGACACCTCGAAAGCCCTCGGCCGCTCTTGCTTATAAACCGTATTTATAGGTGCAGACGCTGCTGCGTTTGCCAGCACCGCAAACACCCAGAAAGCCCTCGGCCGCTCGCGGTCGTTGAGCGATATATCTGGACCTCTCAGCACCGCCCGGTCCAGATAGGGGTCGCTCAACGACTCCGTTACACCGCGACCGGCCGTCGCCCTTTCAGTCCGCCAGGACCGCAACCGCGACGGCAACGCGACAGCAACGCAACCGCAACTGCACCGCACGCCGGCTGTCCGGCGTACGGCGCTGGTCTGGTGGCCGCCGCGAGCGACGCTCGGGCCACCACTCCTGGGTGGGACTGAAAGGGGCAGCCGCTGAGCGG
>JBDGPU010000183.1:0-16671 GCA_042219525.1 Halopenitus sp.
CTGTGCGGAGAGCGCGGATATGTCGCTCAGCGACCGCGAGCGGCCGAGGGCTTTCAAGGAGTCTGCGGTGCTGTCGAGAGCAGCAGCGTCTGCACCTGTCAAACCATTCGCTTATAAAGAGCGGCCAAGCGCTTTCGAGGAGTCTGCGTTGCTGTCAAGTGTAGCAGCGTCTGCATCTGGCCAGCCACCTACGCATCAAGAGCGGCCGAGGGTTTTCTGGGTATTTACGGTGCTGTCAAGCACAGCAGTGTTTGCAGCTTTAAATACAGTTTATAAGTAAGAGCGCCCAACTGTGTTTAAGGTGTTTTCGCTGTTGTCAAGCCCGAGACTATAGCACCTGTCCACACCCACGAAAAGCGAGTATCTGAGGCCGTTCCTACAGTTCCGTCACCATCTCAAAGCGCCCCCGTCTGGACTTCCCAATAAAAACGAAAGAAACGCTCTACCGCTCGTCGATCGGGGTGACTTCCTGGTCTTTCGGCCCCGTGTACCGACTCAGCGGGCGAATCAGGCGGTTGTCCTCCTGGTACTCGACGACGTGGGCGATCCAGCCTCCCGACCGCGACATCGCGAAGATGGGAGTGTAGAGGTCCATCGGGATGCCGAGGTGGTCGTAGACGGAGCCGGAGTAGAAGTCGACGTTCGGGGCGATCCCCTTCTCGACGAGGCCCTCGTCCGTGAGGTACTCCTCGATCGCCGTCGTGTAGTCGAGCCACTTCGACCCGCCGTTGGCCTCGGCGAGGTCCTCCAGCTTGCCCTGCAGGATCTTCGCGCGGGGATCTTTCGTCTTGTAGACGCGGTGCCCCCAGCCGGGGATGCGCACGCCGTCATTCCGGGCGTCCTCGGCCCACTCGACGGGCCCCTTGTCGCTCTCGTCGATCTCGAAGAGCATCTCCATCACGTCCTGGTTCGCGCCGCCGTGCAGCGGACCGGAGAGCGCGCCGATGCCGCCGGTGACGCTGGAGTAGAGGTCCGCCAGCGTGGACCCGATGACGATGGACGTGAACGTGGAGGCGTTGAAGCCGTGGTCGGCGTGCAGCGTCAGCGCCATGTCGAACGTCTCCTCGGAGACGTCGTCCGGCTCCGCGCCGGTGAGCATGTAGAGGAAGTTCCCGGCGTACGAGAGGTCCTCCCGGGGCTCCAGCGGCTCCTCGCCCTGCCGGAGCCGGTCGAAGGCGGCGAGGATCGTCGGGATCTTCGCCGTGATGCGGCGGCCCTTCCGGAGCGACGCCTCGACGTCCTCGGGGTCGGCATCCGGCTCGGGGTCGGACGCGGAGAGCTGCGAGACGGCAGTCCGCAGCGCGGCCATCGGCCGCTCGTCGGCTTCGACGAGCCGCTCGAGCGTTTCGATGACGCCATCGTCGACGGCACGCTCCGCCGCGAGGCTCTCGGAGAACTGCGCGAGCGCGTCGCGGTCCGGCAGCTCACCGTGCCAGAGGAGATATAGCACTTCCTCGAACGTCGCGTTGCGAGCGAGGTCTTCGATCGGGTAGCCGCGATACTGCAGCTCACCGACTTCGCCGTCGATGTAGCTCAGATCGGACTCCGCGACGAGAACACCCTCCAGACCCCGTTGCAGCTCGTCGGACATGGTCGGAGAATTCGGGTCACCTCAAAAAAGGGTTATCGTTTCGGAGGAATTGTTTACGACGGCCGTCGAACTTCCGGACGACGAACCACCACTTTTGCGGCAATCGTCGATCAAAATCGGCACTCAGCCGGATCGAGCGGCGCTATCCGCGCGCCGGAACGACTGTAATCTGGGCCTTGCGGTCGATGGCGTCCTCCAGCTCCTCCGCGATCGCCGAGCCGCGGGACACCTGCACCTCGCCGCCGCGGCCGACCGTAGCCGTGAAGAGGTACTCGCCGTCGGCGCGGACCTCGACGGTCTCGCCGACGTGTTCCGCCATCGGAATCACGACGTGCTGGGAGGTCACCTCGGGCTCGACGACCTTGCCGCGGCCCTCGCCGACCTGGGCTTCGTTCGAACCGCCTGCGCCGCCGGCGCTACCGGAGCCGCCGCCGGCACCCGAGGGTCGCTCCTCGTGGGTGCGGACGTCGATGTCGATGCCGAGGCGGTCCTCGATGTCGGTGATGCGGCCGCCGCCCTTGCCGATGACGTAGGAGATGTCGTCCTCGTCGACGTAGACGATGGCCTCCTCCTGGCCCTGCAGCTCGACGTCGACGTGACCGCGAGCGACCGAGCGGATCTCGCGCTCGATCTCCTTTTTCGCGATGCGGGAGACGCCGGTTTCGGCGCCCTCGCCCTCCTCCTCGCCGATCGGGACGGTGACGACCTGCTTGTTGAACGTGTAGATCTCGTAGGCTGGCTTGCCCGTCTCGAAGTCGACGACCTGGATGACCGGGCGCGCGAGGTCCTCGGCCGTGAGCCCCTCGGGGACCTTCACCTCGGTCGTCACGTCGTAGACGGTGGCGACCTCGCCGGCCTCGATGTAGACGACAGTGTCGACGACCTGCGGGATCATCCCGAGCTCGACGCGGCCGACGAGCCGCTGGAGCGCGTCGATGGCGCGGGAGGCGTGGACGACGCCGACCATGCCGACGCCGGCCATCCGCATGTCCGAGAACACCTCGAAGTCCTTCGTCTTCCGGACCTCGTCGTAGATGGTGTAGTCCGGGCGCACGAGCAGCAGCGAGTCGGCCGTGTTGGCCATGTCGTCGTCGAGCGCGCCGTACTGGGTGATCTCCGGGCCGACCTGGAGGTCCCGCGGCTTCTCCATCGTCTTCACGGCGTAGTCGTTGTCGTTGAGGAACTCCGCGACCGCCTGCGCGAACGTGGACTTCCCGGCCCCGGGCGACCCGGAGATGAGGACGCCACGCTGGGATTCGAGGAACCGTTCGCGGAGCTCGCTGGCGAACTCGTAGTCCTCCAGCGTCGTCTTCGCGATCGGGCGCACAGCCGTGATCTCGATGCCGTCGGCCGCGGGCGGGCGGGCCACCGCGATCCGGTAGTCCTGGTACTGGACGATCGTCATCCCGTCGTTCGCGAGCTCGACGAACCCGTCCGAGGACTGCCGGGCCAGGTTGATAATGTTCGTCGCCCACTCGTCCATCTGGGCCTCGCTCGTGGCCTCCTCGGCGATCTCCTCGTAGCGCATCTCGCCGAGGGCGCCGCGCTTGGCCTTGGGGACCGTGTCCGTCTTCAGGTGGACTGACATCGTGTCCTCGGTGAACATATCGACGATAGGGAGCTCCTCGACGACGCCCCGGGTGACCGGCTCGACGTAGTCGACCTCGATCCCCTTCGCCTTCGCGACTTCGGCCTGGACGACGTCGCTCGTCAGCAGCGTCGCGTCGTGTTCGCCGGCGACGTCCCGAATGAGCGCGTCGATCTCGCCCTCCTCGGCGGCGCCCTTCTCGCTTGCCTCCGGGCGGCTGCCGACGTACTCCAGCTCGATGGTGCCCTCGTCGGCGAGGCCGGCGAGGCGCTGCAGCTCCTCGAGCCCGTCCCAGCCGGCGTCGACGCCGTCGTTCGCCTGTGCTTCAAGCTCGCCGGTGACGGCCTCGGGCACGACGATCGTCGCCCCCTCGTACGTGCCGTCCTCGATGCGATCGGACACACGCCCGTCGATGATGGCGCTCGTGTCCGGTACTACGTTCATACGTTTCCTCCGCACGGGATGGGTATAAGAGTGTTCGACTTGGGGGTCGCCGGCGGGTTTATGAGGGCTGACACGAGCGGCCGGTCGCCGCTGGCCCCCCACTGCCCTCGCCGATAGCCATCCGCGTCAGGTCGTTTTCGCGGGCTGTGGGATCGCCGTCTGCCGGCGGCCACGTTTTAATCGTCCGGCGGCCGAGGGACGCCCATGAGCGAACTCGCCGATCTCACGAGGGCCCTGGTCGAGATCCCGAGCCACGCGGACGAGACGGCTGCCGGCGACGCCATCGAGGAGTGGCTGCGCGCGGAGACCGACGCCGACGTCGAGCGCGACGTGGACGGAAACGTGATCGCGCGGCGTAATCCCAACGGTGCTACTTCCCTGGCGCTGGTTGGCCACCACGACGTCGTCCCGCCGGCGCCCGAACAGGTCGCTGGCGACGTGGAGGACCCGAACGACGTCGACGGCGCCGACCGATACGTCGTCGAGGAGCGCGACGGCCGGCTCTACGGGCGGGGCACGGCCGACATGAAAGGCGCCGTCGCCGCCGCCATGCTCGCGTTTCGCGACGCCGACGTGCCGGCTGACCGGGAACTCGTCTTCGCCTCCTTCGTCGGCGAGGAGGTCGGCGGCGTCGGTGCTCGCGGCGCCATCGAGCGCGGATTCGCGCCGGACTACGCCCTCGTCGCCGAGGGGTCGACCAACTACTCCGCGGCGGGCGTCACGGACGTCGTCGTCGCGCACAAGGGCCGGCGCGGGTCGACGGTCATCGCGACCGGCGCGTCCGCCCACGCCTCTGAGGTCGCCGCGGGCACCAACGCCATCTACCGCGCCAGCGACGCCGTCGACCTCGTCCGCGACCTCACGTTCCCGACCGTCGAGGTCGTCGGCGAGGAACTGTCCGGCTCCGTCGCCGTCACCGAGATCGACGGCGGCACGGCGATGAACGTCATCCCGGACGAGTGCACGTTCACGGTCGACGAGCGCACCGTCCCTGGCGAGCGCGCGGCGCTGGAGCGGGTCGAGGAGATCGCAGGCGTCGAGTGGACCGTCGACCAGGACCTCCCGCCGATGGCCTGCGACGACGAGGCGTTCGCGGACGCGGCGCTTTCGGCGGCGCGGGCGGCGCAGGACGCGCAGGCGGACGAGTCGGAGGCGGAGGCGACCCCCCAGCACGTCACGAAGCCGCACGCGACCGACGCCGGCTGGCTCGCCGAGGCCGGGACGACCTGCGTCGTCTGCGGCCCCTCGGAGCCGGGCGAGGCGCACACGGAGACGGAAAGCGTCTCGCTGGACGTGCTGGCGCGCTGTCGCCGCATCTACCGGACCCTCGCGGAGCGCGATCTCGGCGCCAGCGACGGTGCCTGACCGGAGTGAAGTCGCTGGCCTCGGTGTCTGATCGGCCGCACAGAACCGTACCCGGCCCTCCCGACCGGAGACGCACGTTTCTTAAGCGAGAGCCCGGAACCCACGGGTATGGCAACGAACGCCACGAATGCCGACGACGTCCCCGACGCGTATGAGGCGCTGCTCGACCGAGCCCGACGCTGGAACTCCGTCTCCAGCGCCGCGGGCGTGCTCTCCTGGGACCAGCAGGTCATGATGCCCGAGGGCGGCACCCCCGCCCGGTCCCGGCAGCTCTCCACGCTCTCCTCGCTCGAACACGAGCTCGTCACCGCCGACGAGACCGGCGAGCTGCTCGCCGAGCTCGAGGACGTCGACCTGACCGAAGAACAGGCCGCCGTCGTCCGCGAGATCAGCCGCGAGTACGAGCGCGCGAACGCCGTCCCGCAGGAGCTCGTCGAGGAGATCTCCGAGGCGTCGACCGAGGCGCTGCAGGCGTGGGAGGAGGCCAAGGCCGAGGACGACTTCGACACCTTCGCGCCGCACCTCCAGAAGCACGTCGAGCTGAAGCGCGAGTACGCCGAGGCGATCGACCCCGACCGCGACGCCTACGAGGTCCTCTTCGAGGATTACGAGCCGTGTCTCCCCCTCGAACAGGCCGAATCGATCCTCGAGGAGCTCCGCGAGACGCTCGTCCCGATGATCGCGGACATCCGCGAGTCGGACGCCGACCTCGCTGTCGACACGTTCGAGGGCCACTTCGACGAGGAAACCCAGGAGGAGCTCTCCCGCGAGGTCCTCGACCTGATCGGCTACGACTTCGAGCGCGGCCGGCTCGACGTCTCCTCGCACCCGTTCACCTCCGGCAACCAGTTCGACTGCCGCGTCACGACGCGCTTCGACGAGTCCGACCCGCTCGGCGCGTTCCTCTCGACCGTCCACGAGTTCGGCCACGCGCAGTACAACCTGGGGCTCCCCGAGGAGGAGTATGGCACGCCGCTGGGCGAGTCCCGTGACCTCTCCGTCCACGAGTCGCAGTCGCGGCTCTGGGAGAACCACGTGGGCCGCTCCCGCGCCTTCTGGGAGCAGCTCCTGCCGACGTTCCAGGAGTACTTCCCCTCCACGGAGGACGCCACCGTCGAGGACGCTTACGAGGCGGTCAACCAGGTGTACGAGGACAACCTCATCCGCGTCGAGGCGGACGAGCTTACCTACCACCTCCACATCGTCGTCCGGTTCGAGATCGAGCGCGAACTCATCTCCGGCGAGCTCGACGTCGAGGACGTCCCCGAGGCCTGGAACGACAAGTACGAGGAGTATCTCGGCATCCGCCCCGAGAACGACGCCGAGGGCTGCCTGCAGGACATCCACTGGGCCCACGGCAACTTCGGCTACTTCCCGACCTACTCGCTCGGATCCGTGATGGCCGCCCAGCTGTACGAGGCCGCCAGCCAGGACATCGACGACCTCGAAGGCAAGATCGCCGAGGGCGACTTCAACGACCTCCACGAGTGGCTCGCGGACAACGTCCACCAGCACGGCTCCCGCTACGAGACGAACGAGCTGGTGAACCGCGCCACGGGCGACGACTTCTCCGCGGACGCGTTCACCGACTACGTCGACGAGAAGTACAGCGAGCTGTACGACCTGTAACGGGGCTCGGCGCCACGCCCGTTTTCGGCCTTCTTCACGGAACGAGCGTCGTTTTCCCGGGAAAGCATTTACCCGCCGGCACTCCTCTCGGAGTCATGGCCCGAACCGGTCCGCGCCGTTCCGCCACGCCTCGGCGCGTTCTCGTGGTCGGTCTCGTCCTCGCTGGGGCGCTCTTGCTCTTCGTTGGATTGGGCTCGGCCCTCGATTATCTCGTCGCACACTCTCATCCCACCGACCCAGCGACTGCAATACTGCTTCGAGTGGAATACACCCTGGCTGGGGCCGTCTTGCTCGGCTACGGAGTCTGGCTCGCACGGAGCGGCTCCGACTCGGGATCTCCGCCCAACTGACGCGACGGTCCGGGATGCCCACCGGACAGCCGTCCCTCCGGAACCGTCCCGCGTTCGAGTGTTCAGGGCTCCGACGCGGTCCCGGTCGGGTGCGCGTCGAGCCACGACTCTAACTCGTCCTCGTGTGCCGCCCACGCCGAGCGGATGCGCTCGTACTCCTCGCGGGCGGCGTCGGCACCACGATAGCTGGCGATGGATTTCAGTCGATTCCGGAGCGCCTTTTCGCACATCGCGGTCTCGTCGTACCAGTGGAACCCGCACTGGACCAGCAGGTCGTGGACGGCAGCCCAGAAGCCGATGCCCTTTGGGTTCGCCGGGCTCTCGTCGCCGACCATCGGCACCGACTCGTCGAACTCGCGGTAGTAGTCGAGCGCGAACCGCGCGACGAGCGGTTTCAGGCGACACTCCAGTTCGCCGCCGACCTCGCCTTTCGCGTCCCGCTGCTGCGCGAGCAGGCTGTCGTACCCCTCCTCCTCGTACCGGCGGAGGCTCCACTCGGATAGCCCGTCGAACGACGCCCAGCGGTCCGTCTCGCGCGCGACGAGGTCGTCCGGGTCGCCGTCGAAGACGACTCGAAGGAAGCCGCCGTCGGGGCCGGCGTCGAACTCGGCGAACTGGCCGTAGGCCCAGAACCACCCCGCTTCCCAGTGGTCGCTCGCCTCGAAGCGGTCCCACGCGTCGGGGAGGTACTCTCGGAGGAATCGGCGCTCGTCCGCGGGCGCGTCGAAGTGGAATTCGATTGTTGCTCCGGCCATTGGGACGGTTATCAGGTGTTTCCGTGATATACTTTCTCCCGATACTGATGGTTGGGAGATGTTCTCGGTTTGGGCAGGTAATTCTCGCTTACTCTCGCCGGCAACGCAGACTACTCGAAAGGCCTCGACTGTTCTTACATATAAACTGTATTTGAATGAGCAGGTACAGTCACTGCTGCGCTTGCCAGCAACGCAAACGCCTGAAAAGCCCTCGGCTGCTCTTGCTTATAAACTGGATTTACAGGTGCAGACGCTGCTACACTTGACAGCACCGCAAACACCCAGAAAGCCCTCGGCCGCTCGCGGTCGCTGAGCGACATATCCGCGCCTCTCAGCACCGCCCGGCGCGGATAGGGGTCGGCTTCGCGAGAAATCGAAGATTTCTCGGAGCCCGAAAATCTCCGATTTTCGGGACAGCGACTCCCCTGCGGCGCGACCGGCCGTCGCCCTTTCAGTCCGCCAGGACCGCAACCGCGACCGCAACCGCAAAAGCTGCCGCAGGCCTCAGTCCTCCCCAGCCTCGGTCGGGGCGCGCCGGTACAGCACCACTCGGCGCGCCCCGCCCTCCCTCGCACGCGTTGCTCGCGCGCCAACCGCTCCGCACCGCACGCCGGGAAGCCGGCAAGCATTAGCAGCGAACCAACCGACGCGAGCGACGGCCGGGCCACCACTCCTGGGTGGGACTGAAAGGGGCAGCCGCTGAGCGGGACGCCCTGCGACGCTAGCACCGCAATCCCGGCGAGCGACCGAACGGAGTGAGGGAGCGGGCCGGGTGAGGAGCGCAGCAAGCAGCGCGACCGCTCAGCGGCTGGGGCTTTCTAGGCATGCTGAGTGGTGTCGCCAGCGGCGATAACCAACCAAACCACGCACTTGACGATCACCTCAGCGGCTGGGGCTTTCTGGGCATGCTGAGTGGTGTCGCTAGCGACGAAAGCCGAATAAAACACGAAGTAGACGACCGCCTCGGAGAATGTAGGGCTTTCTGGGCATGCCGAATGGCGTTGACTGCGAGCCTCAGTCGGTCCGGTCACATGCACAGGCGTAGCGAAGAGCCGAGACTCGGGACCACACACGGACCCCCCGATCCACACACACTGACCGTAACCTCATTACGCATTCCGAGCGAGAGCATAGGTAATGCCGCACGCGAACGCCGATGGCGTTTCGATCCATTACGAAGTCGACGGCGACGGCCCACCGGTCGTCTTCTGTGGCGACGTGGGCCTCGGGGCCTGGCAGTTCGGCTGGCAGCACGGCGCCGTCGCCGGTCCGTTCACGACGATCACGCCCGAATGGCGCGGGATCGGGGAGTCCGACCGACCGACGGGACCCTACTCGCTGAGCGACTTCGTCGGTGACCTCGAGGCCGTCCTCTCCGCGGAGGGGATCCGGAATCCACACCTCGTCGGCTACGGGTTCGGGGGCATGGTCGCGCTCCAGTACGCCCTCGGGCAGTCGCGACCCGAGAGCCTCGTGCTGCTCGGGACCCCGCCGTCGGGCGCCGACCTGAACGCCGACGGCCTCTGGGGCGACCCGAACAACCCCGGGGAGGTGCGCTCCGCGATCGATGCGGGTCTGTCGGCCGAGTTCCGGGAGGAACGCCCGGACGTCCTCGACCAGATCGAGGACTGGCGGACGGTCGAGGACGCCGACCAGCAGGCCTTCGAGTGGCAGCGAGCGGCGCTGAACGAGTTCGACGTGGGTGATCAGTTGTTCGAGATCACGACGCCGACGCTCGTGCTCCACGGGAGCGACGATCGGATCTGTCCGGTCGAGTACGGCGAGACGCTGGCCGAGGGGTTGCCCCGCGGCGAGTTCGTGGAGGTCTACGGCGCGGGCCACCTCGTCAGCGTGGAAGCCTCCGGCCACGTCAACGACGAACTGCGGAGCTGGCTCGACGAGCACGCCGACGTGGACCGGGCGTAAGGACGGCAGAACTTTGTCGTCCCACGACGCCTCGCAACCATGACCGAGCCAGTGTCCGCGGACGAGGACAACTTCAGCGGCCACGTCACCCAGAAAGCTGTCGTGTTCAACGACGAGTCTGTCCTCCTCGTCCGGTCTGCTGCCGACAACCCGTGGTCGATCCCCGGCGGTCGTGTCCAGTATGGCGAGGACGCCGCCGACGGGGTCGCCCGCGAGATCCGCGAGGAAACCGGCCTCGAGGTCGACGTGGGACGGCCGGTCCAGACCGTGACCGAACTCTGGCACCTCGCGTCGGGTGACCCCCTGTTCACTGTCGTGTACGGCTGCACGACCGACGAGCGAGCCGTCACGCTCGACCACGAGCACGAGGAGCACGAGTGGGTTCCCGTCGCGGAGGCGCGCGACCGCCTGCCCGTCGCGTCTTTGCGGACCGCCGTCGACCGGGCTCGCGACGACGTATTGCCCCCGGAATGAGCTGCTGTTACAGCGGTCGCCAGTAACGCCTCCAACCGCGTCAGCGGCAGTCGTTCGTGGCGACACAACCGTTTTGAGGCCGTGGGGCGTGCGTATTCACAATGGCACGTCTCCGATTCGCCCTCCTCAACGCGGCCCACGAGGGCGAGAACACGCGGCGGAACTTCCGACGGGAAATCGACGCCGACCTCGTCGAGTTCAACGCCAACGAGCAGCAACTGCCGGACCATTACGACTTCGACGCCGTCGTCATCACGGGGTCGCGCTCGTCAGTCTACTGGGACGAGGAGTGGATCCCCCCGCTCGTCGACTACGTCCGCGAGGCGACCGACCGCGGCGTCCCCGCGCTCGGCGTCTGTTACGGCCACCAGGTGCTCGCGGAGGCGCTCGGCGGCCGCGTCGCGGGCATGGACGACTTCGAACTCGGCTACTCCGAGATCACCCACCACGGCGACGACATCTTCGCGGGCATCGACGAGGAATTCACCGTCTTCACCTCCCATGGCGACGCCGTCGTCGAGCTTCCGCCCGGGGCGGAGCTTATCGCCGAAAACGAGTTCGGCATCCACGCCTTCCGGAAGGGGAACAACTGGGGGCTACAGTTCCACCCCGAGTACGACGTCGAGACCGCCGAGCGCGTCGCCGACGGGAAGCGCGACCAGATCGGCGACGCCCGCGTCGACGACGTGCTTCGCTCCATTACCCCCGAGAAGTACGACGCCGCCTGCGAGGCCAAGCAGGTGTTCCAGAACTTCACGGACCACGTGCGCAGCCTCCAGACGGAGGAGCCGGCTTCGGCCGCGGCCGACGACTGATTCCAGAGCTGCGTTCCCGGTCGGTTTTGGCCGAGATGTCGTGCAGCGGTCGCTCGAATAACCGGCTGGAACTGCCTCTATCTCCCGGTTCCGGTGGTTCACCGTCGCTCGATGACACCAAAATGCCGAACACCTTTTGTGCGGATGCACCTCACGTTTTCACATGCTCGACTACGTCGGCCTCGAAGCCGATCTGGACGAGGAAGAACGACTCATTCGCGACACGGCACGGCAGTTCGTCGAGGACGAGATCGCGGACGACATCGGCGACCACTTCGAGGAGGGAACGTTCCCGACCGACCTCATCCCGAAGATGGGCGAGCTCGGCTTCTTCGCGCCGAACCTCGAGGGCTACGGCTCCCCGAACGTCTCCGAGACCGCCTACGGCCTCCTGATGCAGGAGCTCGAGGCCTGCGACTCCGGGCTGCGCTCGATGGCGAGCGTCCAGGGCGCGCTGGTCATGTACCCGATCCACCAGTTCGGCAGCGAGGAACAGAAGGAGGAGTGGCTTCCGGCGCTGGGCCAGGGTGAGGCGGTAGGCTGCTTCGGGCTGACGGAGCCCGAACACGGCTCGAACCCCTCGGCGATGGAGACGCACGCCGAGAAGGACGGCGACGAGTACGTCCTCAACGGTTCGAAGACGTGGATCACGAACTCCCCCATCGCCGACGTCGCCGTCGTCTGGGCGAAGGACCGCTCGGACGACGACACGGTTCGCGGCTTCCTCGTCGAGACCGACCGCGACGGCGTGACGACGAACAAGATCGACGACAAGCTCTCGCTGCGCGCGTCGATCACCGGTGAGATCTCGCTGCAGGACGTGCGCGTGCCCGAGGACAACGTGCTCCCGGACGTCGAGGGGATGAAGGGTCCGCTCTCCTGTCTCACGCAGGCGCGATACGGGATCGCCTGGGGGGCGATCGGCGCCGCTCGCGACTGCTTCGAGGAGGCGCGCGCGTACGCGACCGACCGCGAGCAGTTCGGCGGTCCCATCGCGCAGTTCCAGCTCCAGCAGCAGAAGCTCGCCGAGATGGCGACCCAGATCACGACCTCGCAGCTGCTCGCCTACCGGCTCGCCGACCTGAAGGAGCGCGGCGACCTCCGCCCGCAGCACGTCTCGATGGCGAAGCGGAACAACGTCCGCATGGCCCGGGACCAGTCCCGGGTCGCCCGCGAGATGCTCGGTGGCAACGGGATCACGACGGACTACTCGCCGATGCGCCACATGGCCAACATGGAGACGGTGTACACCTACGAGGGCACCCACGACATCCACACCCTCATCCTCGGCGAGGACCTCACCGGGATCCAGGCGTACCAGTAAGCCGGCTTCGCGGTCGGCACCGTCGTAATCGCCGTCGCTGTCGTCGCTGTCGTCGCTGTCGCCGTCGCTTGCGTCGCCGCTGTCGTCGTCGCCGTCGCTGTCGCTGTCGCCGTCGCTGCCGTCGCCGCCACCGCTGTCAACTCGTTACAGATCTCCTGCAGTTTTCGTTTCTGCGGGTATCGGACACTGTCCGGCGGTTTCACAACGGTCGTTTCACTGCCTGTATTCGACTGCTGACGCCGTCTAGAGGGCTCCAGCCACAAATTATTTGTGTGCTGATGATTGCGCCATGCCAACACGGCACATAGCTTTAACCCGTAGCCCTCATAGGTACAAATGGGATGACCCCACCAGCGCACGGACGCTCGACTGCTCTCGACCTCTCCAGGGAGGAAGCGTGGATCGCCCACGTCGCCCTACTGCGAGCGGCCGAGAAAGCGGTCGACGACGGGGCGGAATCGCCCGCCGAACTCGGACTCGTCCGCCGTATCGAGGACGGGACGCCCTTCGACGAGGAGGGACTCACGCTCCTTCGAGAGGCGCTGGTATCGTATCTCATCGACGCCCCCCAGCGCGACCGGGCCCCCGGTCGTGCCGCGCTACGGAGCGTCGACGCGGCGCTGGACGCGCCGCCGCGGAGTGCGTAACACGCGCTCGACTTCCCCCTTTCCGCCTATTTGCCGCCGACGATGATCCCCGGAAGCGGCGGCTCGACTCGGCGCTACTCCGCTCCCCGGACGACCTCTCGCGAGCGATAGCGCCCCCAGATCGACCGTCGGTCCGCGGCCCACCGGTAGTGCTTCTCGCGGAGGGTCGGATAGCCGGGAATCTCCCGTGCCAGCGCGACGAGCCACCACGTCGGCGTCGAGAGCCGGGCGATTGCCTGCTCGACGGCCTCGCCGCAGGAGTAGACGTCCGTGTCCGTCAGCAGGTGCATGCAGTTCTCGTACTCGTCCGGGAGCCGGGCCTGCTGGTCGGCCGAGAGCTCGGAGAAGCCGACCGGCTCGAAGTCGCCGAACCGGAGCAGGTTGCTGATGAACCACTTACAGAACCCGCAGTCGTCGTAGACGAGCCGTGGCGCCATATCGTGGAATCGACCGCGGGGGGCTTGTGGTTTGTTGCCGCTCGCCGCCCGATGGACTTCCACCGGTGAGCGGTCGCCGACTCGCTTCGGCACGTTCCGGGGAGAGAACGATTATTGACATCCTCCTCCGCCTAAATCCGGAGGAATCCCGAGCGGTGGGAGTTTCAGGTTTGCAACCATGGCTTCCACCACTTAACGGGAGTTCGCGTCTAACCCAGTCGTCGTGGTCGGTGGCTGACTGGCGGTGCCAAACTGCCGTTACTCCTATCTTTCATCGTGTTCGGACTCCCCGTGTTGTTTTTGCCACGGTGAGTCTGGCAGACTTCGTCGGATTCGGAGTTATCTTGGGCTTGCTCGACTGACAGGCACATAGACGAACCCTTCGGGGATTCGCGTTCACCACGTCGGCGTTTCGGATACTGTCTCATTAGTGGCGGCGAGGCCGCCCCCGAAGGCCGTTCGGAATCCGCCCCGTTCCGACCTGACCTTACTATCGTGTTGCGATTATTGTCTCTTGAAAGTACGGGTTGGAAACTCGCGTCGTGCTATCGACGGTGTCGTGTTCCCTGTGTTGTCGGATTCATCCTGCGTTGACGAGAAGCGTCGCGTCTCGTTCGCACACCAGAACGCAAAGCGTTCTGGGGGCGCCTAAAGGTGCGGGTATTCTCCTTGCTCTTTATAACCCTCGGCTGACATATACCTGTATGCCACAGTGCCACCGTTGCGACAAGGAGCTGGATCAGGGGGGTGGGCTCCTCGTCACACTCGGTCTCAGTAGTCTCGACGGCTACGAATGCAAACAGTGTGGCACACTGCTGTGTTCCGACTGTTACAACGAGCGAACCGTCGAACTCGCCGGGTCGGTCCACGACACGTGTCCGACGTGTAACGGAACGTTGCAGAAACGGTAGCGGGACCGCCCGGTGAGACCGTTGCCGACGACGACGGTCGACGGCCGACGGTTAGGCTTCCTTCGCGTGCCGCAGCGTCTCGACAGCCGCATCGAGGGCCTCGTCGAGGGACTCAACGTCCGGGCCGCCGCCCTGGGCGAAGTCCGGCGGGCCGCCGCCGCCCCCGCCGACCTTGCCGGCGAGTTCGCCGACGACCTGGCCGGCGTTGATAGCGACGTCGTCCGGGACGCCGACGACGAACTGCGCGGAGCCGCCGGCACCGGAGCCGACGACGGCGACGTTGGCCTCGTCGACCAGGGCGTTCGCGGTCGCCCGCAGTTCCTCGGTGTCGGCGTCGATCCGCTGGATCACAGCTGTGACGCCGTCGAGGTCGACCTCCTCGGCCTCGCTACCGCCGCCAGCCCGTGCCTCGGCGAGTTGCTCTTTCAGGTCCTCGATCTCCTTGCCGCGCGCCTTCCACTCGTCGAAGAAGCGCTCGGCCGTCTCGGGGACGTCCTGCGGGTCGACGTCCAGTGCGGCTGCCGCGTCGTAGAGGGCGTCCTCCGTCTCCTGGGTCGCCTCGATGGCGGCGTCGCCGGCGGCGAAGACGATCCGTTCGACGCCGTCCTGGACGGGCTCGGTCTTCAGCACTTTGACCGTCCCGATGTCGCCGGTGCGGTCGACGTGGGTCCCGGCGCAGGCCTGGACGTCCTCGTCGCCGACGTGGATCAGCCGGATGTTGGTGCCCGGCGGGACGCCGCCCTGGTAGAGGTCGAAGCCGTACTCCTCCTCGGCCTCGTGGCGATGGGGCCACTCCTGGCGGACGGCGACGTTATCCGTCACCAGGTCGTTGGCGACGCGCTCGATCTCCTTGACCTCCTCGCGAGTGATCCGCTCGTAGTGGCGGACGTCGAGCCGGGAGGAGTCGAGGCCCTTCTGGGCGCCGGCCTGGCGTACGTGGTCGCCGAGCACCTCGCGGGCCGCGTGTCCGATGAGGTGCGTGGCGGTGTGGTGCTGCATCAGCTGCTCGCGACGGTCCGAGTCGACTTGCCCGCGCACGAAGTCGCCCTTGCCCGGGTCGCCATCGGTGTGATGGAGGACGACGCCGTCGACCTCCTGCACGTCGTCGACCTCGACGGTCGTCTCGCCCGCGGTGAGCGACCCGTGGTCGGCGGGCTGGCCACCGCCCTCGGGATAGAACATCGTCTGGTCCAAGACGACGTCGTAGCCGTCCTCGCGCTCGAACACGTCGAGGACGACCGCCTCGAACTCCATGCGCTCCTGGTTCTCGTAGAAGAGCTTCTCCGTCTCCGGCAGCTCCTCGAGGCGTTCGTCGCGCTCGGTCTCGGCCTCCGCGGTCTCGCCGCCGTGGCGCTCCGCGACCAGCGAGTAGAAGTCGTCGGGGACGTCCACGTCGGCGCCGTGTTCCGCGGCGATGTCCCGGACCATCTCCGGCTGGATGCCGTGGGAGTCGTACAGCTCGATGAGCGTGTCGGTCGGGACGGGTTCGCCCTTCTCGGCGTACTCCTCGGCGATCTGCTCGACCTTCCGGGAGCCGCGTTCGAGCGTCTCGCGGTACTTCGCGACCTCCGTCCGGACGATGTCGCGGATGGTATCGCGGTTCTCGTAGCCGAGGCGCTCGGCCTGCATGTCGACGAGCTCGTCGAGGGGGGCGTCGACGCCGACGCCGTCGGCGAGGCGCTTCGTGCGGCGAAGGACCATCCGCGCGAGGTAGCCGGTGCCGACGTTCGACGGGACGATGCCGTCGCCGAGCATGTACGCGAGCGTCCGGGCGTGGTCCGCGATGGCGTAGATGTCCTCTAAGGGTTCGACCAGCTCGCGGAGGCGGTCGACGTCGACGCCGACGTCGGCCGCGATGTCGCCGCGGGCGGCCTCCACGTCGTCGACGTCGTCGATGTCGAGGCGCCCGGACAGCGTCGCAGCGCGGTTGACGATCTCCAGCTCCTCGTCGGAGTAGTCGAGGCCGGCGTTGTCCTTCAGGAACTCGATGGCGTCGGGGTAGATGGCCTCGTAGACGGTGGGCGTCCCCTGGCTCATCCAGGTCCAGCGTTCCAGCCCGTAGCCGGTGTCGACGACGTACGTGTCCATGTAGGAGTAGGTGTTCCCGTCCTTCATTTCGTAGTCGCCCTCGGGGTCCTGCTCCATGCACATGAAGACGAGCGTCGCCAGCTCCGCGCCCTTGTAGATAACCTCGATGGCGGGCCCGGCGTTGCCGCCGCCGACCCACGGGTCCTCGATGTAGGTGATCTCCTCGAGGTCGGCGCCGAGGTTCTCGAACAGCTCGTCGCAGTAGCGGACCGTCTCGTCCTTCCAGTAGACTTCACCCTCGTAGGCGTACTCCTCCTCGGCGTCCTCGCGGACGTTGAACGCGTGGTGGGCCATCATCTCGAAGGCCATCGTGTGCCGGCCCGTCTT
>JBDGPU010000130.1:0-16576 GCA_042219525.1 Halopenitus sp.
CAGTCCCTCTTCACGCACGCTGGGGACTTAGCAGGCTTTCATCCCATCAGAGCAGAGTGGGCGTGACACACAAACGAATTCGGCAGCCACCACCCACTCGGCCAGTCGCTGGTAGCCGAACGTGACGAGGACAGAGGGAACGTGCTGTCTCTGACCAGGACTGCACTAGACGCCTTTAATGAGGTGCGTAACCCCGACGGTTTCGGCGACGACCCAAGCGACGAACAGAGCGTAGGCGGCCAGCAGGGTGTACGCTTCGAAGCCGGTGACAGAGAGGTCGGTTCGTAGGAAGGTGAACAGCAGCACGGTCGCCAGCGTGAGCACGCCGAGCATCGGGACGGCGACGGCGAAGTCGATGGTGGTTGCGCCGACGATGAGGACGCCGATGGGAATGGCGACGAGGAGGTCGAAGGTGTTCGACCCGAGGACGTTGCCGAGGCTCGTAATTCCCCGGTCGGATCTGGCTGTGCGGACACTGACGAGTGTGTCGGGGAGGCTGGTGGCGGCGGCGACGATGGTGACGCCCGCAAGGAACTCGGGGATGCCGAACGTGTGGCCGAGGGCTTCGACGCCACTGACGAGCTGTTCGACGGCGACAAGAATTAACAGGAGGCCGGCGCCGAGCCGGAGCCACTCGCGGCCGACGGCGATGTGGTCTGGGGTGTCGGGGGCGTCGTGGTCGCTGACGTCCTGCCACTGGATGAAGAGGTACAGTGCGTACAGCAGTAGCGGGAGCAGTGCGAGTGGCCGGGTGAGCTGCCCGGCGAGGGCGGGGCCGTTCGGGACGGGGAGGTAGATGACAGCTAGCGCGAACGTGACGACCATCGCGGAGACCGCAATCATGTAGAACTGGGCTTCCTTGTAGACGATCGTGCGGTTGGTTTCGAGGTGACCGTCCGAGGCGATGCCGGCGAGCGCGGGGATGACGAGGATGTTGAAGATGGCGGAGCCGACGATGGCGCCGACGCCCATGTTGAAGGTTCCGGCGAGTGCGGTGAACACGACGCTGGCGAGCTCGGGGAAGCTGGAGCCGACCGCGACGATGATCGATCCCTGCACGACTGCGGGGAGGCCGTAGTACGCGGAGAGGTGTTCGGCCGACTCTTCGAGCCAGCCGCTGCCGAGCCAGATGACGGCTGTTGCGGCGACGATGACGAGGACGTTGACTAGCGGCCTGTTCGGGAGGAAGCCACCAAGAGGCATCTGTATCGGGTAATCACTCACCAGTCGTATAATGATGATTATCCGGCGAGTTCCGGCCGGTCGTCTTGGGGGCGGTCTCGGTCGTCACGAGCGTCCTCGGGCTCCAGGTGCTCGGGGCCGACCCGGTCGGGCAGCTGCTCAATTCGCTCGAACCGGAGGCCGCCGAGCGCATCGTCCAGGAGTTCGAATCACTGAAAGAACTTGCACGTGCAGACGACGAGGAAATTGAAGCGTTCGAGCACGTCGGCCCCACAGCATGATTGCATATCCAGAGAGGTACTCTGACGACGTTTGGTGGGTGGATTCGATCTATTGAATCTTAACAAAATACGGATTCTCGTCAAATCTTCGTAGACCGACGGTACAGATAGATTGGTAGGGCCAGGAACCAGACGAATACGACCCCAATCGGATACCAGAACAAACTCGGTGTCCAATCGGTCTGCCGACGAACGGTGACAGCGTCGAGGGTAACCGCTAGCGGGATTGAAATTCCGATGAGCGCCACCACTGGGACGTTAATCGACGAATCAAATGTGCCGGGTTGTGTGACGCGTAGGTAGCCAACTAACGCGGCAAGCGGCGTTGGGAGGCCTGCACTGATCACTTTGAGTGCTATCGGTGCCGAGTCGAATCCATTCAATCCAAGCAGTGACGCGGCGAGAACAACCACGACGCTGCCGACCAGTAATATTCCGGAGAGTGTCACCATACGCTTGCTATTGGCCGGGGATTCGGTCTGGCCGGCCGACTGTTGGCCTCCAGTCGTCCCCTCCACAACCAACGCGCTCCGATTCTTTACGAGTAGAACCGTGACGACGGCGAGAGAAGCCGTTCCTATAAACCCGGCAATGAGAAACGAGATCGACCGCACCCGTGGCAAGCCGCCACTGGATAACTGGAACGAGTAAACAGCTCGAAGTAGGAGGGACCCTGGGTCCACTGGCAGTATGCGATGCAAACGGAGTCCCCGCAGTCCAAGAAGCGGCGAAGCTGTGCCAAGTGCACTCAACACCGTTGCCAGGGCATACCCGATAATACTGGTGAGTAGACCCGCTTCGGTTCGCGTCCAGAGTCCACCAATGGTAATCAGCCACAATAATATCATAGCAGGTAGCAGCAGTCCGCCACTGCGCGCGCCAAGTACTGACTGTGGAGTAAATATCACCACAAGCGCACAAACGATTGAGAAACCAGCCAGCCCCTGTGCAACCCGGAGTAGTTGTTGAGATTGTATGCTGGTTGGGTAGGACTCAGACCCGCTTCGAGGGGATTGACTACTTGGCTGCGACTCGGTCGTTTCGAACACTGCCCCGCAGCCGGGGCAGGCGTTAGCGTCGGCGCTGACTTCCGTCTGACAATTACTACACGTGGGCATGATGAATCTGAATCAGTCCCTCTCCCAAGCGTTACTTGTCGTTTTTATCAGCACTACTGTCGGTGCTGGTTTCGGTATCTTCCGGAACTTTCCGTGCAACTTGAGTCTCTGCCGATTCGCCCGCTGCTGTTTGTGCGGCTCCCTCACTGTCCTCGTCGGCCACCTTTCGGGCGGTTTTCCCAGTACTATCAGCGACCTTTTTCGCTGTCGCACCTGCGTTGGGGTCCTGAGTACCCTTGTGGACCGCATCGGCGATCACCTTGTAAGTCGTTCCCGCGAGACCCGAGTATGTGGCCACACCTCCGATGAGGAAGACGATAACACCGATTACGTATTGTTTGGAAACGATTATTCCAATTCCTACCACTTGAAAAAGCAATCCGAACACCACGATACCGAGCATATATCCGAACAGTCCTACACCGTATGATATTCCTTCAGCAACACTGACGCGAGCCATGGTGGCCAATGCCTGTCACCGAAAATAATTTTTGGGGTGGTTGACATTAACCGGTATGAAATGCAGTAACTGTGGCGTCGAGATCGATCCGGACGCAACGGAATGCCCGGGATGTGGGCTGGTCTTCGAATCGGAAGTAGGTGGACCGGATGTCGGATCGAAAATACCGTCAAGCTGGCTCGGTATCGGCGCCGGTGTATTGGTCGCAGCAGTTGGGACACAAATTTTCGCATCGATGTTTAGTATATTCATCGGAGCGGGCGTCGCGCTGCTCATCTGGATTCTAGGAGCTATCATCCGCTAGCTTTCCAACAAATCACAGGGTGCCATAGGGTGGGTTCTGCTTGTATGTAGTAGACTGAAATCTGCCGATAATCGCTGTGCACAGTACTCAAGGACGCAGCGCATGGTTGCGACATCGATCCGATAGATACTGTGAACCGACGTCTCCGAGTCAACATCGACCTCCGTCAGAAGAAGGTTACTTAATACCAACAGCCGACCACCCACGCATATGACCGACGAATACGACCCCATCTCGCCGCCCGTCGCGCTCACCGTCGCCGGCAGCGACAGCGGCGGTGGCGCCGGGATCCAGGCCGACCTGAAAACGATGACCGTCCACGACGTGTTCGGCACCTCGGTCGTGACGGCGACGACCGCCCAGAACACCGAGGGCGTCCACGACGTGACCCCGCTGCCCGCGGACCACGTGGCCGCCCAGTTCGACGCCGTCGTCGACGACTTCGCGGTCGAGGCCCTGAAAACCGGCATGCTCGCGACGGCGGAGATCGTGGTGACGGTGACCGACGCGCTCGCCGACTTCGACGGGCGGTCCGTCGTCGATCCGGTGATGGTGGCGGCAACGGGCGACCGGCTGCTCTCGCCAGAGGCCGAGGCGGCCTACGAGGACCTGATCCGCGAGGCGACGCTCGTGACGCCGAACGTCGACGAGGCGGAGGTGTTGACCGACCGCGACGTCGACACGGCCGAGGACGCCACCGCGGCCGGCCGAGATCTCGTCCAGCTCGGCGCCGACGCCGCGCTCGTCAAGGGCGGGCACCTGGCGGGCGAGAGGGTCGTCGACACGCTCGTGCTCTCGGAGACGCTGGCGGAGCAGGAGATCGACGGTGACCAGAACGGATCCGCAGTCGACAGCGCAGTCGAAGACGGGGTCGACAGCGCCGACGGCGAGCGCGTCCCGACCGACGGCGCCGACGGCGAGGCTGTCGCCGCCGACGTCGTCCGCTTCGAGGGGCCGCGCGTCGACACGGAGGCGACTCATGGCGCGGGGTGCACGCTGTCGAGCGCGATCACCGCGCACCTCGCCCGGGGAGAGCCGCTCCGGGAGGCCGTCGCGAGCGCGACCCGTGGGATGACCGACGCGCTCAGGCGCGGCTACGACGTGGGTACCGGCCCCGGGGCGGTGAACCCGACGCGGCTAGTCGACGACGGAAGGGATTGAGCGCGGAGGCGACCGGTCAATTACCCCGTAAACGGGAAAGGTTCAAACCGTCGCCGGGGCGAAATACCCTCGTCACGTCGGTCGACCACCGGGTAGGGGCCTGGCTCGGCCGCCGTGACATCGATAGCCCCCGAGCGGCGGCGCTGGCGGCAGTACCCCCCTCTCGTGATAGCTGCGCTCCCCTCGGTGATGGCCGGGCTTCCCCTGAAAACCGCTGCGCTCCGTTCCGCGAGCGTCGTCGCCGCGGCACTCGTTCGGGGGATTCGCTCCCAAGAGCACCGCCCTTCGGTCTGCGTCGGCCGGGCGGTCGGCCGGACGGTCGGCCGAGACCCGGTGAGAGCCGGGCTGTGGTGTGTCGCTGCCGGGGCCTCCCGACACTATTTAATACCGCCATCCAGTAGCAACTAACTGTAATGTCTGAGGTCTGCTCGACGTGTGGGCTGCCTGAGGAACTCTGCGTCTGTGAGGACGTCGCCAAAGAGTCTCAGCAGATCAGCATCCGCATCGACGAGCGCAGATACGGGAAGGAGGTAACAGTCATCGAAGGATTCGACCCCAAGGACGTCGATCTCGACTCGCTATCGTCGGATCTGAAGTCCAAGTTCGCCTGCGGTGGCACCGTCGAGGACGGCGCCATCGAGCTCCAGGGGAACCACTCCGGACGCGTGGAGGAGTTCCTCCGCGACAAGGGGTTCAACGTCGCGTGACCATCATCTAACTCCCACCGTCGAGCGTTTTTCCTTTCCGCAACGTCGCGAGCGACAGCGCTCGCCATCCTGAGTGACCTGCATCGATCCTGTCGACCCTGGATCCGAGCCCCAGCAACACCCCGTAACCGGATTGTCGGGACCCTGGATTTGAACTCGGTCGCGTTCGACAGGTCACCCATGGGATCAATCCTCCGGGCACTCGCAGTCACAACCCTCCTTCTGACGAGCGTCCTCGCGGCTCCGATGCTGGCGCCTTCGGTCCAAGGCGCGACAGCAGGCACGAGGGCAGGCGCGACGCCGAATGCCGGCTCGCTGAACGCCGCTGGGGCTGCCGGGGTCGCCGGGACTGCCGGGGTCGCCGGGACTGCCGGGGTCGCCGGGACTGCCGGGGTCGCCGGGACTGCCGGGGCCGCCGGGACTACCGGGGCCGCCGGGGCTGGCGGCGGGACCGGCGCTGGCGACGGCGACAGCGCCAGCGACGGCGGACCCACGGACGTGGTCGCCCGCCCGATCAGCGACGTCGAAACCGGTGGAACTCGCGACGGGCTCCGCGAGGGTGGGACGGCGATGCTCGCCGGCGACGGCGCCGCCCTCCGGCCCTCGATGACCACCGACGGCGACAAGATCCACCTTCGCAACGCGCTCCGGCAGGTGGAGCCGAACGGTGAGTACGCGGTGACGACGCGGGTGACGATGCCGGACCGAGTGACGGAGGTCCAGCTCGCGCTCCCGAGCCGGGCGAGGAACGTCGAGGCGAACGGCTTCACGAAACAAGACGGAGCGTGGGTCTGGGACGGCGAGACCACCCAGCCGACGCTGACGTACCGAATGCCGGCGAACCGCACGACGCAGGGCGGCGGACCGCTCGAGGGCGAGGGGAACTACCTCTTCGTCGACGTGGGCGACTGGGCCATCGTCCAGCCGCCCGGCATCGGCGCCAGCTGGCGCTACACCGGGAGCACCGTGACGCTCGAGCGGCGGAACGTCGTCGACGGCGAGGGCGCGGCGAGCCGGGGTATGGCCTACCTCGGCCCGCACGAGACGTACACCCACCAGGCGAACGGACAGGAGTTCCGGCTGATCGTCCCGGCCGCCGCCGACCTCAAGGAATCGCCCGAGGCCATCTTCCAGTCGCTCGAAAGCGCTTCGGGCCGGCTGCACGTCGGCGACCGCGACGCGACCGTCCACCTCATCGCCGCCCCGACGAACCGGGTCGGCTGGGGCGTCCGCGGGCTCCAGACCGGCGACGCCACCGCCTGGGTCCGGGATTCCGAGCCGCTGGCGACGCCCGAAAACGTCTGGATCCACGAGTACGTCCACACGCGGCAGCGCTTCCGGACCAGATCGTCGGCGAGATGGTTCACGGAGGCGACGGCGACCTACTACGCGGCACTGCTACCACTCGAACGGAACCGAATCGGCTTCGACGCCTTCCGGGACGTGCTCGCACGTGGCGAGCAGGAGCCGCAGGCCTCGTCCGTGCTCGCCGAGCCGAGCACGTGGGAGGGCAACGCGCAGTACACGAAAGGCGCGCTCGTCGCCGGCGAGATCGACCGCCGGATCCGGCTCGCGACGAACAGCTCCCGGACGCTGGCGAGCGTCTTCCGGCAGCTGAACGCCCACGGCGACCCGATACGGAACGAGGACGTCCTCGCGACCGTCGCCGACGTGAGCACGACGACGGTGGCGAGCGAGGCCGAGCAGCTCACGACGACGGAGACGACGACGAGCGTCTGGGACCGCGAGGCCCACAACGAGGCGTTCGGCCAGCAGCCCGCCCGCATCGTCTACTCGCTCGATTCGACGGACGCGGTCGTCGCGAACGGCCAGTTCCGCAAACGTCCCGTCGACCGTAACCCCGTCACACTCGTGACGGGCGAGACGCTTCGGGTCGCCGTCACGGTGGAGAACACCGGCGGGACGACCGGCGAGTACGACCTGTCGCTCGTCGTCGACAACGAAACGGTCGCGATGCGGACCGGCCGGCTCGACGCCGGCAACGCGACGGTCGAGACCTTCGCGCGAACGTTCACCAAGCCGGGCGAGTACACGGTACTGGCCGGCGGGAAGCGGCTCCGCGTCATCGTCAGCGAGCCGGCGCCGCTGGCCGTCAAGGACCTGACGGTCGAGCCGGAGGCCGTCACCGTCGGCGAGAGCGTGACGATAAGCGGGGTCGCGAGCAACGATGCCGCCGTCCCCGGACGGGCGAACGTCACGGTTACCGTCGACGGCGAGCGGACCGCACTCGACCCGATCCGCCTCGATGTCGACGAGCGGACGGTGTTCCGGCGGGAGCTGACCCTCGACACCCCGGGAACGGTCACCGTCAGGGTCGGCAACGAAAGCCGAACGATCACGGTCGTGAAGCCCACGCAAACGACGACGACGTCGGCGGAGACCACTTCGACCGGGGAAACCCCCGGATTCGGCCCAGTCGCGGCGACGATCGCGCTCCTCGCCGCGTCGCTGCTGGCGGGTCGGTTCGGGCGGTTCGAGCGCTAACTCACGAGCGGAAGCTGAGGGGGCCTGCGGGAGGCGATCCTAGAACGGCGCTTCCGGGCCTTCGTCCGGCTCCTCGGGAACGGTCTCGGTGGCTTCGAGCGAGCCGGCCCAGGCTTCGAGGCCGCCGCGGAGGCTCTCGACGTGCGCGTCGACGGTCCCGGTGTAGGAGCCGATGAGCTGGGCCGCCTGCCGGCTGGAGATGCCGTGGGGACAGACCGTGACGATGCGATCCGCCCCATCGAGTTCGGCGACGCGGGTCGTCAGCTCCGGGAAGGGAATGCTCTCGCTGCCTGGGATGTGGCCCCGGTCGAACTCGCGTTTCGAGCGGATGTCGACGATCCGGAGGTCGTGGTCCGCCGCGAGCAACTCGGCCAGTTCGTCGGGGTCGATCTCGCCGTCCATCAGGGAAGCGGACAGAGGCTGGCGGTGAACACCGCGCGCTCGTCGGTTTCGTTGCGGGCGCCGTGGGCGTCGCCGCGTTCGTTGAGCACGACGGCGGGGGCACTGAGCTGCTCCGCCTCGTCCTCGCGGACGACGGTGGGTTCGCCTTCGACGACGTGGAAGACGTTGGTGGCGTCGGCGTGCTCGTGCGGGTCGAGTTCCGCGCCGGGACCCAGCGCGAACGCCTTCACGAGGACGTCGTCGGTAACGACCAGCTCTGCGGTCTCGACCTCGCCGTCGGCGGGGTCGAGGTCGGCGATAGCGTCGGCGTACCGGTCGAATGTCATACCGACTACTGGGTCGTCATCGGGTAAAAACCGTCGGAGAAAATCACGGCCACCTGCGGCGGGGTTCTGGCGTGTGCTGGAGGGCCGAGGTCGCGGGACCTCGAGACGGCGTGGCGGGCTACCCTTCGGTCGTCGCCGTTGCGGTCGACTCCGTCGAGCTGTACGTCACCTGGATGTCCTTGGGAACCGGCTGGATCACGTACTTCCCGGTCTTGCCCCGCTTGACCGGCGTGAAGTCGGCCGTGAAGCTCGTCTGGGTGTTCTCCTTGACCTCGAAGGACTTGTTGAACGTTATCGGCGCCTCGCCGGGGGTGTCGACCTCGGGCTCGCTGCCGTCCTTCAGCGTCGCGTTGACGCCCCCGATGTCGAGCTGGAGGAAGGCGTACGTGCCGACCTCGATCTCGCGCTTGTCGATGAGCTTCGTCTTCTCGCCCTGGAGCTTCACGAGGTCCGCTTTCTGGGGTTCGTCGAACTCGAAGTACTGGCGACCGCCGGAGTCGCCGCCTTCCGTCGCGGTCCCCTCGGTTGGGGTTCCGCCGGTTTCGGTGCCCGTAGTTTCGGTGCCTTCGGTCTCGGTACCGCCCTCCTCGCCGGCGGGCCCGAGCCAGAAGCCGACGATCTCGACGACGAGCTTCTCGAAGTCGTCGATGTCGTTCGGCTGGTCGGACACCTTCGTCGCGAGCGTGCCCGTCGCTTTCCCCATGCAGCCGGCCAGCGCGGTCGTGCCGAGTGCCGCAGCGCCGGTTGCCTGGAGATACGTGCGTCTATCCATGGTCGTGTTTTCTCGTGTCATAGTAATAGTGATGTGTCGTGAACCTGAAGTACTGTCGGTCGACAGCCGCGTTAGCTGTCGGAGTCGTCTTCAGTTTCGGTGTCTTCGGTTTCCGTTTCTTCAGTGTCTTCGCTGTCCTCGCTGTCCTCGTCGTCCTCCTCAGCGAACTCGAACGCCCGCTCGCCCTCGAGCTCGACTTCCTCGTCGCCGCTCTCGGACTCGTACTCGGCTTCGACCTCGACCTCGTCGCTATCCGGGAAGTCGACGGTGATCTGGCCGTCGGCGTTCGTCGTGCCGACCGCTTCACCGTTGATCTTCACCGTCGCGTTCTCGACCGCGGACCCGTTCGCGTCGGTCACCGAGAGGGTCACCGTCTCGTTCGGGGCGGCCGTGTCGTTGACCACGCTGATCGAGAGTTCGTCGCTGTCAGTTTCGTTCTCGTCTTCGGTCTCGTTCTCCTCGCTCTGGTCGGCTTCGTCCGCACTCACGTCATCCTGGCCCGGCGCCACGATGCCGGTGATGGCCTGACCGAGGTTGTCGATCTCGCCGTCCAGGAAGGCGTTGATCGCCTCGTGGATTTCCGACACGTGATCGGGCGCCTGCTCGGGCATGTCGCTCGGCGGGCCCGCGTCGCCCGACTCGTTCGGGCGCTCGGACTCGTTGGCCTCGTCAGCTGCGCCCTGCTCGTCGTCGCTCTCGTTCGTGTCGTCAGCGCCCGCGTCATCGCCGCCCTGACCCGGGGCGTCGCCGGGTGTTTCCTGCGAACTGTACGCGTCCGAGGGTGCCGCGCCGCCGACCGCGGCGCCGACGCCGGACACGGCGACCAGCGCGACGACCGCGATGACGGTGAGCTTCTTTGCGTTCATTGCACTCGGGTCAATGGCCGAGACCCATATTAACCCATATTCCCCTGAATTCGGATTTCGGTCGTTTGAGCGCGTCTAAAGCCGATTTAAGCCGATTTAAATTCGAGTTAAGCGTCGTCATACCCGCCGAGACGGGCCGGATGCCCATCCCGGCCATCATCCTTACGCGACCGCGCTCCGAAAGCGGGATCATGACCGACGACGAGGCGACAGGTGCGGGTCGGGACCAGGGGGATGCCGACGACGCCGGTGCCGCGGAGGCGACGACCGACGGCGAAGCGGCAGCCAGAACTCGACCGCTCCCCGACCCGTGGACGGAGGTCGTCGACCACGACTACATCGTGGAAAAGTACGACCCGCGCGACCCCGTCCTCTTCGAGCGCGCTGACCGCGAGCGCGCGGTCCACATCCTGCCCACGGAGCCGAACGTCGCCCACGCGGACACCCACGAGTGGCGCATCGGCCTCGTCCGCGGGGACGTGAACGAACTGCTCGACACCGAATCTATCGCGCGCGTCCACGGCCGCGAGAACGCCTACCACGTCGCCGTCGAGTTCATGGGGGCCTACGAGGAGGCTGTCCCCGAAGAAGGCGACGACGTCAACGCAATCGCGTACGCGACGGAGCAGGCCGAGATGGAAGCCGACGCTATCGAGTCGTAGCGACGAGTGCTCGGCGAATTTTTCCTTAGACGGCCTCTGTGTCGCGGATCTCGATCCGGGCCCCGCCCGCTTCGCTCTCCGTCGCCCGGACCGTCCAATCGTGCGCCTCGGCGACCTCCTCGACGATCGCGAGACCGAGGCCGGTACCCGACACCGACGTCGTGTAGCCGCTCTCAAACATCTGGTCGCCGTCCTGTTCGGGGAACCCGCACCTGTCGTCCGCGACGTAGAAGCCGGAATCGACGTCCCCGACGGTGACCGAGACGTCCGTACCGCCGTGTTCCACGCTGTTCCGGAAGCAATTCTCCAGTAGTTGTCGAAGTTGGGACCGATCGGCCGGTATCGTCCGGTCGGTTTCGACGGTCAGCGAGGCGTCGTACGTCCTTACGTGGTCCCAGCTCTCCCTGGCGAGGTCGTCGAGGTCGACGGGCACAGCGTCCTCGACCGGTCGGCCCTGTTGCGCGAGCGTCAGCAGATCCTCGACGAGCGACTCCATCCGGTCGAGTTCCGACGCGACGACCTCGAGATGCTCGCTGTCGCAGTCCTGCCGAGCCATATCGAGACGCCCTTCGGCCACGTTGAGCGGGTTCCGCAGGTCGTGGGAGACGACCCGGGCGAACTTCTCCAGCCGTTCGTTCTGCCGTTCGAGCTCGCGTTCGCGTCGCTTCCGCTCCGTGATCTCCCGTGTGAACCCGGCGATTCGCGTTAGCTCACCCTTTTCCCGGACCGGCACCCCATGCGCCTTCACCCAGCGGGCGTACTCCTCGTCCGGATTGACACGAAATTCGATCTCGACGGCCTCCCCCTCGGTGGCGGTTTCCATCTTCGACCGGACCTCCGGCCTGTCCTCCGGGTGGACGCCCTGCAGGAAATCGGTCGGGTCGCGCTCGAGGGCGTCCAGCGATCGGCCGAAGAGCCGCTCGTACTCTCCACTTATAAAGACGAGTTCGTCCCAGTCGGCCGAGAAGAGCCAGAAGCAGTCGGTCGGCGTCGCCCGACGGAACTGGTCGAAGAGCGTGGCCTTCTGGCTTTCGGTGAGACTGTTCTCCATTGCCAAAACTCGGCAATACGGACTTAAAAGTGTCCCGGCAGCCGAAGCTTTCGTTCCGGTCCGGTAGACAGCTTTTCCGGTGAAAACGCCCTACAGCGGTCGACCCCGGACCGAAAGGTCGTCCCCGATACGGCCACGAGCGGGCCGACGGCTCAGGCGCTCGGCGGATGGAACGCGCGCAACGTGTCGCGGTCCATCTCCGCGACGGCGACCTGTTCGCAGCCGCGGTCGGTGAACACGGCGTTCCAGTCGCGGTAGTATAGCGGGAACTCGTCGTGGACGTAGTTGACCGACTCGGCGGTCGTCGCTTCCGCGTCCGCCGCTTCCGCATTTGCCGCCTCCGAGTCCGTCGCCCCCGCATCCGTGGTTCCCGCGTCCGTCGCCTCCGCCTCGGCTGGCCCTTCGTGCTCGACCGTCACGATAAGGTCGTCGGCGACACGGACCAGTTCGTCGAACACCCACTCGTTGTCGGGGTGGACGTGCTGGAGTGTCTCGACCGAGAAGACGGCGCCGAAGGCGTCGTCGTCGAAGTCGGGGACGACCTCCTCGATCGGGTCGGCGAAAAATCGCATCGCGTGTGCGAGTTCGGGGTACTCCTCGACCATCACCTCGAACGCGTCGGCGTTGACGTCGATACCGTGGAGGTCGTCGTAGCCTTCCTCCTGGAGGTGTCGCAGATGTCGGCCGGAGCTGCAGCCGAGTTCGAGTATCGGGTCCGTCGTGTCGACGCGCTCGTCGAGGAGCGCGCGGACGCGCTCGCTGGTCTCGTCCGGCCCATAGTAGGCGTAGTAGTCCGGCGAATATGCCCCGGACCGCTCCGCCCACTCGTCGAGCACGTCGTTGGATTTCACTACCGTGAGGACACGGCCCGCGGGGATAACGCCACTGGCTCGGCCGTCCTGGCCCCGTCGTGCCGGCCCGACACCGACACTCTCGACGCGCCGGCCGTGGGGAAAGCGATTTGCCCATGCGCGGTCGTGTCCGAACCATGACTCTCGAGGATTTCACCGACTTCTCCGACGACGACTCGGCTGACGACGCCGACGACGCCGCGGAGGAAACCGGTGAGAGGGCGGAGGACGACGGCGACACCGCAGACGGCGCCACCGACGACACCGCAGACGGCGCAACCGACGACACCGCGGATGGCGCCACCGACGACAACGTAGATGGCGCAACCGACGCCCCGACCGACGATGGCGCGGAGGTCATCGACTCCGTGCCGGACTTCGAGGAGACGGACGCAGGCAACTCCGGAACCGGTCCCGGAGCGGACCCCGCGATCGCCGACCGCGAGGACGACGCGGCCGACAGCTTCGAGCGCTTCGCCGCGGAGGCGACGGGCCAGGACGCCGGCGTCGGCGTTATCTCCGTCTCGCAGGGGCTCCGCGTGTCCGAGGAGGAGGACGAGACGACGCTGCGGGCGTTCATCACGACGAAGAATCGCGAGTCGGTGCGGCTGGGGAAGTACCTCCTCGTGCCGTATCCGGACGGCGAGCGTCTGTTCTGCCGGATCACGGGGCTGGAGTACGCCCAGGAGTTCCAGTCGGACGACGCGACTGAGATCCACGCCCGCCGGCAGATGCGCCGCGACGAGTTCGAGGAGCGCGACTACAAGTTCGTTGCCGACCTCGAGCCCGTCGCCGTCATCTCCGGCGAGGGCGACGACCTCACGCGACGGATGACCGACCGCGTGCCGAAGCCGGGCGCCGTCGCCGAGGAGGCCAGCGACGCCGCCGAGATCAAGACCGGACTGAAGATTCCCGAGGAGGGGGTCTTCGTCGGCCACCTCTCCGTCGGCGGGGAGAAGGTCCGGACGGCCGCGGAGCCGCCGACGGTCGACTACCGCGTGACCGACGACTACACCGACGGCGACCCGCTCGTCTTCCGGCACACGCTCGTCGCCGGCGGAACCGGGGCCGGGAAGACCCACGGCTCGAAGAACATCCTCCGGCAGTACCTCGACGAGGACCGGACGTACCCGATGGACGACGGTCGCGAGGCACGCATGGCGGTCGTCCAGTTCGACCCGCAGGACGAGTACGCGCAGATGCACGACGACAACCCGGACCTCGACGACGACTTCGCGCGTCGCCTGGAACGGGAGCACGTCGCGTACGGCGGCCACGACGACACTGTCGCGCTCGTGCCGTCCGTCGCGAACGCGGCGTACCCGGGGAATGGCCACCGCGCCGAACAGGTGGAGTTCACCATCCCGTTCTCGCTGGTGCAGGACATGCCGTGGCTCGTCGCCGGGTCGAGCCTCAACGACAACCAGTACCCCGCCTTGCTGACGCTCATCAACCGGTTCTTCCAGGATTACGGCGACGATGGGACCTACGAGCAGTTCGTCTCGTACCTCGACGACCCGGCGCTGAAGGAGGAGCTCGACGAATCCGGGCGGATCCACGAGGCGACGTTCGACGCGGTCAAGCGCCGGGTTCGCGGCATCCCGAGCGGTGTGTTCGACCAGGACGCCAAGCCCATCACGGAACTGGACCACACGCTCGTCCGGCCCGGCGGGTTGACGGTCATCCCGACGTACCACCTCCCGACCTCGCGCGTGAAGGAGATGGTCGTGCTCGCGACGTCGGCGTTCCTCATCGACGACAAGCTCTCGAACGACCCCGCAAGCGACCGGATCAAGGAAACCCCCCTCCTGGTCGGGATGGACGAGGCGCACAACTTCCTCACGGACGCCGACAACGTGCAGGCGCGTAAGGTAATCGAGAAGTTCACCGAGGCAGCCAAGCAAGGCCGCAAGGAGCGGCTGGGGCTGTTCCTCATCACGCAGGACCCGCAGGACATCGCCGAGTCCGTCTTCAAGCAGGTGAACACGAAGATCGTCTTGAACCTCGGCGACGAGGACGCCATCTCCAGCGTCAACATCCCCTCGAACCTGGCGGGCAAGGTCCCGTACATGGAGAAGGGCCAGATGGTCGTCTACTCGCCGGACAACTCCGAGCCCGTCGAGCTGATCGGGCTGTCGAAATGCGTGACGCGACACGGGGACTGAACCAATGCCGTCGACACCGCCCGCGGACGACGCCGCCCCGACCATCGAGACGGTCCTGTTCGACCTCGACGACACCCTGATCCAGTACCGACGGTCGCCCGGCGAGGTGCTCCAGGCCAGCTTCGAGGCCGTCGGCGTCGACGCGCTGTTCCCGGTCGCGGCGTACTACGACCGCTTCAGGGAGTTCGCCGGGAAGACGGAGTCGATGGCGGAACTCCGCTCCGAATGCTTCGCCACGCTCGCCTCGGAGCGCGGGCACGACGCCGATCATGGCCGCGCCGTCGCCGAGGCGTTCGCCGAGGAGCGTGACCAGTCGAACGTCGAACTCCGCCCGGGCGTGCCCGACGCGCTGGAGTCGCTCGCAGCTGACCACCGCCTCGGCATCGTCACCAACGGCGCGCGCGACGCCCAACAGCGGAAGATCGACGCCGTCGACCTCGACCGCTGGATGGAGACGACGGTCGTCGCGGGCGACGAAGTCCCGGCGAAACCCTCACCGGTGCCCTTCGAACGCGCGCTCGACGCGCTCGACGCGACGCCGGAAACCACGGTTCACGTCGGCGACTCGCTCGATTCGGACGTTGCGGGCGCGACAGCGGCGGGCCTCCACTCGGTCTGGGCCACGGACCGCGCCGACCGCGACAGCGACGGCGGTGGCGGCGAGAACAGCGGCGGCGGTGGCAACGAGGACAGCGACGGCGACGCCCTCGACGTCGCGGACGAACACCAGCCGACCTACCGTGTCGACGCCGTCGCCGACCTCCGGACGCCGCCCTGGCGAGCAGGGTCCGAACCGGATCGCTCGTCGTCGACGCGCTGACTCCCGACCCCGAATCGGGGAGTTCTTTTATACCCGAGGCTGCTGGAACGTTCCCACATGTCGAAACGAATTCTGGTCCCGCTCGACGGGTCGGAGCAGTCGATGGAAGCACTCCAGTTCGCGGCCGACGAGTGGCCGGACGCGGAGCTGACGCTGCTGCACGTCGTCAACCCGGCGGACGCGACGGCCGGTGCGGAGGGCGGCTTCCCGAACGCCGTCGAGCAGTGGTACAGCGGCGCCCGCGAGCGCGCCGAAAGCGTCCTCGACGAGGGCGCCGAGTCTGTCGACCGCGACGTGGAGACGACTATCGAGGTCGGGCGCCCCGCCCACACCATCGTCGACGTCGCCGAGGACGAGGAGTTCGACCAGATCGTCATCGGCAGCCACGGCCGCAGCGGTCTCCAGCGCGTCGTCCTGGGCAGCGTCGCGGAGGGCGTCATCCGGAAAGCCGAGATGCCCGTGACGGTCGTTCGATAAGCTCGGTTGAAAACCGGCGCCGAGGAAGTGGTCAATGACACGCAGCGGCCACTTCCGAAACGGCGGATCGGTTTACAGAGTGTCGCTTCCGACGACACGTGAAACGGAGCTGCACCTCCAGCTGCTGAACACTCGCGTTTATAAGTGGGGTGGGCTGTCGTCGCTTGCGACACCACTCAGTACACGTGGTTAGTCCCGGTCGCCGAGCGGTCGTACTTATAAATGGTATCGGGCGTCGTCGTGGGCGACACCACTCAGCATGCTTCGAAAGCCCCAGCCGCATAGGCGGTCGCTTTTGTAAACAAATTCGGCTGTCGGTGCTTGCGAAACCACTCAGCATGCCCAGAAAGCCCCAGCCGCATAGGCGGTCGCGCTGCTCGCTGCGCTCCTCACCCGGCTCGCTCCCTTCGGTCGCTCGCCGGGTTGCGGTGCTAGCGTCGCAGGGCGTCCCGCTCAGCGGCTGCCC
>JBDGPU010000104.1:0-16403 GCA_042219525.1 Halopenitus sp.
CGAGCCGGGTGAGGAGCGCAGCGAGCAGCGCGACCGCTCAGCGGCTGGGGCTTTCAAGGCTTGCTGAGTGGTATAGCAGGCGACGCCAACCGAACTTCTGACGCAGAAAGCGACCGCCTGAGAGGTTGGGACTTTCCGGGCATGCTGAGTGGTGTCAGCAGCAACATTGACCGAACAAATCACGCGGAAAGCGACCGCTTCAGCGACACACAGCTATGGCTCCATCGGCACCCAGGGGGTGATCAGGTTGCGAGAGGGCACGTGCCATCGCTCCTGAGCATCTCCGTCTCGCCGCAGCTCGAGGACGGCGTCGAACTCGTCATCGATGCCGCGCTCCTGGACCGTGTCGATCGACGCCGCGAGGTGATAGTGACCCATGCCGTTGACGTCGACGACAGCCTCGCGTATCGCATCGAGCGTGGGGCGGCATTCGGCGTCGTCCAGCAGCGGCGCGATCGACGTTACGCTGACACGACACTCACCGGGCGCGGCGTCGACGTCCGCGATCTTCTCGGCGAGCGTGGCCCGGAAGGAGTCCTCCCGCACGTCCACCGGCGAGCCGCGAGTGAGAATGCCGGCGTCGACGACGGACCCTTCCGCCGGAAGCCAGCGATCCGGAGTGACGTCGCCCACGGTGACGAGGAGCCGGGTGCGCGAGGCGAGGGGCGCACCGAAGAGCCGTCGACTGGCCCGTCGTCGCACCGACGGGTCCGTTTCGCCGACGACGAGGAGGTTACAGCCACGGTGCTTGAGGCGCATTAGCAGTTCCCGAAACTGCGCCCGGTCCTCCCGTGTCGGTTCCATGACTCAGTTGTCGAACCAGTCCAGTATTAGTTTTTCGCCGATCGGTCACACATTTATCGCCGCCTGAAGGCACCGGGTCCACGGTCCCCGCCCCGAATCGCGGGTAGTATTTAAGGCACCTCCGGACGCGTTTCTATTTATGACGACGTTTCTGGTCCCGACGAACTCGGTCGATTCGAGCGCCGCGGCGTGCGACTACCTCTCCGACCGGCTCGATGAGGGCGATTCGGTCGTCGCCGTCAACTCCCTGGTCGGTGGCGACGAGACGAGCGCGGAGGCAGTCCGTGACGGCAAGGAAGCCCTCAACGTCGTCGACGTCCGGCTCAGCGGGATCGCTTCCGTGGACACCCATCAGTTCGTTCGCGGTAACGAGCCGGCGGAGGACGTGCTGAAAGCCTGCGAGGAGTTCGACCCGGAGGAGCTGGTCATCTCGATTCGCGACCGGTCGCCGACCGGCAAGGCGGTCTTCGGCTCCGTCTCCCAGCAGCTCCTCCTCAACACGGAGCGGCCGGTCGTCTCGGTCCCACGCGAGCAGTAGCCCCGCACTCGGAAGATGCGGGCTGGTGGCACGCAGCGCATCGGCGGAGAAACTCACATTATTCCACTAATAACCCCCCAGAATCTACTTGACAAAAGCGGGGTACTCCCCCGTACTGGCGTGACCGAGACGACGAAAATCCGGGTGCTGAACGGTTCTTCATGATAAACCACGGTGAAGGGACACCTTCAAGTTTAACCACCCCCTGAAAACTTATATGTCCGAGGCGCAGGCCGTTCGACTTGATTACGAGGATGGGGCCCGGGCGGTAGAACTGGCGCGCGAATCGGTGGAGTCCTTCGTTCTACAGGGTCAGCGGGAACAGCCCGGGAGTATGCGGGATGCGTTCTACAACCGAACTGGTGCGTTCGTTCGCCTCCAGTCCACGCGTGGACGTGGACGCCTTCGAGGGTGTGCGGGGGCCTATGGCGAAGACGACCAGCTCGGTCACGCCATCGTCGACGCCGCGATCCAGGCGGCCTCCGAGGGTTCCTGCGGCTCCGAAGTCGAGGCAAAGGAGCTGGAGAACCTCACCGTCTCCGTCTGTATCGTCTCCAGAACGACGCTGACCAACGACCCGGTCTCCGACATCCGACTCGGCACCCACGGGGTCGCCGTCGACAAAGGCGGCCAGCACGGCTGGCTCTACCCGACCCTGCCCGTCGAAAACGGCTGGAGCGCCGCCGAGTTCCTCTCGCGAGCCTGCCGGAAGGCGAACCTCTCGCCGACCGCCTGGCAGGACGAGGAAACGATGGTGACGCTCATCGAGGGCCAGATGTTCCGCGAGCGCCCCGATGGCGGCGCCGTCGAAGAGCTGTAGAAGGTCCGAGCCGCAGTTTCTCCACCGCGCAACGTCACCGATAGTTGTGCTACTCCTCGGTTGCTTTCACAGGTCCCAGTGTCGACGCCGTGCAGTAAATCCGACGCCTCGCCGTGAATCCGACGTCACCCCGTGAATCCAACGCCTCGCCGTGAATCCAGCGTCAGGCCGTGAATCCGACGCCGTGCGATGAATCCTACTTCGCGCCGTAGTCGACGAGCGCCGCGTCGTCGAGCGCGCGCTCCGCCGCCTCGTCGATATCGAAGTCCCAGCCGTCCACGAGCTCGCCATCACGGAGTAGCGGTTCGAGAAGGGGGTCGGCGTCGACGGGCGCCTCGCGGTCGGCGAGCCCGACGTGGTGGCCGCCGTCCGCGGTGCGGTACGCCTGCTTCGCACCCGAGAGCTTCCCGCGCTTGGCCGCGGGCTCGCCGTCGACCTCGACGATGTCGAGCGCGAAGTCCACGGGGTCCGCGTTGGCGACGGCGCCGCCCACGCCGAAACCGTCGACGACGTCGCGAAGCTCCCGGAGGTCCGTCGGACCGAGCCCGCCGGAAACGAACAGGTCGACGTCGGGAGCGTCACGCACATCGAGTTCCCACGCGACTTCCCGAACGATGTGGCGGAAGTCGCCGCGGCGGGAGCCGGTCGTGTCCAGTCGGATGCCGGAGAGGTCCTCGCCCAGCGCGTCGACCGCACGGAGCACCTCGTCGACCTCGTCGGTGTAGGTGTCACAGAGCGCGATCCGGGGCACGTCGTCGGCGACGTGCTCGTCGAACGCGCGCCACGCGTCCTCCTGGTTGCCGCGGCCGTAAGCGATCACGAGCGCGTGCGGCATCGTCCCGGAGGGCTCCTTCCCCAGGAGGTCACCGGCCGCGACGTGGGAGAAGCCGTCGAGTCCCGCGACCAGCGCGGAGCGCTCGACGGCCGCCGTCATCGACGGGTGGACGTGTCGGGCGCCGAACGAGAGGACGGACGAGTCCGGCGCCGCCACGCGACAGTCCAGCGCCGCGGTGGCCATCCCGCTGGCGTGCGAGAGGAAGCCGAGCAGCGACGTTTCGAGACGCGCGAATTCCAGGTATGGCCCCTCGATTCGCATCACGGGCCCGCCGTCGAACAGGCGACCCTCGGGCATCGCGTCGACGTCGACGTCGACGTCGTGGCCGGAGAGCAGCGCAACCGCGTCCTTCAGGCCGGCGAACAGCTCGAAGTCGCCGGTCGGGAACTGGTCGGCCGTCACCTCGGCGACGACGTGCGGGTTGCGACCGGCCGCGTCCAGCACGGTCTCCATCCGGTCGAAGTAGGCGTCGGTCGCCCGCCCCCGACGGATCGCGTCGGCGTCGACGATGTCGAACTCCGTCATTGGCAGTCGGTTCGTCCGGCGAGTAGAAAAAGCCACGCGGGTCGTCGCCGTCGGCGACAGCGCGGCTACACTCTCCCGGTGTCGACCCCGCCTCCCTACTGCCGCCGCGCGAGCAGCGCCGTAGCGACGAGCGCCGCGAACGCGACGACGACGCCGAAGCCGGGCGCGCTGGTCGCACTCGTTGTCGTCGTGGTTTCCGTCGTCGACGACGCGTCGGTCGTCTCAGTCGCCTCGGTCGTTCCCGTCTCGGTCGGCGTCGGTTTCTGGAGTTCGATGCCCGGCCGGAGTTCGAGGACGTCCGCGGGCTTCTGGGCGTGGACGATGGTCACCCGCGTCCCGTCGCGCTCGATGCCGTAGGCCCCGCGGAAGGGGCCGGAAGGGACCTTGTAGACGCCGTTCTCCAGATGCGTCACGTCGTGGGCTTCGAGCATCGTGAGATACGTCTGGTGGAACTGGCGGGCGTCCTTCGGCGTCTGCCACTCGGTCACCCAGACGTAGCCGTCCCGCTTCGCGTCGCCCTCGTCGTTGCGATAGGGGTACAGTTTGTCGCCGGCCCAGCCCGCCGACGACTCGTGGGCGTAATTGTAGGTGTCGTTCGGATGGGAGGTGTTGAACAGGACCTTCTTCCAGTCGAACGTGTTCGCCCCGTACTCGCGGCTCTGGTACCAGAACATCGAGAAGATGGAGGCCTCACCGACCGTCTCGGCGCCGTTTTGCCCCTGGTTCGGGTAGGTCTCCCAGCCGCCCGTGGCGGTGTCCTCGAACTCGATCTCCGTCGTCGCGTAGCTATCGTTCCGGTGGATCACCTGCGACGTCGACGTCGGGGGGTTCTCCATGCGCTCGTTGACGGCCGCCCAGCCGCCCTCCTCGATGAGGTCGGCGACGTAGACCGGCCCGTCGGAGTAGGGGTTCAGGACGGTGATCAGGATGCCGAGGTGGACCTCACCGGACCCGCTCGTGCTCGATTCCGGTTTGGGCAGGCACTCCCACTCCGCACCACAGCGGGCGTTGTATCGGTCCTCGATGTAGTTGGCTTCGCCCTCGACGACGCCGTCGATGGCGAGGCTGTCGTCCTGGGTCGCGCCGACGTATTTCGAACTCGACAGGTTGTGGTACTGGTCCTGCATCGCGTGGGTCAGCTCGTGGATCAGCGTCGCCTCGCTGATCTGGAGCTTCTCGCCCTCGGCGACAACGAGGACGATCTTCCCCTTCGACGGCGAGTAGAACCCGGTCACGGAGCCGCCGTACACCGTTTCGAGGGCCTTCGCGGCGGAGCGGTTCTCCCCGACCATGAACAGGGCTTCCCAGACCTGGTCGTTCCAGCGTTTGTGCGTCGCGTTCGACTCACGGCTCGCAACCGTCTTCTTGTACTCCTCGCGGGTCATCGTCTCGACCTGCAGGTCCTTCTTGAACGGCCGCTCGTGCACGTACTCGACCCGGGCCATCGCCCGGTGGACGACCTTCTCGAGTTCCGTCTGGGAGAGGCCGTCGGACTGGTCGACGTCGATCGATTCGTTGTGGCGGGTCCCCTTCCAGACGCCGACCTCGTCGTCCGAGGTCGCCGAGCCGTTCGTCGCATCAACGTTCGTCGTGCCGACGCTTGTCGCCTCGACGTTCGTCGGGCCCGACGCGGTCTCGGCTGGAAGGCTCGCGGGGGACGCGCTGGCGGGTGACGCCGCGGCAGCCGGAGCCACGAGCGACGTCACCAGCAGGGCGGCCAGCAGGAGGGTGAGAGAGCGTCGCATACCAGATCAATGGACTTCCATGGTAAGTACCTTGCCGAAATCGGGGACGTCGATGACGGGGGTACCGTTCCGCAGCCCCGGCCAATCGCTTTAGTGACGCAGACGAAACCATCGCATATGCAGTTCGACTCCGACAACACCGCGGTCGTGGTCGTCGACATGCAGAACGGCTTCTGCCACCCGGACGGCAGCCTCCACGCGCCGGCCAGCGAGGCGGCGATCGAGCCGGTCGCCGACGTGGTCGACGCCGCGCGCGACGCCGACGTCCAGGTCGTGTACACGCGGGACGTGCACCCACTCGGGCAGTTCGAGGGGAACCACTACTACGACGAGTTCGAGCGCTGGGGCGAGCACGTCGTCGAGGACTCGTGGGAGGCGGCGATCGTCGACGAGCTCGCCGTTCGCGACGAGGACCACGTCGTCGAGAAGCACACCTACGACGCGTTTCACCGGACCGAACTCGAGGGGTGGCTCGCGGCGCGCGGCCTCGACGACCTCGTCATCTGCGGCACGCTCGCGAACGTCTGCGTCCTCCACACCGCCGGCAGCGCCGGCCTCCGCGATTTCAAGCCGGTGCTCGTCGAGGACGCGCTCGGGTACATCGAGGAAGGTCACCGCGAGTACGCCGTCGACCACGCCGACTTCCTCTTCGGCGAGGTCGCGACGCGCGAGGAACTCGACTTCGTTTAAAAGAGCCCTTCCCTCCCGGTCGACTACTCCGCGTCGGCGCCATCGGGGCCGTCGGGGCCATCGGTACCGCGAACGCGCGCCGCCGGGAAGAAGGCCGTCGGGTCCTCGTGAGAGAAGACGACGCGCGCGTGGTCGTCCAGCGGGCGGACGTAGGTGTGCGTCTCCCCTGCTTCCTCGGCCGCGTCCAGCCACGCTTCGGCCTCGTCGGTCCGGTAGAACAGCGGGAGGAGCACGGCGACGCCGTCGTCGGTGTCGAGCATCGCGAGGACGAGCACGACGAGCCCGCTCGACTCGCCGCGATACGTCTCGTACTCGTCGAACGTGTGATCGTCGACGAGATCCTGGAGCGCTTCGAACTCGTCGCCCGGAACGAGCGCGTCGAGGCCGACGCGGTCCGACTCCACCCCGGCCTTCCCCGTTGGGAGCGCCGTCACGTCGCCCGTATTGAGCCGGGTGACGTCCCAGCCGGCCTCGCGATACTCCGTGGCAGTCGCGTCGAGGTCGTCCTCGACGCGCTCCCAGATGTCCTGCAGTCCCTCGACAGGCTGCTCTCGGTCCATACCAGTGGGGAACGCCCACGAAAGAAAAGCGTTCGCCTCATCGGGCGCGCCCTCAGCAACCCGGGGATACCAGCGACGGACGAAGTCTGGCCTGCGGGCTCGCGAGCGCGCGGTCGCGCGAGCTCGCGAGCAAGCTGAGCACGGCGACCGCGTAAATCTATTTATAAGCGTTAGGTCGGAGATCCGGCTGCTGTTGCCGGATTAGATCCGATCCAATTGACAGACCCGACAAATTAGGGTGAAGAATTAATTGTAATCATTTATTTCGCTCTTGTGTGGCTTCGACAAACAATCCAACTGGTGAAAGAGACGGACTACTAACACGCCGGGCGCTACTACAGGCACTGGGCATCGCGGCCGGCGGGAGCCTGCTGGGCGCCGGCAGCGCGGACCTCGCTTCGGCGGCGTCGACCGACGCGTGGGACGAGTATCGCGACTGGCGAGCCAACGAGGCGAACAAGGTCTGGGACCGCGGCTATCGCGGCCAGTCCGACCGGACGATCGGCCTGACCGACAGCGGCATCGACGCACGCCATCCCGAGGTCGGGCCGTGGAACGGGGTCCGGGCCTACATCGAGGACGGCGAGCTGAAGCTCACCAAGCCGGAACAGAACGACGTCTCGCGGTCGGAATCCGGCGAGACGGAATCGTTCTCCGGCACCCTCGACCCCTCGATCTTGTCCACGGGCGAGGAGACGTACCACGAGTTCACGACGCCGACCGACGTCGACGAACTCGACGCGACGCTGTCGTACTCGCCGCACGACTCCACGAACGACCTGGAGTTCCGCATCGACATCTGGACGGGCGACCGATGGGAGACGGAAGCCCTCTCGGCGACCGACAGCGAGCCGGAAACGCTCTCGCTTTCCGTCGAGGACGCGACCGACTACCGGTTCGTCATCGAGGCGTACATCGATTCGACGACGGACTACCAGATCGACGGGACCTACTACGACGTCACCGGGATCACGACCGTCAGCGACTCCGAGGTGTTCGAGGGCACCGGCGGCGACCCCACTGCCGACACGCCGAAGACCGTCGGCTGGTACAACGAGTCACCCCGGTACGGCGACTACAAGAAACCGCGCGACCCGAACGGTCACGGCACCCACGTCTCGTCGATCATGAGCGGCACGGGCCGGGCGAGCGCAATCGACGGCGCCGCGTTCTCCAGCGCGCAACCGGAGACGTACCTCTCGGACGTCTCGGGCCAGACGCTGACTTACGACGTCGCCGCCGACGCCGGCACCGGGCTGTTCGGTGCGGCCTACGGCGACCTGATCGAACTCCGGCTCTACGACCCGAACGGGAACCAGATCGACAGCTCCGGCGTGGGCATCGACGACAGCTCGACCGGCGACGTGAACATCGTCGAGGAGCCGGCGACGGTAACGGGCACCTACACCTACGAGATCCGGACGGCCGACGGCGAGGATGCCTCCTCAGCGTACGTCGACCGCGTCGGCTACGGGCCGTACCTCGACCCCGACACGACGGCGGGCGACCGCGACACAGGCACCCCAGACGGGACCCACTCCGGGCTCGCCCCGCACCAGAGCATCATCGGGCTTCAGGGGCTCTCCGCGCCGACGGAGGACCTGGGGCGCTACGCCTCGCAGTTCGTGGACACGTTCAACCTCCGCGCGGTCAACATGTCCTGGGGGTACGTCGGCGGGCTCCCGCTCGGCGCCGCCGCTGGGACGCTCGGCCGCATCCCGGGGGTCATCAAGGACATCGCGCAGGCGGGCGTGCTCACGCTGGCGGCTGCCGGCAACTCCGCGACGCCCGTCAACGGCAACGGTGCGCCGGCCGTCGCTGACGAAGCCGTCTCCGTGGTCGCGACCGGCCCGCGTGACGGGATCGCGGGCTACTCCTCCGGTGGTATCGGCGGCGTCGACGAGGACGAGGAAGACACGTACATGAAGCCGGACCTCACCGCACCCGGTGGCACGGTCTCGGACCTCATCTCCGCCGCGGAGATCGGCGACCCCGACACCGCCGAGTCCGACCAGCCGCCGATTCGCGACTACACCGGGAAGGCCGGCACGTCGATGGCGGCTCCGTTCACGACCGGTTCGACCGGCCTCGTCGCGCAGGCGATGGAGGAAGACGGCGGCCCGCGCCTCTCGCTGCCCGCCCCGACCAACACGGCCCTCGACGACGTCTTCCGCCTGAAGCAGGTGCTGCTGGCGACGTCGAGCGAGACGGTGTTCACGGCGGCGCCGTACCACCGCGCGAAGACGCCGACCTACGACTTCGGCGGCCGTGACCCCTACGAGGGCTTCGGCCGACTGAATCCCGAGGTCGCCGTCGACGCCGTCACGCGTGAGCTGGCGGGCACGACGAGCGAGCAGGTGGGGCTCGGTATCCCACAGGACTCCCGGGCGGTCGCGGGCTACGTCGACCTCGGTGTCGGCGAACTCGAAGCCAGCGTCGACTTCACGGGCTACGAGGGCAGCGATACGGACCTCACCACGGGTGACCCGCACATCGACCTGTTCGTCTACGACGGCGGGAATCCCGAGGACCACGGCGAGCCGAACGTCGTCGACCGCGGTGCGGGCCCGACCGGCTCCGCGTCGGTGTCGGCCGCCGAGAAACGCGGTGGCGGTGGTTCGACGTACCTCGTGGTCGCCAAGCTCGTCGACGTTCCCGGTGCGGTCAACGGTGACGACGTGCAGGTCAACTTCGACCTGACGGTCGACAAGACCGCCGGCGTCCGCGCCAACGGGGGACGCCCGTCCGAGGACGACAGCCTCCTCGGCGCCGGCGTCCTCGACACCGTCGAAGTGACGGTCACGCCGGACGCCGACGTCGCCGTCCGTGACATCGTTCCCGAGGAGTTCGACGTCGTCTCCGACGTGTTGAACGTCGTTACCGACACCGACGCCGGCGTGAAGTACGTCGAACTCGGCGACGCCGCTGCCGACCAGCAGACGTCGTTCACCTACGACGTGGAAGCACCGACGAGCCTTCTGGACTTCTCGAAGGAACACCTCTTCGGCCCGTTCCAGGTCGACGACGGCTCCGGCTGGACCGGCGTCTCGGGGACGGTCGGCACGAAGCACGTGAAGGGCGACTAAGAGCGAAGACGTCGTCGCGCCGCGCTACGTCTTTTTTGCTACTCGGGCCCGACGGGGCCGAACTCGTCGACCGGCATCACGCTGTAATCGACGGAGAGCGTGTCCTTCGTCGCGCGGATTTTTCCGACGAACGTGGAGATCGATTCGAGGCCGCCCTCGAGGACGAACACCTCAGTGCAGTAGTGGGGCCCGACGTGGCTGTGGAAGTTCGAGGCGACGAGGCCCTCGTGTTCGTGTCGGAGGTGCATCATGCGCTCCTCGACGTTGGTCTCCTCGTAGTTGAAGAGGACCGTCACGACGGCCATCAGGTCGCGGTCCTCGAGCTGGGCGTCCTCGAACTCCCCGAGCAGGTTCCGCGACGCCTCGCGAATGAGCTCGCTCCGCCCCGTGTACCCGTGTTCGTCCGCGAACCGGTCGAGGCGATCCAACAGCTCCTCCGGCATCGACACGCTGACGACTGTCATGTAATAACTCAGCGACCATTAATTAATAAAGTTTGAGAATCCAGCTCCGCGCATCGGGGCCGGGCCGGCCTGCCGCGGGGCACACGTTCATAATCCGAGCCCACGACGAACGGGGCATGTCCCTCGATGCTTCCACCCGGCGTCGAATCGACGCGTTCGTGAGCGACTGGCTGTCGGACGCGGACGTGCCCGGCGCCGGCCTTGCCATCGTCGACCCGGACGGGATCCAGTACGCGACCGGCTACGGTGCCCGCGACCTGGAAGCCGGCGACCCGGCGACGCCGGACACGCTGTTCGGGATCGGCTCCTGCTCGAAGTCCGTCACGGCCCTCGCCGTCCAGCAGCTCGCCGAGCGCGGGGCGGTCGACCTCGACGACCCCGTGAACCAGTACGTCGACCGCTTCGACGGAGAGGACGTCACCATCCACGAGCTGTTGACGCACACCTCCGGAATGCCCTCGGACGGGATGGCCGTCGCCCAGATCGCGCGCCGGACCGGGGCCGCGCCCGCAACCGCGCCGTCGACGAGCCGCGACGACTTCGCGCGTTTGCTCGAAGACACGACCGAGGACCGCGTCACCGACCGCGAGTCCTTCTTCTACTACAACTCGGGCTACACCGTCCTCGCCGACCTCGTCGAGGCCGTCAGCGGCCGCCCGTTCCGCGAGTACGTCGACGCGCACGTCTTCACGCCGCTCGGGATGGACCGGACGACGTACAGCGAAGCCGCCTTCGAGGCCGACGGCAACGCGGCGACGCCGTACTACCGTGACCCGGACGACGAGGAGCTGACCGCCGGCGGGTTCCCCTTCGGCGACCGCGTCGACGGCCCCGGCGGCATCGTCTCCTCCGCGAACGAACTCGCGGGCTACGTCCGGGCGCAGCTACGCGGTGGCGACCTCGATGGCGACCGCGTCGTCGGCGAGGACGCCCTCGAAACGGCTCACCAGGCGCACGCGACCCGCCAGCGGTTCCTCGACGGCAGCCGGCAAGGCTACGGCTACGGCTGGATGCGCCAGCCGTTCGGCGTCGGCTCCGCTGCGATCGAGGACGGGGCAACCAGCGACGAGACGACGGACGACGAGGCGTTCGACACTCTCGTCGGCCACGGCGGCAGCGTCAGCGTCGCCACCGCGTTCCTCGGCTGGCTCGAGGACGCCGAGGTCGGCGTCGCGCTCGCGTGCAACACGAGCGCGGACCCGCACCCGATGCACGTCGGGCCGGCGGTCCTGGCCATCGCCACCGGGAGAGAGCCCGAAGCTACCGTCCCGCGCTACGCACTCGATACCAAACTCGACCCCCTCGCGGGGACGTACGAATCGGTCCACGGCATTATGACCGCGGAGGTGACCCGGGAGGGCGGCACGCTGGCCCTCGACATGGAGACGGACCTCGGCGAGCAGTCCTTCACGCTGGTCCCGAACTCCCTCGACCCGGACGACCTCACCTTCCACACCGCCTCCGGCGCAGGCGCCGAAGTCCCAGTCCGCTTCGAACGCGACGACGACGGCAACGTCCGCGACCTGTTCGTCCAGCGCTGGCGACTGAAAAAGGACAGCGACGACTGACCAGCCGCCGGCGGCGCGCGAGCAACGCGCGAGCGGCGTCCGCTGTTGCTGTCGCGGTTGCTGTTGGGGTCGCGGTAGCCGTTGCTGTTGCCGTTGCTGTCGCGGTCGCAGTCGCAGTCGCGGTTGCTGTCGCGGTCGCAGTCGCAGTCGCGGTTGCTGTCGCGGTCCTGGCGGACTGAAAGGGCGAGTGCCGGTCGCGCCGGAGGGGAGTCGCTGAGTCGGCCCCTATCCACGGCGGGCGGTGCGGAGAGCCGTGGATATGCCGCTCAGCGACCGCGAGCGGCCGAGGGCTTTCGAGGAGTTGGCGGTGCTGTCAAGTGTAGCAGCGTCTGTACCTTTAAATACGGTTTATAAGCAAAAGCGGCCGAGGGCTTTCGAGGAATTGGCGGTGCTGTCAAGTATAGCAGCGTCTGCACCTTTATATACAGTTTATAAGTCGAAGCTCCCAGCGCCACCAAAACAGTCAATTTAGCCAGTACAATGGAATAACCGCACTTGCCAAACACAACCCTTACCGCCGACCCACGTCCAGTTCACCCATGCGCGAGCACTTCGAAATCCGGGACCACGACGTCGCGGGCCGCATCGGCGAGCTCGAGGTCCCCAGGGCCGGCGTCACCGTCGAGACGCCGGCGTTGCTTCCCGTCGTCAACCCGAACGTGCTCACGATCGAGCCGTCGAGACTCGAAGCCGAGTTCGGCGCGGAGATCCTGATCACGAACTCCTACATCATCCGGAGCACCGATGACGTCCGCGAGCGAGCCCTCGACGAGGGGCTCCACGAGATGCTCGATTTCGACGGCGCGATCATGACCGACTCGGGCTCGTTCCAGCTGGCCGAGTACGGCGAGATCAACGTGACCACCAGCGAGATCATCGAGTTTCAACACGCCATCGGCAGCGACATCGGCACGCCGGTCGACATCCCGACGCCGCCGGACGTCGACTACGAGCAGGCCGAGCGGGAACTCGAAACGACCCAGCAGGCCCTCGCCGACGCCGAGGCGATCGACACGGGCGACATGCTCGTCAACGCGCCCGTGCAGGGGTCGACGTACCCGGACCTCCGCGAGCGCGCCGGCGAGCAGGCGGCCGCAACGGACCTGGACGTGTTCCCGATCGGCGCCGTCGTCCCGATGCTCAACAGCTACCGTTACGCCGACATGGTAGACGTGGTGATGGGCGCGAAGCGCGGCCTCGGCGCGGACTGCCCTGTCCACCTGTTCGGCGCCGGCCACCCGATGATGATGGCGCTGGCCGTCGCCGCTGGCTGTGACCTGTTCGACTCCGCGGCATACGCGCTGATGGCTCGCGACGGTCGCTATCTCACCGTCGCCGGCACGGAACACCTCGAGGAGCTGGACTACTTCCCCTGCTCCTGTCCCATCTGCGCGGACTACACCCCAGCGGAGGTCCGCGCCGAGGACCCCGACGAGCGCGAGCGACTGCTGGCGGAGCACAACCTCCATGTGACCTACGAGGAACTCCGACGTGTGAAACAGGCGCTCCGCTCGGGGTCGCTGCTCGAACTCGTCGAGCGTCGCGCCCGCGGGCATCCCGCAATGCTCGACGGCTACCGCGCCCTGCTCGACCACGCCGACCAGCTCGAAGCGCAGGACGCCGTCTCCAAGGGGACGTTCTTCTACACCTCCCACGAGTCGGCGCGCCGCCCCGAGGTCCAGCGGCACCACGACCGTCTCGACCGACTGTCCGTCCCGGACTCGCTCCTTCTCTCCGAGTCGAAAGCGCCATCCGAGCACGACTACGACGCCGTCTGGCGCGTGACACCGCCGTTCGGCCCGTATCCGCGCGCGCTGGGCGAGACGTACCCGCTCACGGCCGAGGTCCCCGACCGAACCGACGTCGCCGCCGAAACCGCAGCCGCGGAGGGCGTCGCCCGGCTCGTCACCGAGCATCCCGAGGCCGACGTGACGCTCGCGCACGACGACTGGGCTGACGCCGCGCTCGCCGAACTCCCGACAACGCTCGACGTGGAGAATCTCGCCGACCTCGACGAATAGCCGCTGTCGACCTCTGCGACTAATTACTGCCGGCCTCGTCGAGTAGCTTCCCGCCGACCCCTCGAACACCGCCGCCGGCTCGTGTCAGGAGACGCTGAATCGACTCCGGGCGGAGGTGCGAGGGGTTGCCTATTTAAACACGCGCTGCATGTGGGTGTAATAATGCAGTCGAGTCGCGTAATTGTAGTCGACGACGAGCCCGGGTACGCGGAGCTCATTGCCGACCGATTCGACCGGGCGGAGGGCGTCTCAGTGCTCGCGACGGTGACGGATCCCGACGACGTTCTCGACTATCTCGAGGACGAGGCGGCCGACGTGGACTGCATCGTGAGCGACTACGACATGCCGGACACCGACGGGCTCGAACTCAACGCCGCGGTCCAGGAGGTCGCTCCAGACGTCGAGTTCGTCCTGTACACGGCCTACCTGGACGAGGAGCTCACCGCAGAAGCGGAGCAGGGCGGCGTGACGGCGTGTTTCCGAAAGGACGGCGGCCGCCCCCAGTTCCAGCGGCTGCTCGACACGGTCCGAACTGCGAGCGGAACGGGCGAGAACGGGTCCGAGGAGCGCGGCACGGGATAGGCGCGGGTAGGCGACGCAGGATGGGTGAGGTAGGCGACGCAGGATGGGTGAGGTAGGCGAACAAGATGGGTGAGGTAGGCGAACAGGATGGGGGGCAGGCGGCGCCGGATAGACGGCCACGACCGTCGACGACGGGACCCGCGGAACGTAAGTGAATTCAGCATCCCCCTGCGATAGGTAGTATGACCGACTACTTCGAGGTTCACGAGCGGGACGCGGCCGCCCGATTGGGCGAGCTGCGGCTCGACGAGCCGGTGACGACGCCGGCGCTCGCGGACCCATTCCTCGAGGACGCCGGCAGCCTCTGGGCCGCCGAGCGCGAGTTTCCCGAGGGCGACGACTCGTCGCTGACTGTCCTCCCCCATCGCGCGTTCCCGGCCGGCACCCGCGAGGAGGTCCAGGAATCGTTCCGCGTCGATCAGCCGGAGACGGACTTCCCCGCGGCCGCCGTCGTCTCCTCCGAGGACCCCGTCGACGTCGGCGCCGACGCCTACGTGCTCTCCGACGCCCAGGGGTTCGTCGGGCACGGTGCCGGGCTGAAAGAGGCCATCATCAGCGCGAAGGAGGGCCTCCCGGCCGACACCGCGCTGATGCTCTCGGGCGTCGCCACCCCCTCGAACGTCGCGACGCTCGTCTACGCCGGCGTCGACCTCGTCGACGAGGCGAAGGCCCGCGTGAAGGGTGCCGAAGGATTCTACCTCAACACGGACGGCGAGTTCTTCCTCGAGGACCTGGAGGAGCTCCCCTGTGCCTGTCCGGCCTGCGCGAAGCCGCGCTCGGAGTTCACGCGCGAGGACTGCGCGGAGCATAACGTCAACGCGCTGCGGGCCGAACTCCGTCGCGTGCGCGAGCGCGTCCGGAACGGTCGCCTCCGCGATTACATCGAGGGGCAGGCCCGCCACGACCAGTGGCTTACGGCCGCCTTCCGCGAGTTCGACCAGGAGTGGAGCTACATGGAGGAGCGCACGCCGCTCGTCCGCAACAACGAGCTGACCGCGGCGACGGAGGACTCCATCCGACGCGTCGAGATTCAGCGGTTCGCCGACCGCGTGACGAGCCGGTACGAGAACCGGTTCGACGCGCCGCTCGTCCTCGTGCCCTGCTCCGCCACGAAGCCGTACAGCGACTCCCAGAGTCACCGCCAGTTCCACGACGCGATCCAGTGGCGCGGCCACGTCGTCTCGATGACCTCGCCCATTGGCGTCGTTCCCCAGGAGCTGGAAACGACCTACCCCGCCCAGCACTACGACTCCGTGGTCACCGGCGAGTGGTCCGCCGAGGAGATCGACTTCGTCGCCGAGGTGCTCCAGCGCTACCTCGAACGCAACGACTACCCCCGCGTCATCGCGCACGTGCCGGGCGACGGCTACCAGGAGATCTGCGAGCGCGTCGCCGACGAGGTCGACGTGCCGTTCGAGTACACCTGCGAGTCCCACCCGACGACGGACGCTTCCCTCGCGAACCTCGCGGACGCGCTGGAGGGCGAGGCCGCCTACAGCAAACGCGAGCGCCAGCACAACACCGTCCGCGCGCTCGCCGACTACCAGTTCGGCGAGGGCGCCGGCGACGCGCTGTTCGAAGACCGGATCCACGTCACGGGGCGCTACCCCAAGCTCCAGGCCTGGGACGGGCCCGCCGGCGACGACAGCGAGCAGCTCGCGACGATGGTGCCAACCTACGGCATCCTCTCGATGACGCTCGAAGGCGGGCGCCGCTGGGTCGACAGCGACGCCCCGACCAAGACCGTCGAAATCGATGGCTTCGTCCCCCACGGCTCGGTACTCGCGCCGGGCGTCGTCGACGCCGACGACGACATCCGCGTCGGCGACGAGGTCGTCGTCCAGGGCCCGAAAGCCTTCGCCATCGGCCGCGCGCAGATGTCCGGCCCGGAGATGGCCGACTCGACGCGGGGCGTTGCGACAAAGGTCCGGCACGTCGAAGAGAAATAGCGATTGTCGGTTGTGTTGGTGGAAATTTTTGGATTCGGCTGTCCTCATTTATAAGTGAACACCGGTTGAGTGGTTGTTGCGAACGACGCCACCGGGTATGTGAAGAAACCTCCAGCCTCTAAGCGGGTTCACTTATAAATGAAGTCAGGTGGTGTCGGCATCGACACCACTCAGCATGCCCAGAAAGCCCCAGCCGCTGAGCGCTCGCGCTGCTCG